>NZ_JAHBAY010000011.1 GCF_018499875.1 Kineosporia corallincola | reverse complement strand
ACTTCGACCAGCCGCTGCTCCACCGCGTCCCACGACCCGGCCGCGACCCACCCCGGGCCCGCCCCGAACCGCGACCGGGCCGCAGCACCGGCCAGCGCCAGGTCGTCGGCCGTGCCGGACCCGGCGACACCGTGCGGGTACAGCGAGGCGCTCAGCGCCTCCAGCACGACCAGGCACTCGACCACCCCGGCGTCCGCCTGTGCCCGCGCCACGATCGCGTCCGCCCGCCGCACCAGCGCATCGTGCGACAACAGGGTCGAGCCGACCTGACGGCTGTCGGCCGGCGAGCTCACCGAAGCGCCGGCGTTCACGGAGCCGGCCCGAGCGTCGGCCGAGGAGTGCAGGCCCAGCGCGCGCACCAGATCCCGGGACAGACGCTGGATCTCGCCGGTCAGCGTGTGGGTGATCCGGCCCTGGGCCGGTGCGGCCGAGACCGTCGCCGCCGCCAGGACCGGCACGACCTGGCTCTGGAGCTGCGCCTTGCGCGGGCTGAAATCGCCCGTCAGACCGTCACGATCGCCGGAGGCCCGGCCGACGGAGGTGGTCGCGAGCTGCCGGGCCTCGGCGACCAGCGCCGCCCGGTCGCCGCCGAGAGCCTGGTTCGCGCTGAGGGTTTCGACCGCCACCGCCACCTGACCCTGCCACCAGACCGAGTTGGTGCCGCCGTTGATCCCGCGGGCGAGTTCGGCGCGCAGCAGGTCCGCGGTGATCGGCGTGAACCGGCCCCGCACCTCGTCGGCCGACACGATCGAGCCGTCCGGCCGGGCCAGCATGACCTGGCTGTCGTCGTGGATCGGGGCGTGCTGCGAGAGCGGGCGCATCCGCTGCCCGACCGGGGCCTGCGGGTTCCACCAGAGCGGCTCGTGGCCGGTGCGGCCCCACAGCGTGGTGACCTGTCCCGGGGTGACGATCCAGGCCAGGCTGCCCTGGCCCAGGTCGGACAGGGCCCGGCCCAGCTCCCCGAGGGAGAGTTCTCCCTCGATCCCGGCGAAGGCGTCCGCGGTGAGGCCCAGGGAGCCGGCGATCCGGGTGGCGGGGTCGGTGACCGACGGCAGAGGACGCCGCGTCACCAGACCGAGTTCCCGGGCCAGGCTCCGGGCGACCCGCTCCGCCCGCAGGCCGTCGGCGTCGGCGGCCATCCGGCCGAAGACCGGCTCCAGTCCCTGCTCCAGCTCGGGTGCCGGGTGGTTGTCCCAGACCGCCTGGGCCTCGCGCGCCACGGCGGCGTCGAACTCCTGGATGCCGCGGAAGACCTCGGCGGTGAACTCGGCGACCCGCCCGGCGGCCACGGCCTCGGCGTGCATCGTCTCCAGCGGCAGCCCGGCCTCCAGGCCGCGCTGGATCCAGTGCGGGTCCAGCACCTGCTCCAGCTGCGGGCCGGCCGGGGCGACGTCCGCCACCGGCTCGGTCAGGGCCGGGCTCGGCGGGCGCTGCTCCTGCTCACGCAGCCGCCCGTCGACGATCTCGGTGATCCAGCGCGGGAAGTCGCCCAGCCCGTTGGTCGCGTGCGCCACCTGGAGCAACTGGTCCAGGTGGTCGGTGGTCATCCCGGAGCGGACGGCGCGGTCGATCACGCCCGACGGCAGCACCTCGGCCAGGGTCGGCATCGGCCGGCCGGCGGCCACGTCGTGCCAGACCATCGTGTGGTAGCGCGGCGGCGCGTCCTGCCGCTCCTCGACCAGCACCCGGACCGCCTCGGCCAGGGTCGCATCGCCCTGGGTGTGGCTGAGCAGGTTGAGCCGGTGGTAGATCTGCCGGTCCGTCAGGCCCATCCGGAAGGCGCTGGCCAGCAGGCCCGGCACCTCGTCGAGGAGGTCCACCAGCGGGCCGGTCACCGGGACCAGCTCGTCCCGGCCGTTGCGCGCGTAGATCTGCCCCTCGGCGTCCCGGGTGAACGGGTTCGCCATGCCCTCGGCCTGGGCGTTCCAGCGGGCGAGAAGGCCGTCCTGAGCCCGGATCTCGGTCATCGCCCGGGTGTCGATGTCGGCCAGGCGCGTGGTCAGACGACCGACGAAGTCCCGGAAGCTGACCGGGAAGTCACCGGCCAGGTGGTCGCGGCGCAGGTCGAGCAGGCTGATGTCGTGCGCCTGGAGGTTCTCCCGGACCGAGGGCTCCAGCGCCCACAGGTCCTCCTGCTCGGCGCGCGGGTCCATCCCGGTCCAGGTCCGGCGGTCGCCGGTGGTCAGCGCGAAGTCGCCCGCGCCCCGCACCGGCACGCTCTCCAGCGTCAGTTCGGCCACGAACCACTGGGAGACCGGGGTGATCCGGACGCTGATCGTGTCCTCGAAGTTCGGGCCCCGGCGCACCGGCAGCGTGAACCCGGTCTCCTGCCCGGTCCCGCGCTGCGCCGCGTCCCACAGGGTGCGCATCACCTGGAGCTGCCAGCGCTTGCCGGCCTCGACCAGGTCGCCGCGGAACACGTCGGTCAGGTCGCGGCTGCCGGCGGGCGGGCCGTCCACCCGGAACACGTCGAACTGGGGGGCGGTGGTCCAGCGCACACCCATCTCGTGCAGGCCGCGGTTGACCAGGTCGATGAGCGCCTGTGCGTCACTGACCGGGATCTCTTCCACCGGAGCGTCTTTCCACCACGCCTGGCCGTCGACCAGGGTGACCGGCCCCTGCCGCACGACACCGGTGAAGTCACCGGCTGCCGCGCTGACCACCCGGTGCCACTGACTCGCCTGCGGGTCGGGCCGGTACAGCAGGTCGATGGGCGCCTCGCCGGCCAGCCGGGCCGCGGAGGCGTGGTCCAGACCGGTTCCGTCGAGCCGGAAACCCCCTCCCTGGGAGAGGTGTTCGGACAGGGCGGCGACCAAGGCCGCCGACGGCGCCGACGGCGCCTGGATGCCCAGGCGGCCGGAGTCGTCCGCGGCCGGCGTGATCCGGATGTCGAGCGTCGCGGCGAGGTCCGTCGTCTCAATGGTGGACGACGTGAGGACCGTCGTCGTCGCAACCGGTTCCGGCATCCGCACGCCGGCCAGGATCCGGGCGGTGAGGTCGTCCAGCGTCGTCTGCCCGTTGAAGGCGTCGCGCAGCCGGCTCAGGTCGACGATCTCGAAACCGCTGCGCGACAGGAGGAACGGCAGCACCACGCCGACGTTCAGCTCGCTGTTCGGGCCGGTGAACAGCTGCGAGACCTGAAGTGCCCGCACCGTGCGGGCGCTGGCCCGGGCCAGGTCGAGGTGCGACCCGGACTCGTCCAGCAGCACCCGGTGCTCGAGCAGGATCCGGTCGAAGATCGCGGCTGCCTCGTCCTTTCCGTAGCCGACCGTGACCAGCGGGTCGGCGCTACGGCTGAAGGTGTCGAGGAAGGTCACCGGGCGGACGCCGTCCAGCACCTCCGCGACCGTGCCGATCAGCTTCCGCCCGCCGATCCTCTCGGCGAACAGGTCGGCCGCGGGCTCGGCCGCGCCCAGCGGGCGCCGGCTGAAACCGTCGGAGATCTGCGATGTCCCACCGACCCGGTCGACGACCGCGGCGTGCATCTCCTGGTACAGCGACCAGTCCAGCCGCCCGTTCCCGGCGACGAAACCCGCTGCCAGCGCCGATATCTCCAGCGGGACGGTCCCGGCCGGGGCCAGGGCGCCGGGCAGCACGGTGGCTGCCCCCTCGTCGATCTCGCGGCTGTAGAAGTCCAGGTCCTCGCCGAACGGGGCGGAGAAACCGAACCGGGGCTGCGTCGGGGTGCGATCGGCCCCGGTCAGACTCCCGCCCACACTGCCCGACTCGTCGTAGTCACTGGAGCCGACGTCGTAGCTGGAGTCGGCGTCGTAGCTGGGACCAGCGACGTCGCTGGAACTGTCGTAGTCGCTGGACACGATGTAGTTGCTGGGGCCCGCCGGGCTCTCGCCGAAGAACGGCACGTCCAGGTTCCGGAACGGCCGCGCCCCGCCGAGCATCCGCAGGTCGCCCAGGTGCTGCTTGAGCACCTCCCAGGCCAGGTCGTGCACGGTGCGCACCACCGCCCCGGCCTCACGGACCCGTTCCATCAGGCGCTCGACCTGGGCGTCACGCAGCACCGGCGGGGTGCCCTCGCGGACCAGGCGGGCCAGCTGGAGGTTGGCCTCGGCCCGCACCAGCGACACCGCGGCCTCGTCCACCGGCCGCATCCCGTGCGAGGTCAGGGCGTCCGGAACCGTCTCGGGCAGCTTGATCTTCGGGCCGGTGAACTCCGGCTCGGCCAGGTCCTCGTCGTCACCGATCACGAAGACCTCTTCGCGCTCGGGCTGGTAGCGGGCGGACAGCCAGTTCAGTTCCTGGCCCGCCGCCGGCGGGGCGCCCATCGTGCCGAGCGCCTCGACCAGGTCCGGCCCGACGTCCCGCGAGCTGACCCCGTGCTCGGCCGCGAACCAGGCGAACGTCGGGGCCTGCGGCCGCACGGCGCTCACCGGCACGGGCTCCCCGCCCGCCCGGACCGCCCCCAGGCCGGACGCGGCCTCCACCATCGGGGCGAGCACACGCAGCGTGGCCTGCGGCCCGCTCTCGACGATCTCGGACGGGGGGACCGGCAGCAGGCTGACGTCGCCGGTCGGGGCCAGCACCTCGACGCCGAGGCGATCCCGCACCAGGAAGGGGAAGGTCTGCTGCTCGGTCCGGCCGGCGGTCGAGCCGATGCCGTCGATGGCCAGCACCAGCGAGCGTCCACCCCAGTTCGGCTGCTCGGACAGCCAGGTGGCGAACTCCGTGGCGTCCAGGTCGCGTCCGGCCGTGGCGGAACCGATCCGGACCGTCTGGGTCCCGCTGTCGAAGCTGCCGGTGACCGTCATCCAGCCCGGGACGGCGGGCATCGCGTCGCCCAGCCGGGCCGAGTCCGCCGAGCCGTCCAGCGAGATCCCGGACCGGGTGTCGGCGACCAGCCCGGACCAGGTGGCGGGCGCCTCGGTGCGGGCGTTCGGACCGAGCCGGTAGACCTTCGCCTCGCCCACCGTCTCGACCCGGACCAGGCCGATCTCCACCGCCTGGGCCTCGCTGAACAGCACGTAGGCACCGTTGGCCACGGTCAGGCGGGAGGAACCGGTCGGGATCCGGTCGCCCTGGTTCGTCAGCCTCCGGCTGGAGCTCAGCCGCGTGCTGTCGTGGATCGCGGTGGCCCGGAACAGGAAGCCCTGGATGTCGAGCTCGCTGGTCTCCTCGGTGACCCGCCCGGCATTGGCGCTCTGGCCCTTGGCATGCACGTTCGCCCGCCCGGCCTGCGGCGCGGTGCCCGCCGAGTGCGCGTCGCCGAGGCGGATGTTGTCCTCGTTCGCACCCTTGGCGAGCTCGGTGTAGATGTACTGGAACACCCCGCCCTGGCCGATCGACTTCTCCAGGCTGAAGCCCTGCTCGGCCTCCCGGCCGGTCTCGGTGGTGTGCTCGGTCCCGATCCGGATCGGTGTGAACCCGCCGGTCGTGGTGTCGACCGGGTTCAGCACGACCAGGTCGCCCAGCCCCAGCTTCAGGTTCAGGTGGTGCACGGTGTCGGTGAACCAGCCGCGCTCCGGGGTGCCGGGCACGGTCAGCCCGCCGGCCGTGTACATCTTCGGGGCGCTCGCCGAGGCCCCCTCCTCGCTGGCCAGCAGGTGCAGTCGCTGCTGCACCGGGCTGCCCGGCGGGACGGCCCGGAAAGCGGCTGCGCTGCCGGCGGTCTCGCCGCTGAGCAGGGCCTGGAAGTGGGCCGGCAGGAACTTCGAGCCGGCCAGCCAGGTCTGCTCGGGGATCTGCCCGCGCAGGTCGACCGGGGTGTGCGGGCCGGAGGAGATCCGGGGCGCGCGCGCCACGTGCCCGCTGCCCGAGCCGGTCACCGCCAGGTCCATCGGCGTGCGCAGGGTGAGCGTGCTCGGGACGGTGCTGACGTAGGTCCAGGCCGGGCTGGTCAGCCAGGCCTGACCGAAGCTGGCCGCGTCGAGGAACTGCGACGGCTCGTAGGCGACGCTGACCTCCACCCGGAACACGACCGGGTGCTGGGTCTCCAGCGACTTCTTGTTCTTCGGCTTGATCCGGAAGTTCTGCTTCTTGCTCGCGGTCTCGGTCAGCGACGTGCCGGCCTCGGGCGCGTAGCCACCGCTGAAGCCGAAACCGGGCCGGTGCGACTTGCCGGTGGTGTACCCGGTGGTGATGCCGCCCGCGTGGGATCGCGAGACCCCGCTGCCGGAGCCGGCGTCCTGGCGGGCGGAGCTCTGCATGAAGTTGTCGAGGCCGACGTTGACCTCCTGGCCGCCGGCCGTGGCCGGGCCCTGGGTCATCGTGACCTTGACCTGGACCAGCTGCCGGTAGGGCAGACCGGGCAGGTCACGCGGCAGCACCAGGACGATGCCGGCGCCGTGGGCCGTGCCCAGCCGCGCCCGCAGCGACCGGCCCTGGAGGGCGGCGTCGAGCGAGACGGTGGTGCCGGTCGGGACCTCGCGCCAGCCGGCGTCGCGGTAGCCCGGCACGAAACGGGCCAGCAGCTCCTTGGTCTCGGCCAGCACCGCGCCCGGATCGGACAGGGCAGCCGTCTCGGACAGGCCGAAGATGTGGCCGTCGTTGACGAAGGACGCCGGAAGCAACTTGGGTTCGGCGGTTTTCGACGTCTCGGCCTTGACCTCGACGACCTCGACGTCGACCTCGGGCGGGTTCAGACCGGGCAGGCCCAGCGCCCTGGCGTTCATCGCGCCGAGCAGGTACTGCGCCCCCCGCTCGATCTTGACGTGGGTGGTCACCTCGACCAGGCGCATGCTGCCGACGGCCTGCACCCACCGCCAGCCGGTGATCTCGACCAGCATGTCGGACTGGTACAGCGTGTGCAGGTCCTGGTCGCGGCCGGTACGCCGGACACCGCCACCGATGTTGTCGCTGCGCGACCACTCCGCCCGGCCGCCGCGGCGGTACTGGTAGCTCGGGGCGATCGTGACGTTCGAGACCGGGCTGCTCTCCGGCGGAGCCTTGCGCAGGGTCAGGCCGAGACCGGCCGAACCCTCGCCCGAGCGGGCGTACTTGTCCTGGAAGTCCAGCCGGACGCTGGACTCGTTCACGTTGTCGGCCGCGCCCGCGCTGGTCTCCAGCACGGCCTTCGGCTGCGAGAACCAGACCTTGACCCGGCCGGTGCTGTGCGTGTCCCAGACCAGGCCCACGTCGATCAGCTCGGCCAGCGGCAGACCGGTCCCGTCGAGCAGCAGCTCCAGGTTGCCCAGCAGCGACTCCGGCGCGACCCCGCTCTCGGCGAACTGCCGCCGCTGGGCCACGGTTCCGGTGTCGCCGAGGTTGCTCAGGACCGCCTTCTCCAGCTCCCGCAGGCCGAGCAGGCCGACCGGGATCACCTGGCTGCTCAGGCCGCCGAAGCGGACGGCTGTGGCCTTGAACGCGGCCACGTCGGCGTCACTCAGGCCGGTGACCGCCCGGCCCAGGGTCTGCGGGTGCTCCACCCGGGTCCGGGGCAGCAGGCTCTCGGCGATCGCGAACCGCACCTCACCGGGCAGGGTGACCGCGTTCGCGGGCAGGTCGAGCAGCCCGGCCCCGGTCGGGACCGCGCCGCCGAAGGTCACGCCGACCTTGAAATCGGCGCTGAAGGTGAGGAACTGGATCTTGTCCTTGGAGGACTTGAACCGGCTGTTGCTCTTGACCGCCTGACCGCCGGTGGCGGCCATCTGGTGGGTCTGCGAGCCGCTGCCGCCACCCACCGGGTTGAAGGCCCGCAGCACGCCCTTGGCATGGTTCGGCGGCGCCAGGAACGGCACGTCCACGCCACCCCGGCTGACCATTCCGAAGGTCTGCTTGAGGTCGAGCTTCTGGGAGTTCTTGTTCGAGATGTCGACGGTGCCGTTGTGCTCGTCGGACTGGAGTCTCGCGTACTCGAAGCGCAGGTCGTCCGCCTGGACGACGACCCGCACGTCGTGACCGCCGATCGTGCCCTGGAGCGCGATCCGGGTGGCCTGGGCCCGCCCGAAGCGGGTCAGCACGCCGGGCGTCGAGAACGGTGTGTTCAGCTGACGCCGGAACGCGGTCCGGCCGTCGACGCCGGCCTTCGCCAGCACGCCCGGGTGGGCGAGCTCGACCTGGCGCTCGATCTCGTCGAGGATCTTCTCCGCCCCCGGGATCCGGTCCACGCCGGCCCCCGCCGAGGACTGACCGGTGACCAGACCCGCTGGCAGGTAACGGATCTCGCCCTCGCTGTCGATGATCCGGGCCTGGGCGTTGTGGATCCGGTTGACCAGGGACTGCCCACCGGCGATTTCGGCGGAGGCCGCCCCGGGCTCGGTGACGGTGATCGCCGGGACGTCGGGCGTGCTGGTGACGCCCTCGCGCGGCGCGGCCACCAGGCGCTCGAAGTCCGCCGCCTCGTCTTCCGGCACCCAGACGTGCTGCACGATCTCGGCCTCGACCGGACGGCCGAAATCGATGTGCCGGTCGGTCTTCTCCCGAGCCGTCTGCTCGAAGTCGAGATCCACCCGGGCCGCCATCCGGACCAGGTAGAGGCGGGCCGGGCCGGTGTACTCCAGCACCGACTTGGTGCCCGCGTTGTTGCCCGACGCGACGGTCAGCGGTTTCGTCCGGCCGATGCCGCCGCTCAGCGAGACGGTCACCGAGCTGTACGTGCCCAGCCCGGTCAGTTTCTCGGCGGCCTTGCCCAGCTGCGAGGTGCCCTGCCAGCCCACGCCGACGTCCGCGGTGGTCGAGAGTCCGCGCTTGGTCTCCTGTTTCACCGACGATCCGGAATCCTGGCGCAGGGTGGTCTTCGCCACCGTGTCGACCTGCTGCACCGAGCTGACCCCGGCGGTCACGATCAGTGCGGTACCACCGTGCACCGGCAGCACCGACGAGATCATCTTGCCGCCGACGATGAAACCGACGTTCAGCAGCAGGTTCTCGCTGCCGAAGAACTCGTTCACCAGCCCGGTGCTGGTCTCGTCCAGCTCCGCGCCGAGCCGCGAGCGCACCAGCGAGGGCAGTTCCCCGGCGTCGATCGCCTCGGCCGCGTGGAACACGTCGAGCAGCGGCGAGACCACCCGGGTTCCGGTGTCGAACATGGTTGCGGGGACCGCGATCACCGGGTGCGCCACGAGCGGCGTCGGGACCGACACGTGGACCGGCGCCTTGCCCTTGCCCGCCACGTCCGAGGAATCGACGGCCGGCGTCATCCGCACGGCCTCGTTGTAGAACCGGGCCCAGACCCGGCCCTGGCCGACCGGGTGGACGGCGGCGGGCAGGCCGCTGCCGAGGTCGGTGAGCGAGACCGTCAGCCGGGCCGCGGCGACGAACTCGGTGGTGCCGATCATGCCCTTGACGTTGCGCGACCACTCGGTGCCGGTGCCGTTGACCGGCTCGGTGGTGCGCTGCTCGTTGGCCTTGGTGCTGAGCGGCACCCCGGTGCTGCGCAGGGCCACGTCGGTGCCCAGCGCGATCGCGTCGGTCAACGCGCCGGTGCCCGCGCGCTGCGAGGTGGAGCCGGCGCTGGTGTCCACCTGCTGGGTCTGGTAGCGCACGTCGTACTCGATCAGGTCCGCGGCGTCCGGGTCGGCGCTCAGCGGCAGACCGCCCTGGAGGTCGAGGCCGAGCCGGATCTCGTACCGCCGCTCCCCGACAGCGACCGAATCCTTCAGCGGCAGACCGCCGTTCATCATCCGGGTGGCGTCGGACAGACCGATCGCGCCGTCGCGCAGTACGGTCTCCAGCTGCACCACGTGCGAGGGCGGCAGCGCCGTGCCGAGCACCCCGTTGATCCCCGCGACCACGTCGAAGGCAGAGGTGAAGTTGCCGGTCTTGAGGATCTTCCCGCTGCCCAGCGCACCGTCGTGCGTGTAGGCCGGCAGCACCGGCCGGATGTCGGTGACGATGCTCTGCCCCGGCACCCGGGCAACGTCGCCCAGCCGGGTGATCAGGTCCCGGGCGCTCTGCTCGGCCGCGTTGCGGTAGGCGTTCAGCAGGGTCGTGACGTAGCCGTCGAGAACGTCGATCTGGTCCGCCGAGACCTCCGGCAGAGCCCGGACCTGGTCCACGGCGGTGCCCGCGGCCGCGACCACGGCTCCGGTGACCCGGTGATCGGCCTGGGCGAACGCGACGTCGATCCGGGTACGTACGGTCTGGAGCGTGCGGCCCCAGTCCCGCGCGCCGCTGTCGGGCAGCAGGGCGAGCGTGACCTCCTGCACCCGGTCCAGCGATGCCGCGTCGGGGCGCGGGGTCGCCGCCGACGCGGCGGCCCGCCGCTGCGACCTGGCCAGCGGCTTCATCTCGTAGGCCGGGCCGCCCTGGGTCATCCGGGGCACCGTGGTCAGTGCCGGGTCGACCAGAGCGTCAACGGTGGACGTCGCGGTGGTCGCGGTGGTCAACTGCGCCGGCGAACCGTCCGGCAACTGCACCAGCGCATGGGCATCCACCGCCGGCATCGGCGCCGACGACGCATCGGTCACCACCGGACGATCCACACCCGCCGCCTGGAGATCCACCCAGTACGTCTCGCCGTGCCAGTTGATCGCCGCCAGCGCGTGCATCGGCGCATTCGGCGGCGCCGCGTACACGTAGGCCGTGGTCAGGTGCGGACCGGAGGCGACCGCCCGGAGCACCGGGTCCCACGAGTTGCCGACCCGCGCCCAGCCGCCGGCGCCGATCTGCTGGGCCAGGCGGGCCTGCGGGGTGAGCGCGTCGTCGACGGTCGCGGCCCCGAAGCGCACCCCGGTGATTGCCCGGTTCAGCGTCTCCAGCGCGATCACACAGTCGGCCAGCGCGCTCGCCCGCGCGGCGAAAACTCCTGCCAGAGAGCCACTCAGGCCATCGATCGTGGCGGCAGCGCTGCGGTCCAGGGTGACCCCGGCCGGCAGCCCCAGGCCCTCGCCGAGACCCTCGGCGATCCTCAGGTCGCCCGGGAGGTGGGGCGCCGGCGAGCCCAGACCGCCGTCGCCGAGCAGGTTGGTCTCGCTCACCTCGTAGACGAAGCCGGTGTCCGCGGCCGCCCGCGCCGCGGCGGCGGCGACGAGATCCGGTGCGAACGGCCCGGTCTCCAGGATCAGGTGCAGATCGTCGGCGGTGAACGGCAGCTGTGCCGCGACCTTGAAATCGGTCGGGCGCAGCGCCACCGGCAGCGCCTCGACCAGGTCGGTGATGTCGCTGAGCGAGGGGATCCGGCCGTCCTGCGCCGGGGCCACCGTCAGGGTCATCAGGTTCTCGGTGGTCGGCTGGAACGGGCTCGCCGCCGGCACGTCCACGTCGTCGAGGGCCCGTGGGCGCACGACCGTCTCGACCAGGCCGGTCTCCGTGCGCTCGGTGACGATCTCCAGGCGCTGGAGCGCAGGCGAGGTGAAGAGGCTGTCGATCATCGACTGGCCCCAGTTGGTCTCGCCGTCCAGGACCGCGCGCCCCACCTCGCCCGGGTTCATCGCTCGCACGTCGGCCCGGGTGAAGGCCTGCCTGATCTGCTCGAGCAGTTCGGTGCGGGAGGCGTCGATCTTGGCGGTGGCGCCGGCCAGCAGCTCCTCGTAAGCGGCCCTGGGCGTGCCCAGGGTGTCGGTGGGCAGGCCCAGGTGCGCGCCGGCCTCGTCCACGGCCTGCCGGATCGCGCTGCCGGCGTCCGCCGCGGCGGTGTCGAACAACTGCTGCCGGTAGGGAGCGGTGTCCGGGCCCAGGGCCGAGATCCGCTTCTCCACCGAGGCGTTCATCGCCTGCGACCAGTTGCCGATCTTCTCCTGGGCCAGCGCCCAGGTGTAGGTGTGCTGGTTGAGCTTCTCGAACTGCTGGGCCGCCGCGACGACCGTGGAGGAGTCCACACCCTCGCCCCGCAGCGGCGCGACGATCTCGTCGGCGGCGTTCCGGAAGTTCTCGATCGCCCGGCCGCTGAACTCGGCCGGGATCCCGGCCCGCTCCAGCATCCCGGCGAAGTGCTGGGCCGCCTGGTCGACCCGGACGTCCGCCTGCGCGGCGAAGCCGGCCTGGTCGGTGATCCTCGGAAGGCTGTACCAGGTGGACGACTTCAGCTCGGGTGCGGCCGGTCCGGCGATCTTCGCCCGCATGTCGTTGATCACGCCGCGGGAGAGGTCGAGCATCTGCATCTGGGCGTCGCGCACCCGGAAGGTCATCTCGCCCGGGCTGTTCGAGAAGTCCTTCAGTACCTGCGCGAGCCCCTGCTGCCCGGCCTGCATCGCCTCGATCCCGGCGGCGGTCGGCACCTGCACGCGCTCGCCGGGGCTGAGGTGGTCCACGTCGGCGGCATTGATCTCGCCCAGTACCCGCTGCTCCAGCCGGGCGCCGAAGTTCTCCACCGAGACATGCAGATTCAGCCAGGACTGCTGGGCCTGGACCAGCTTGCCGTAGTCCATGCCCAGGTGCACCGCGGCGCTCTGGGCGGTCATCACCGGAGCCTTGGCCCGGTAGGCCTCGGCCAGGTGATTGGCCTGCTCGCTGAAGTTCGCCAGCATCCGGTCGGTCAGTGCCTGCGGCACCTCGGCGCCCGCGAACCGCTGCTCGAGGATCTGGACGTCGTGACTGATCGCGTCGGCCGGGTTGTTGTACAGGAAGTCCTTGCTGGGGAACAGCTTCGGCGACTCGACCGGGGCGATCCGGGGCGGTGTGACGACCTGCTGGACCGGCACCCCGTCGCCGAGGACGGAGTCCTCCACCTTCGGCACGTCGGCACCGGCCAGGTCGGAAGCGGAACCGGAGACCCCGTCCACGTCGACGTGCGCCGACACACCGTCCACGTCCGCGTGCGCCGACACACCGTCCACGTCACCACGTACCGAGACGCTGTCCACGTCACCGCGCACCGAAACCGCTTCACCGGAGCCACGGACCGTGACGTCGTCCCCGAGCCCCCTGGTACCGGAAGGAGTTCCGAGATCGCCGCGCGCCGGAAGGTCGGCCAGGGCCTGCACCTGCACACCGTCACCGGCCCCGCGCACCCCGGCGACGTCGCCCGCGCCCGCGACCACATCGTCCACCGCGGTTGCGGACCGGTTGCCGTTGATCAGGCTGTCGAAGTTCCGCATCACCTGCTGCGCCCAGACCGAGTGGTCGTAGGCCGCGTCGGACGCCGTGAGCACCTGCTTGCCGAAAGCGTCCCGGCCGTCGCCGAAGACGTTGCCGCTGCCGGCCTCGTGGTCGAGCCAGTTGCGGGCGCTACCACTGGCACCGTACGCGTCGTGGTAGGCGATCGCGAGGTCCTCGCGGTAGTCCGCGGCGATCGCGTCCAGCTGCTTCTCCGGCAGCGCGCTGTTCGAGGCGATCGCCTCGAAGTCGCGACCACCGGCCTCCAGCGCGGTGTTTCCCTCGATCTCGAACCGCAGCCGGTCGCCCACGCCGTCGGAGATGTCGTCCAGCGCCTTGCCCCAGCCGCTGTCGCCGCCCGGGGCGAAGGCCTGGTCGAGCCGCTCGATCCGGGCGTCGGTGACGACGCTGTCGCCCACCCGGGCGGCGTTCTCGAAGCTGATCTCCGCGTCGAACGAGGTCTCCAGATCGCGGGAGATCTGGTTGAACTTGCCCCGCATGTCACCGGCGAACGCCTGCCGGGCCCGCTCGATGCCGCCACCGAGCGCGTCCGGGTCGTAGCCCTTGCCCAGGTGCAGGTCGGCGACCGTGCTGTCGAACCGGTCCAGACCGGGGATCAGCACGTCCCGCTCGTAGCGGGCCTCCCGGCCGAAGGCCTCCTTCAGCCCGTCGCCGAGTTCTTCGAGGCGACGGGTGAAGGCCTGGTCCAGCTCGAAGTCGTCCGGGCTGGAGTTGCGCAGGTCCTGGTAGGTGGTGCGGACCGCGTCGAGGTAGTCGTTCCAGACCTTGCTGATACCGCTCAGCGAGATCTCGCCGGGCGGCGGCGTGGCCCGGTCACCGAGGCTGTCCAGGCCCGCGGTCTCCGGGTCCTTGTCCTTCAGCGAGACCGCGCTGTCGTGGTCGCGGAAGATCTTCTGGAGGTCCTCGGCGCCGGCCCCGACCGGGCCGTCACCGGTGCGGAACGGGTCGGCCGACCACTTCGCGAAGTCCAGCCGTTCCTGGCCGAGCTGCTGGAGCGCCCGCAGCTCGTTCACCGAGAGGTACGGCTCGAGGCGGGCGACGTGCTCGGCGAACACGCCGTCGAAGATCCCGCGGACCATGTCGTCGTGGGCGAACGCCTCACGCAGCGCCAGCGCCTCGGGGTCGCTGGTGAGGATGTCGCGGATCTGCGCGTCGGTGTGCGTGTCGCCACGGCCGAGCAGCCAGTTGCTGGAGTCCCGGTACTGCGCGATCTGCGAGGCCGAGGGCCCCATTTCGCTGTTCTTGCTGAACTCGTCGAAGGCCCGGCGGTCCACGCCGAGCGAGTCCAGGGTGACCTGGAGCGTGCGCTCGTTGAAGGCCGAGGGGTTGAGCTTGAGGTCGGCCGCGGCCCGCTCGATCGAGGTCCACTCGTCCGGCGTGACCTTCAGCGCCTTGATCGGGTCCAGCTCGCCGCCGTGCGCCAGCGCCTGCCCACTGATCTTCCCGCCGGCCAGCGGGTTGTCGGCGAGTTCCTGGGTGAGCTTGCTGATCCGCTCGCCGTAGAGGTTGTCCAGCTCGGCCCGGCTGGCGCCGAACTTCGCGTCCGAGGCCTCCAGGTCGAGCATCTTCTGGTTGACCGCGGCCTTGTCCAGGCCGAGGTTGTCGAGCTGGGCCTCGGCCCGGCGCAGGATCACCGTCCTGGCGATGTTGAGCTCGTTCTCCAGCTTGCGGAGCTCGAACTTCGTGATGCCCTCGGTGGCCTTGCCGATCTTCAGCGACTCCTGGGCGTGGTGCACCAGGCCCTGGGCGATGTGGAAGTTGGCGACCGCCTCGCTCTCGCTCGCGGTGTGCCAGAGCCGGTCCACCTGGGCGTTCACACCGGCGGTGTCGACCGGCAGGTCGCTGACCGTGCGCACGGTGGAGCCCGAGCCGACGACCGTGGTGGAGCCGTCGCTGACCGACGGGTGCACTGACGGGTCGACGACGCTGCCGTCCCGGGTCATGGCCATCGGCACGTCGCCGGTCTCCGTGGTGCGCGGCGTCGGGACCTCGCCACCGGCCAGGTCCGGGCGGACGTCGCCGAGGGTGGAGCCGACGCTGTCGACGTCCGTGCTGTGGGCACTGGCCGAGTCCGGGGTGGTGACCCCCGAGTCCAGGTCGTCGGCCAGACGGGCCGAGGACCCGTCGATGTGCTCGATCGAGGCCGTGGAGCCCTTCGGCAGGTCGCCGACGTGGTCGATCTGCGGGGTCCGGGCCGGGCCCTCGTGGAGCAGCTCGAGGAACTTGTCGGTGCGCGGGGTGGTCGAAGGTGCGCCGATGTCGGCGCCGCGACCGGCACCGCCGAGGCCCGGGGCGTCCGCCCGTACCGCGGGGGCGTCGACGTGCGGGGCGTGCATGCTGCCCACCGACGGCGGCAGGGCGCTTCCCGCCAGCGGACCGGCGTCCAGCCCCTCGACGCCGCCGTTGCCGAACTTCTCCCGGATCATGTCGGCCGGGTCGCGGTACAGCTCCAGCTTGATGCTGTCGTCGTTCAGCTGGTGGATCTTGAACTCGCCCTCCATGAGCTTCTTCAGCTCGGGAGAGGCGAAATCGTCCAGGGCCGTGCTCATACCGACGTTGTCGATCTTGCCGATCGAGTTGAAGTCGATCAGGCCCCGGGTGCCGGAGGCGGCACCGCCGACGCCGGCGTCGCTCAGGCCCTTGGTCAGGCCGGACAGGTCGATCGAGGTCGAGCCGTCCGCGCCCTGGCTGATCATCTTGCTGAGGTTCTGGAGGGCGGCGCCGCCGGTGCCGTCCAGCTTCAGGCCGTTGATGCCGCCGGAGCCGGAGAGGATGTGCTCGGCCAGGCCGTTGACGCCGCCGATCGCGTCGGTGCCACCGGCGCTGTCGATCAGCCGCAGGTTGCCGCCGAGGTCGATGGTGTTGACACCGTCGGTCAGCTTCAGGTTGTTCATGTCCAGCTGGACCGAGCCGGAGGAGTTGGTGAAACGCGCCTCGTTGAGCCCGATCCTGCCGGTGCCGTCGGTGACGACCACCTTGTTGACGTCGACACTGCCGGCGCCGTCGGTGATCCGGATGCCCGAGCCGGCGTTCGCGCCCGGCGCCTGGATGTTCGCGTTCCCGACGACCGGCGAGTCCAGGTGCGAGGCACCGGAATTGACGGTCGGCACGTCGACGTCGACCTTGCCGGCACCCGCGCCGGTACCGGGGACGTCGAGCTTGCCGACACCGGTGCCGGTGCCCGGGACGTCCAGCTTGCCGACACCCGTTCCGACACCCGGGACGTCCAGCTTGCCGACACCCGTTCCGACACCGGTTCCGACACTGGGGACGTCGACCTTGCCGACACCGGTGCCGACCCCCGGGACGTCGAGCCTGCCCAGGTTGGTGGACACCTGGATGTTGTCGACCCGCAGGTTGTTCGTGCCGATCGAGGCCACGCCGTCGGTGAACTTCGCACCGTCCAGCGTGAACGAGGTGCTGCCGTTGCCGAGCCGCAGGTCGTTGAACGAGATGCTGTTGACGCCGTCGGTCAGCCGCATGTTGCCGACGGAGATGTCGATGCTGCCGTTGGTGACCCGGGCGCCGGAGCCGACCTCGCCGAAGTTCAGCGAGCTGTGCAGGTTGCTGATCCGGCTGACCGAGTCCAGGTGGCTGACCCCGGAGAAACCCGAGGAGAGGCCACCGGCGTCGAACCGGGCCGGCATCACGATCTTGCCCAGGTCGGCGATGCTGCCCAGGTTGGAGGCGATGTTGCCGCCGGCCATCGAGATGCCGTCGAGGCCGGAGATCCGGCCCGCGCTGTTCAGGGTCGCGCCGGACAGGTCGATGCCGCCGGCCGAGTGACCGAGGCCGCCGGCGCCGCTGCCGACCGCGGAGAACGCGGTCTTCGGCAGGACCAGGCCGCCGGGCGTCTCGGTGACCGACTCGGTCAGGCTGTGGAACTGCCAGTCGGTGCCGGTGATGTTGTCGAGCGCGAACTTCCCGGCCGAGGGGTCGAGCTTGCCCAGGGCCGAGTTCAGCTCGCCGAGGCCCTTGACGCCGAAGTTCTTCAGCAGGTCGGCCGAGGAGATCTGCGGGATGTCGACGATCGCCTTGGAGAACTGGTCCAGGGCGCTGAGCTCGCCGCCGGTCATCTGCGAGACGATGATGCCGGGCTTGCCGAACGCGTCCAGGGCACCGTTCTTGCCGATGCCGGTCACCTTCATGACACCGTCGGTGAGCTGCACCAGGCCGGCCATCTTGGTGAGGACCGCGCCGTTGAGCTGACTCTCGATGCCCAGGCCGCGCCCGAGGATGCTGAGCTTCGTGGCGCCGCCCAGACCGAGCACGCGGATCTCGTCCGCGGCCACCGGCAGGAAGATGCGCAGCCACTGCCAGCCGCCGAGGTGGTCGCCGAGGAACTGGAACGAGGACTTGAAGGCCGTGGTGACGGCCTTGTCGATCGCGGTGAGGCCGCTCTTGCCCATCCCGACGATGGTCGAGATCGCGGTCTTGGACCAGGCCGTGAGGCTCGTGCCGCTGAGAGAGGTGAAGCCGTGGGCGAAGGCACCGGCGCCGGCGACGCCGTTGACCACCCAGATGGAGCCGACCTTGACCGCGTTCACGATCGCCGAGCCGATGTCACCGATGCCCTTGACGAACGTGCCCAGGGTCAGGTTCTTCATCATGTTCCAGGTATTCGTCGCAAGGTTCTTCAGACCCTGGACCCCGGCTTTGATGATGTTCTTCGCGGCGCCGCCGAACCCCTTCATCAGCTGCGCGAGACCCTTGGTGGTCGGGAACAGCGCGCCGACGATGCCCAGCACCAGCTCGAGCACGCTGCCGTGACCGGTGGCGTAGTCGACGATCGACTTGATCGCCCAGATCACCGCGCCGGCGAAGGCGATCAGGCCCCACGCCCCGCCGAAGATGATCGCGATCACCGTGATGACCAGCAGGATCCAGAAGAACGCGTCCCAGAACTCCTCGCAGGCCGACTTCGCCCACGGGTTCGTGGCGTGCGCGGCCGAGTCGACCGCCGCGGCCGCCGCCGACGCGGCCGCCTCCAGGTCGGCCCTGGCGCTCTCCGCCATCGACTTCAGGGTGTTCTTCTGGTCCTCGTCGTCCTCGCCCAGACCCTGCGCCTGGGACAGCGCGCTGTCCGCCGCCGCCTGGGCGTCGCGCAGCTTCTGGGCATAGGTGGACATGGCCGGGGTGGCGGTCTCGAACGCGTCCGCCACCGCGGACAGGAAGGTCTTGGTCTTGCTCTCGATCTCGTCGCGCAGCCAGTCGGCCGTCTTGCCGACGAATGCCCCGTCACCGGTCCCGTTCATGATCTGCTGGATGCCGGAGTCGGCGTCGGACGCCGCCGTCTGCACCAGCTTCAGGTAGTCGACGATCGCGTCGACGGCCTCGGCGTCCCCAGGAACCGGGTCGCCGTCCATACCCAGGGGGGACCAGTCGCCGGGACGAGCCACTGAAACTCTCCTTGGCCGGCGGGACGGGTTCAGGGACGGGCCGTTTCGACCCGAGATGCCTTGTCCGCCGACAAATCCAAGGCACCAGCAAACGAGAGTGCTTCGGTAGCAGTCACCGATCCAGCTCACAGGGCCCAGGAGTACGGAAGTTCACCGACCTCTGCCCTTCGTTACCCGCCCCGTTGACAGGGACCCCGCGCAGGTCGAACCGTGTATGCCACCCCGTACCCGGGTCCAACACCATCCCGTACCCGGCGCAGTGAGACTTCCGTGCCGGGCTGAGCGCAGGACGGAGCCCCCGTGGCTGATCTCCAGATCAACTACGACCGGCTGCACGAGCTCGCCAACGACGCCCGTTCACTGAAGGATCACCTGGACGA
The DNA here is from genome assembly GCF_018499875.1 of Kineosporia corallincola. Lineage (GTDB taxonomy): Bacteria > Actinomycetota > Actinomycetes > Actinomycetales > Kineosporiaceae > Kineosporia > Kineosporia corallincola. The sequence goes on along the minus strand of NZ_JAHBAY010000011.1, from coordinate 273,857 downwards.
CACCGTCCCGGGTCTGGACACCGGCGTCAGCGGTGTCAATTCCCGGGCCGAGGCGATCGGCAGCAGCAAGCTCGCCAGCTCCCTCACCAAGTTCCGGTACGCCTGGGACAAGCCGTTCTCGGACGCCATGGACCGGCTCGGCGACCTGGCCACCCTGCTCGACAGCGTGGCCACGAAGTTCTTCGACATGGACGCGGACTTCGCCCAGAAGGCCGCCTCCGTTCTCAGTCAGCAGACGATGAGCGACTGGAAGCAGAAGGACGCCGAGTACCAGGACTACCTGGCCAAGAAAGACAAGATGTTCACGCCGTTCCCGTTGTACAACGCGGAAGGCGTTCTCGAGAACCAGGAACCGGTCCACCTGTTCAAGTACGGGAACGGTCCCGGCGAGTCCCCGATCCCCGAGGACCCGGGTGCGATGCCCGACGTCTCGGACTACGAGCTGGACAGCTCGGGCGGCCAGACCCGGACCGACACCCAGTACGACGACAACGGCCGGGTGACGACGGAGACCAGCACGATCGGCTCGGCCTCGGGCCTCGGCTACACCCAGACCACCGAGTACACCTACGACGGTGACTCGGAGGACCCGAGCTCGAGCAAGACCACGATCACCCACTCCGACGGCACGATCGACACGCTCAACACCACGTACCACGACGACGGTTCGTACGTGATCGACGGCAAGACGGTCGACCCGAGCAACGACGACAACAACACCTCGTCGGTCACCACCGTGACCCCGCACACCGAGACCGTGGACGGCAAGACCGTCGACCACGGCTACACCTCGGTCAGCGTCGACCAGGACGACAAGAAGACCACCACCGAGGTCGTCAACAACGACGGGTCCGACAACGACACCAAGAAGGTCACGGACGACGACGGCACGGTGCGTGAGTACAAGGGCAACTACGACTCCGACTCCTGGGAGCAGACCAGCGGTCCCAGCGAGTACGAGGACGACTGAGCCCGTTCCGGCCCCCCGCAACATCCCCGACTGAGCGAGAGGAACCTCACCCATGAGCGACATGAAGGTCGTCTACGACGACGTCGCCACCGTGTCCACCAAGCTGCACCAGGTGACCACCGACACCCTGCCCCGGCTCACGGCCATGCAGAACTCGGTCAACAACCTGCTCACCGACGGTGGCGGTCTGTGGCTCATCAGCTCCAGCCCCGTGCTCGAGCAGAAGTACAACGACTTCAACACGTCGATCACCCAGGCCGTCAACAGCATTCCGCAGTGGGCCAACCAGTTCGACAACATCGTCAGCCAGCTGAAGAGCCTGGACGCCTCGATCGTCGAGTCCGCCAACTCCAACGGCTGAGCCGTTCCGGCCGCCTCCCACTCATCCGCTTCTGACGAGTCTGATAAGAAGGCATCAATGACCGACATCAACGTCGATCCCACCGCGATCGCCACCACCAAGACCGTGATCTCCGACAACATCGACACCTGCGTCGCCGACCTGAAGAGCCTTCTCGCCGCTGTGCAGACGCTGCTCACCAGCGACGGTGGCCTCTGGCTGAAGACGTCCAGCCCGGTGATGTCGGAGCAGTTCACCAAGTTCGCGACCGACCTCCAGGACGGCATCTCGAAGATCCAGACGTTCGCGGACACGTTCCAGTCGATCCTGGACAACCTGAACGAGCTGGACGTCGGTTACTCCGCCACCTCCTGATCCGCCCCTCCCCTTCCGAGAACCACAAGAAGCACACGTCGGGTTGCCAACTCCATGAGCGGTATCAGCTTCAACCGGACCACTGTCCTGACGATCGTCCTGATCGTCGAGGTTCTGGTCGTCCTGTTCTTCGTCGCCCGCTGGTACAGCCGTAAGTGGGGCTGGCGCTCGACGTTCCGCCGGGTCCGGGCCTACGTCCGGGGCACGCTGGCCGACCTGGCCGCACCGGTGGTCCAGCTCTACCGGTTCGGGCGCAACGTCCGGGCCATCGCCGCCCAGCTCGAGGATCCCGAGCTGGGCGGCGTTCTCCACTCCGCGACCGCCTCGGCCGGGGCCGAGCTGGCCGTCGAGCCGGACGCGCGCAGCTACGCCGCGACACTGTCCCAGCGCGGGGTGTCACTGGCGATCGCCGGTCCGGCGCGGCCACTTCCGCCCGCACCGTGGTCCGAACGGCAGGGCTGGTGGTCGGTCCCGCGCACCGCGATCGCGCCCAGCCCGGCCGACGCCATGGACCCCGGTCTGGCCGGGCACCTGGTGATCGGCGCCCAGCGCGGCGACGTCACGCTGATCGACCTCGAGCGCGCCCCCGGAGTGGTGGAGATCGCGGGTCCGCCCCGTCCGGTCTACAGCCTGCTCTGCGGTGTGGCGGCGCAGTTGTCGAGCCGCCTGACCGGGAACAGCGGCGTCGAGGTCATCGTCACGGCGGGCGTGCACCCGCTGTTCCGGGGCCAGAAGCTGCGGACGGTGCTGGAGGCGCTGTACGAGCGCGCCGCCCAGCCGCCCGCCGGGCACCAGATCGTGCTCGTGTGCGGCCATCTCAGCCCGCACGACGCGGACATGATCACCGCGCTGACACCCGCGATGCCCTCGCTGCGGGTGGTGACGGCCGGTCCGTACCCGGGTCGCCGCTGGAAGCTCCCGGTCACCGCGGCCGGACGGGTCGAGGCGCCCGAGCTCGGGCTGTCCACCGATTCCGCTCCGCTGGAGCGGGGTATCGCCCGGGCACTGAAGCGACGCGCCGCGAATCCGCAGCGACCGACGGTGACGCTGGTTCCCCCCTCCGGCCCGGCCGGCCCTGGCTCGCCGGGTACCGGGACCACGGTGCCCCAGCCGACGGCCACCTACCCCGGGACCCGTCCGGTGCCGCCGCCCGCGAGCACGCGAGCGGGGACGGCTGCTGCTTCTGCTGGGGGCCCGGCCCCTGTGCCGCAGTTCGACTGGTCGCCGCCGTCGTTCCCGGATCTCGCCCCCCGGCAGGAGCCGGCTGGTGCCGGTGCCCCGGCCGGAAGCAGTGCCCCGGCCGGAAACGGTGCCCCGGCCGGCTTGGCCACGGGTGATTCGGAGTCCGGCTCCCGTGGCACCGGCTCCGGAGGCCCGGGCTTCGGCAACACCGGGTTCGGTCGTCCAGGGTTCGGCGAATCCGGCTTCCGTGACACGGGTTTCGCCAACAGCGACTTCGGCGCCTCTGCCTTCAAGAGCTCTGCCTTCAACACCTCGGGCGACTCGTCCCCAGGCTCCACGAAACCTGTTGGCCCAGCGAATCCCGTTGGCTCCACGAACCCTGTTGACTCCACGAACCCTGGTGGCCCGGCGAATCCCGCTGACCCCAAACGTCCCCAAAAGCCGCAGGGAACCACCGGATCCGCGCATTCGGCCGGCCCCGGCGAGAGCGCCTCGGCCCGCCCCGGCCCTCCGGCCGACCCCGGCGTCATGGCCCAGCCGGAGACCTCGTCCTTCTTCACCTCACCCGAAGACCCCGAGCCCCCCACGAACCAGGGCAGGCGCACCCCGTGGTCCGGCGGCGCCGGCGAGGACACCCCGGTCCCCGGCACCGCCCCGATGGGCGAACGCCGGCGCCGGCGCCAGGCCCAGCAGCAGTCCTCGTCGTACACCGCCCCGGCCCCGACCTCCACCTGGGACCTCGACGAGCCCGACCCCGAGATCGGGGGTTTCGCCGCGCAGAGCGCCTCCGCCGTCCCCCGCGACGAGCAGCGCCCTCCCGCGCGCGACTGATCCTCCCCCCGAAAACGTGCTCCCTGAAAGGACCCGTCCGTGCAGCTGGTGATCAGTGTCGCCACTCCCGACGAGCCAGATCCCGATCAGCCCGGCGGCGGCCCCGTGCCGCCGTCCGGCACCCCGGACTGGGACGTCGTGATGGAGGTGCACAAGAAGACCACGCTCGGGGCACTCGCCTCGGCCGCCGCCGGCACCGCCGGGGGTGGTCCGGCCCTGCTCTCCGCGCCGCCGTTCAGCCCGTCGTACTCCCCGTTCGACGAGCCGGGGCCGGAGGAGACGGCCGAGACCTACACCGTCGTCCCCTATCTCGACGGTGTCCCGATGAACCCGGACGCCACGGTCGAGCAGGTCGGCCTGGTCTCCGGCGAGCGGCTGGGCCTGAACTCCCCGACCCCGCCGGCCGACCTGGACTGGCGCCCGGCGCAGACCGGGGTGGACTGGCTGGAGGTGCACGCGGTCAGCGGTCCGGACGCCGGCCGGGTCTGGCCGATCACGTTCGGCAGCTACGGCATCGGCAAGGCCCCCGGCAGCTGGATCCGGCTGACCGGTGACGACCTGCCCGACAAGGGGCCGGAACTCACCGTCGACCACAAGGGCCAGGTCTGGCTGGCCGGCCTGGGCGGCATGAAGCTGAGCCAGACCGGACTGACCCTGGCCGACGAGACCGCGACCGTCGAGGGCGGGCGCCTCAGCCTGCCCGAGCCGCCCCGAGACACCGCCGAGACGGCCCCGGACCCGCGCTACCGCAAGGCCCTCGAGGACGCGGCGATCGAGTACGCCGAGATGATGAAGGGCGCCGAGGGTGCCCGGCTCTGGCCCCTGGACATGGACCTGGCCATCGGTGGGAGCCTGCTGCGCCTGGTCCGGCGCTTCGACGCGGACGCGGCCCTGGCCCCCTCCGAGGACGAGATCGCCCGCGACTTCAACCGCCCGCCCCGGCTGGTGCCGCCGCTGCTCCAGCCGCCGGTGAAGATGCCGCTGCCGCCCAAACCCCCGAGCCGCCGGCAGCTCCCGCTGCTGATGATGCTCTCGCCGATGCTGATCGGCCTGACCTTCGTCTACCTGTTCCACTCGTACTACTTCCTGATCATCACCCTGCTCACCCCGGTGATGATGCTGGCCAACTGGGTTCAGGACCGGCGCAGCGGCGCCAAGCAGTACCGGGTCGACTACGCCGCCTACCGGGTGAAGCGAAAAGAGGCGGAGCACAAGGTCTTCGCCACCATCAACGTGGAGCGGATCGCCCGCATCCAGGCCTCGCCCGACCCGGCGATGGTCGGCCTGATCGCGACCGGCCCGGGCAGCCGCCTGTGGGAGCGCCGCCGCACCGACCCGGACTTCCTGGTGATGCGGATCGGCACCGTCGACCAGCCCTCGCTGCTGGAGCTCGAGGACCCGGCCCGCGAGGAGGTCGCCCGGCGCTACCGCTGGAACGTGCCGGACGTGCCGATCGGCGTCCCGGTGGCCGAGCGCGGTGTGGTCGGGATCGTCGGCACCCAGGAGCAGACGGCCTCGATCACCCGCTGGATGGTCACGCAGGCCGCCACTCTGCACAGCCCCCGCGACCTGCGTCTGTACCTGCTGCTGGCCCCGGCCGTGCCGGGCGCCATCGGGGCCGACCCGGACCGCTGGGGCTGGGCCCGCTGGCTGCCGCAGGCCCGCCCGTACGGCGGCCAGCACGGTTCCCCGCTGGTCATGTTCGGCAACGACCCGGAAACCATCGCCAACCGGGTGAACGAGCTCAGCCAGCTGATCAAGGCCCGGCAGGAGGCCCGCGGTTCCCGGATGGGCACGGTCCTGTTCGCCGAGCCCGACGTGCTGGTCGTCATGGACGGCGCGCGCTGGCTGCGTGACGTACCCGGCGTGATGAAGATTCTGGTGGAAGGCCCTGCCGTCCGGGTGTTCACGGTCGCCGTGGACCTGATGGAGCGCCTCCTGCCGGAGGAGTGCACGGCCGTGGTCCGCGCCGACCCCGACGGCCTGACCCTGCGCCAGGTGAACGTCCCCAACGTCACCGAGATCCGCCCCGACGACGTCACGGAGCGGTGGAGCGAGAACGTCGCCCGGTCACTGTCCAGCCTGCGCGACGTCACGCCGGACGAGATCGCCGGTCTGCCCGAGCGGGTCCGCCTGCTCGAGCTGCTGCACGCCGACCCGCCCACCGGCGAGAAGATCGCCGGGCTCTGGGGCCGGCGCCCGGCCTCGACCACGTTCCCGCTCGGCATCGGCTTCGACGGCACCATCAACTTCGACCTGGTGCGGGACGGGCCGCACGGCCTGATCGCCGGTACCACCGGTTCCGGCAAGTCCGAGCTCCTCCAGTCGCTGGTCTCCTCGCTGGCCGCCGTGAACCGGCCCGACGAGCTGGTTTTCGTGCTTGTCGACTACAAGGGTGGTAGCGCATTCCACGCCTGTGTGCGCCTGCCGCACACCCTGGGCATGGTCACCGACCTGGACGAGGCGCTCTCGCTGCGGGCGCTGGAGTCGCTCGGCGCCGAGTTGCGCCGCCGCGAGCAGATGCTCGCCGACGTCGGCGCGAAGGACCTGCCGGAGTACCGGGCCCTGCGCCAGCGGGCCCCGGAGATGGCCCCGATGCCCCGCCTCCTGCTGGTGATCGACGAGTTCGCCACGATGGCGCGGGAGACGCCGTCCTTCGTCCCCGGTCTGGTCAGCATCGCCCAGCGGGGGCGTTCGCTCGGGGTGCATCTGATCCTGGCCACCCAGCGCCCGGCGGGCGCGGTCACCGCCGACATCAAGGCGAACACCAACCTCCGGATCGCCCTGCGGGTCACCGACCCGCTGGAGAGCTCGGACGTCATCGACGTCAACGACGCCGCGCACATCTCCACCCGCAATCCGGGACGTGCGCTGGCCCGCCTCGGGCACCGCTCGGTGGTCCCGTTCCAGACCGCCTACGTCGGTTCCCCTTCCGGTCCGGGCGAGGAGGAGAAGAACGAAGAGCCTGAGGACGTTGTCGTCCCGCCTCCCAGCGCGGAGAGGCTGACCTGGAACGGTCTCGGCCGTCCGATCCGGATCCAGCAGCCCCCGGACGAGTTCGCCGAGATGTCGCTGCCGGGCGAGGAGAGCGAGCGCACCGACCTGGACGACCTGGTCGACGCCATCCGGGACGCGGCGGAGCGGGTCGAGAGCGTGCAGCAGCCGAGCCCGTGGCTGCCCGCGCTGCCGGGCATGCTGCTGCTGGAAGACCTGGACCGGGCCGACCACGAGCAGGGCGCGCAGCGGGTCACGCACGACAACATCACCATGGCCCCCTACGCGATGGCCGACCTGCCGGCCATGCAGGCCCAGCACACGCTGGCCTTCGACCCGTCCCGGGACGGTCACCTGTTCGTCATCGGCGCCCCGCGGGCCGGCCGGTCCCAGGTGCTGCGCACCATCGCCGGTGGCCTGGCCCGGTCCAACTCCAGCGCCGCCGTGCACATGTACGGGATCGACGCGGCGGGCAGCGCGCTGAGCGTGCTCACCGACCTGCCGCACTGCGGCGGTGTGGTGCCCAGGACCGACATCGAGCGGCTGACCCGCCTGATCGGCACCCTGGGCAGCGAGCTGGAGCGCCGGCACGACCTCCAGGCCGACCACTCGGTGGCCGACCTGCCGGAGCTGCGGGTGAAGATGGGCCCGGAGACGGCCCCGCCGCACATCTTCGTCTTCGTCGACGGCTGGGACGCCCTGGCGGCGCTGCTGGCCGACCACGACGGCGGCGCCGTCTACGGCCAGCTCCAGGAGGTGATCCGGGAGGGTGCCGGTGTCGGTATCCACATGATCATGACCTCGGAGCGGGTCCTGCTCAGCGGCCGGGTCGCCTCGCTCAGCGAGAACAAGCTGATCATGCGGATGACCGACCGGGCCGAGATGACCCTCACCGGTATGCCGATCAACCGGATCCCCCCGATGATCCCGCCGGGCCGGGCCTGGCGGCCGAAGGACACCGTCGAGGTCCAGGTGGCCATGCTCTCGGCCGACCCCACGGGTCAGGGCCAGGCCACGGCGCTGCGGGCGATCGGGCACCAGGCCCTGCTGCGCGACGCGATGCTGCCCGACAGCCGCCGTCCGGTCCAGATCGCCGCCCTGCCCAGCCAGCTGTCCTTCACCGACGCCTTCGCCCTCTGGCCGAAGTCCGAGCAGAAGGCGATGCGCGGTCTGCTCGGTCTCGGCGGTGGCGGCTCCACGCCGCTCACGCTTGACTTCTCCGGCCGGGCGCACTCGTTCGTGGTGGCCGGCCCGCCCGGGTCGGGGCGCAGCAACGTGCTCGCCTCCCTGGGCATCTCGCTGCTGGCGACCGGGACCCGCCTGGTCGTGCTGACGCCGCGGGATTCCGCGCTGCGCCGTCTGGTGAACCACCAGTCGGTGCACCTGTTCTCCGGCCCCAACCCGGACGCGGACCAGGTCCGGAACCTGCTCGCCCCGGGCTGCCCGCCCACCGTGCTGCTGCTCGACGACGTCGACCTGTTCGGCACCGGGCACCCGATCGGCCCGGTCCTGCGCGAGGTGGCGGCCGTCGGCCGCGACCGCAGCGTGGGCATGGCGTTCGCCGGCTCGGCCGAGCTGATCTCCGGCACCGGCGCGGGCTGGATCGGCGAGGCCAAGCGCAGCCGTCAGGGTGTGCTGCTGGCCCCGCAGACCAGCATGGAGGGTGATCTGCTCGGAATCCGGCTGGCGCACAGCCAGTTGCGGGCCGCGGTTCGCCCCGGTCGGGGCTACACCACGATCGGCGCGGAACCGGGCAAGGCGCAGATCATCGCGATTCCGCTGACGATGCTCAAGTGAGGCGACGGCGTGCGGACGTGATCACGTCCGCACGCTAAGTCGTGGCCGGAGTTCCCTTACGGACGTCGCGGGCCACCGCCTGGATCTCCCGCAGCACCACCCCGACCGCCGGGACCCGGGCCATGTCGGGCCACAGCAGGGCGTAGGTGCGCCGTAACGGCCAGTCCCGCAGCGGGCGGTACACCAGGTCGTCGCGGATGTGCGCGAGCAGACCCAGCTCGTTCATCAGGCTGATGCCCATCCCGCTGGCCACCAGGGCCTGCACGGTGAGCACGTCGTCGACCGTGGCCACGATCCTCGGGCTGAACCCGGCGTTGGTGCACGCCGCCATGAAGCGGTCGCGGAACGACTCCATCACCCAGTCGCAGTCGGCCAGTTCGGTCAGGCCGATGGTTTTGTGCGCGGCCAGGGGATGCCCGGCCGGCATCACCACGCAGCGCTTGTCGGTGATCAGTTCCCGCCGCAGCATGGTGCTCTCGCCCTCGGGCAGGTCTTCGTTGGCCCAGTTGCACAGCAGCCCGATCTCCACCTCGCCGGAGCGGATCAGCTGTCTCGCCTCCACCGGCTCGGCCTGGGTGATGCTGATCCGGATGTTCGGGTGGGACGCGCGTAACCGGTCGATCACCGGTGGCAGCAGCCGGATCATGCCGCTCTGGAACGCCACCACGCGCACCAGACCGCCGCCGCGGGCGACCGCCGAGGACATGTCCTGCTCCACCGCGCGGATCACCGAGAACACGTTGTCGGCGTGCTGGAGCAGCACCTCGCCGAGCTCGGTGAGTTGCAGGCCGCGGCCGATCCGGACCACCACCGGGGCGCCGAGAGACTGCTGGAGACGCCGCATCTGGTAACTCACCGCTGGCTGGGTGTAACCCAGCGCACCGGCCGCGGCGGTGTACGAGCCCGTCCGGGCCACCTCGGCCAGCACCTTCAGCTGCTGAACATCCACCCCAGCAGTATGTCCACCTTGTGTTTCACCTGGGTGTTCACGAGCTATAAAGAGTCTTGATGGATCCACGAAAAAACTCTCGTTGGACGCTGGTGAGCCCCTTTCGCTCTAATTACCGCATTGCTCAGCGACCCGCGACGGAGGCTCCCGTGTTCGGCATGACGAAGACCCAGAATCAGCCGGACGTAACGGTCACGGATCCCGAGGGCGCGAACTCGGACTCACTGATCCGGATTCGTAACCTGAACAAGCACTTCGGTTCATTCCAGTGCCTTTTCGACGTCAACCTGGATGTGGCGCTGGGCGAGGTGGTCGTGGTGATCGGCCCGTCCGGCTCCGGCAAGTCCACCCTGTGCCGCTGCATCAACCGGCTCGAGACGATCAGCTCCGGTGTGATCGAGGTGGCCGGCAAGCCGGTTCCCGCCGAGGGCAAGGAGCTCGCCCGGCTGCGGGCCCAGGCCGGCATGGTGTTCCAGTCCTTCAACCTGTTCTCCCACCTGAGCATTCTCCAGAACGTGGCGCTCGCCCCGATCAAGGTGCGCGGCCTGTCGAAGACCAAGGCCCAGGCCCAGGCGATGGAGCTGCTCGGCCGGGTCGGGATGGCCGACCACGCGCACAAGCACCCGGCCCAGCTGTCCGGCGGTCAGCAGCAGCGGGTGGCGATCGCCCGCGCGCTGGCGATGGAGCCCAAGGTGCTGCTGTGCGACGAGCCCACCTCGGCGCTCGACCCGGAGATGATCAACGAGGTGCTCGACGTGCTCACCGGTCTGGCGGCCGAGGGGATGACCATGCTGGTGGTCACCCACGAGATGGGCTTCGCCCGCAAGGCCGCCGACCGCGTCGTGTTCATGGACGGCGGGCGGATTCTCGACGTCGCCCCGCCCGAGCAGTTCTTCACCAACCCCCGGAACGACCGGGCCGCAGACTTTCTCGCCAAGGTGCTCACCCACTGAGCCGAATCATCCGGCAAGCGCAACGATGCGCCACGGATTAACAATCCCACGAATTCCCCTCCCGCACACATCATCTCACTTGGAGACTGCCATGAGGTCCAGTGTTCTGACGCGTTCCTCGCTCCCCCGGCGCAGCGGCACCGTGGTCGCCGCCGGCGCCGTGCTGGCCCTGGCCGCCGCCTGCGGCGGTGGCTCGTCCGACCCCGCCGCCGTTCCCGGCGGTGGCGCCCAGGCCACCTCGAACGCCGACAGCGACGCCGTCGCCGCCCTGATCGAGGCGCAGCAGCCGGCCACCGACCTGCCCGAGGGCTCGACGGCGGCCAAGATCAAGGAGAAGGGCGAGCTCACCGTCGGCGGTGTGCAGACCTCGGCGCTGTTCTCGCTGCTCAACCCGACCACCGGCAAGGTGGAGGGCTTCGACGCCGCGATGTCGCAGCTGCTGGCCGACTACATCATCGGCGAGCCGAACACCAAGCTGGTCAACGTGACCTCGCAGACCCGTGAGGCGCTCATCCAGAACGGTTCGGTGGACGTCGTTTTCGCCACCTACACGATCACCGACGAGCGCAAGGAGAAGATCTCCTTCGCCGGCCCGTACTACCAGGACGGCATCGGCATCGAGGTGAAGAAGGGCACCACCGGCATCAACTCGCTGGAAGACCTGAACGGCAAGACCGTGGTCACCCAGTCCGCCTCGACCGCCCCGAACGCGATCAAGGCCGCCGCGCCGGACGCCAAGATCCAGCTCTTCGAGACCAACACCGAGGCGCTCCAGGCACTTCGCCAGGGCCGCGCCGACGCCTACGTGATCGACCAGTCGATCCTGGCCGGCAACGCGGTGACCAACGACGACGTCGAGGTGCTGGGTGACAAGTTCTCCCAGGACGACTACGGCATCGGCCTGGCCAAGGACGACACCGAGTTCCAGGAGTTCGTGAACGACTGGCTCCAGCAGCGGATCGACGACGGCACCTGGGCCAAGGTCTGGAAGGCCACGGTCGGCACCGAGGTTCCCGGCGACGCCCCGACCCCGCCCACGATCGGCTGATCCATGGACGTCATCGTCGACAACCTCGATGTCTTCGGCAAGGGCCTGCTGATCTCGATCCAGATCAGCGTCTCCACCTTCGTCCTGGCGGCGATCCTCGGCCTGTTGCTCACGGTCTGCCGGATCAGCCCGGTACTGCCGCTGCGCCTGGCCGCCACCGCCTACGTGGAACTGGTCCGGAGCATCCCACTGCTCGTCCTGCTCGTCCTGTTCGTCTTCGGCCTTCCGGAGATCGGCCTGATCGGGTCGCTGCTGTGGACCGCGGTCGCGGCGATGAGCCTCTACTGGGCAACGTTTTTCAGTGAGACCATGCGCTCCGGTGTCCGGGCCGTCCCGAAGGGACAGATCGAGGCGGCCCGGGCCCTCGGGTTCACCTTCGGCCAGGTGCTGAGGCTGGTGGTGCTGCCGCAGGCCCTGCGCAGCATCATCCAGCCGCTGGCCTCCCTGCTCATCGCGGTCGTCCTGAACTCGTCGCTCGCCGCGGCGGTCGGGGTGACCGAGGAGCTGACCGGCCAGACCCAGCTGCTCGACCAGCAGTACGCCGAACCGCTCATCACCTTCGGCGCGGCCGCCCTCTGCTACGTGGCCATGACCTTCATCATCGGCCGCTCGGCCGGATACCTGGACAGGCGATTGGCGGTGCAGCGATGACCACGGACTCGGAAGTTCCTTCCCTGGAAGCCCTTCCGGAGATCGTGGCGCCGTCCGCCCCGGCTCCGCGCACCGGCTGGCTCTCGTCGATCGGTCAGGACGACGCCGCACTGTTCGACGTTCCGGGCCCGAGGGGACGCCGCCGGATCGCGATCGCCACGGTGGTCTCGACGGTGGCGATCGCCGGGCTGTTCGCCCTGGCCCTGCGGCAGTTCGCGATCAACGGCCAGCTGGAATGGTCCAAGTGGGAACTGTTCACCCAGTGGCCGGTGATCCGCTACCTGCTCACCGCCCTCTGGGCCACCGTCCAGGTCACGCTCGTCACCGGCGCCCTCGCGGTGCCGCTGGGGGCCGTGCTGGCCCTGGCCCGGCTGTCCCGCAGCCCGCTGCTGAGCAAGCCGGCCACGCTGTATGTCGAGGTGCTGCGGGCGATTCCGCTGCTCCTGCTGATCTACGCGTTCCTGCTCGGCCTGCCCAGCACGGGCATCCGGATCCCGCTGTTCTGGCAGCTGGTCATCCCGATCACGCTGACCAACGCCGCGGTGCTGGCCGAAATCTTCCGGGCCGGCGTGCGGGCACTGCCCAAGGGCCAGAGCGAGGCCGCCTTCGCCCTCGGCCTGGGCTACTGGCCCACGATGCGGCTGGTCGTACTGCCCCAGGCGGTGCGGCTGTCGGCCCCGGCCCTGATCAGCCAGATCATCCGGCTGCTCAAGGACTCCACACTCGGCTACGTGGTGAGTTACCTCGAACTCCTGGCCTCGGCAAGGGTTCTCGGCGAGTTCAACCACACCGTGCTCCAGAGCTTCGTGGTGGTGGCCGCCGTGTTCATCGTGCTCAACCTCGCGCTGGCCGCGCTGGCCGCCCAGCTGGAACGCCGCATCGGCGGCTCGGCCGGCCGGCACTGAAGCTCTGCAACAGTCCCACCGCTACAACTCCTGGAGTGTGATCGCCATGTGTCGCCTTCTCGGCGTCGTCTCCTCGCAACCGGCCCCGATCGCGGAGCTGGTGGCCGAGGACCTGGAACCCTTCATTCAGCTGGCCTGTGAGCACAAAGACGGCTGGGGCGTGGCGTTTCGCGACGAACTCGGCGCGGTCGGTGTGGTCAAGGGCATCGACCGGGCCGACGACAGCGACATGCTGCGGGGCCTGCTGAAGAGCTGCGTGACCGACATGGCCGTGCTGCACCTGCGCATGGCCAGCCCGAATCTGGCCGTGGAGATGGCCAACACGCACCCGTTCGGGGACGCCCGGGCCGCCTTCGCGCACAACGGCGAGATCCGTCCGGTCGCGTTTTTGGAGTCGCTGATCTCGCCCGAGCTGCTGGCCACCGCCGACGGCACCACCGACAGCGAGCGCTTCTACCTGGCCGTGCGGGAGCAGATGGACCACGGCGCCACACCGGAGGAGGCGATCGCCCGCACCACCACCGCGATCCGCGAGGGCGCCGAGATGATCATCAGCCTGAACAGCATGATGCTCACCCCCACCGGTCTTTTCACCTACTCCGAGCATGACCCGGAGTCCGAGGTGATCGGCCGGCGCGGCAAGGGGTACTTCGGTCTGAGCTATCACCGGAGCGAGACCAAGACCCTGGTGGCCTCGGAGGGCTGGCCGCAGCCCCAGCCGCAGTGGCAGCCGCTGCCCGAGCAGCGAGTGGCCGAATTCACCACCGGGTCCCTGGCGCCCCAGATCCACTGAGCACACGGCATTTCCACCGCAGGAACGCAGGTCACCCGCCGTTCGCCCGGCAGCCACGGGCGGTAGGCCTAAAGTCCCATTACCAGAAAGCCAGCGCTAGCGAAGGCTTAACGTTTCGATCATGTCCTTTGGTGCCAAAATCGGTGTATATATTGACACCGGTTCTTGTTCACCAGTGTCGGTCGGACGTACAGGCCCTCAGTGAACAGGCCCTCGAAGGCTCGACCGCGATCGTGCCCACAGGACCGGCGACCCGCCCTCAGGCAGGACCACCGGCGCCCTCCCGGCCGGCTGGCAATTAGATGAGTAACGTGTGGAAGCGACGGTTATGACGATGAGCGTTGGACCGCAGACAACCCGTACCTGGCCGGGTTCCGGCCGTCCGGCCGTGGTGACCGAGCGCCACCTGCGGCGGATCAAGATCGCCGTCGAGGCGGTGGACGTGTTCAGCCGGGCCGGTGTGGCCGGCCTGATCGGCCCCAGCCCCGACATCCAGCTGCTGCCCACGCCGCAGCTGCCGCAGGCCGACGTGGTGGTGATCGTGGCGCCGCGCCTGAGCGGGCGGGCGCTGCGGCGGCTGCGCGGCCTGCGGGAGGTGTGCAAGGCGCCGTTCGTGCTCATCCTCGACAACCTCGGGGACGGCGACTGGCTGGCCGCGGCCGAGGTCGGGGTGGCCGGGGCGATGTGGCGCTCGGAGGTCACCCCGGACCAGTTCACCGAGCTGATCCGCACCGTGATGTCCGGCGGCAGCAGCCTGCCGCCGGAGGTGCAGGGCCGGCTGCTGAAAGACGTGGCCCACCTCCAGCAGACGGTGCTGGGGCCGCGCGGGCTGACCGCCTCGGGCCTGGAGACCCGCGAGGTGGACGTGCTGCGGCTGATCGCCGAGGGTCTGGACACCGCGGAGATCGCCGACCGGATGAAGTATTCCGAACGCACCGTCAAGAACATCCTGTACGCGATGATGACCCGGCTGAATCTGCGCAACCGGTCGCACGCCGTAGCCTACGCGATGCGCTCCGGGATCATCTGAATCAACCGTCCGGGTAACAAAATTGAACTGAATAATGTCTTTTCGCGTGGTATCTGGTGAACTCCACCACGATCAACGCGAAGAGAGAACGATGCAGGCGCTCACCGACCCGCTGCGGGTCGCGGTCCTGACTGCCGACCCGCTCGATCTGGCCGGCATGACCGACCTGATCGGGCGGCAGTCCGGGATGACACACGCCCCGCACGACCCGCAGGTGCTGGTGGTGGCGGCACCCGCGGTGACGGCCGGGCTGCTGGGGCAGATCCGGCAGCTCAGCCCGCGGCGCGAGATCCCGGTCGCGATGGTGCTGGAGCGGTTCGGCGAGGCGGATCTGCTCACCAGCGTGGAAACCGGCCTGCGCGGCCTGATCTGGCGGCACCGGCTGACCACCCGCCGGTTCCTCGCGCTGGTGCGCACGGTCGGGACCGGGGGCAGCGACCTGCCGCGAGACATGCAGGCCCGGCTGATCGACGACGTGCTGCTGCTCCAGCAGCACGTGCTCGCGCCCCGGGGACTGACCGCCTCGGGGTTCGCGCGCCGCGAGGTGGAGGTGCTGGGGCACATCGCCGACGGGCTCGACAGCGCCGAGATCGCCCAGCTCATGCACTGCTCCGAGCGCACCGTGAAGGGCATCGTGTCGGCTCTGATGGCCCGGCGCGGCCTGCGCAACCGGCCGGAGGCGGTGGCCCTCGCCCTGCGGTCCGGCCTGCTCGGCTGAGTCTGCTCGGCTGAACCTGTCACCATGGCCCGGTGAACGACGAGCGTCTCACAGCCGCCCTCGACTGGGCCCGCTCCGTGCTCGGGCCGGCGCACCCGCGGGAGCTGAAGAACCGCCCCTGGGGCGCGACCTGGCAGGTGTCCCGGCCGGACGGCACCGACGTGTTCCTCAAGGCGTCCACCCCGCACACCGGCCACGAGGCCGCGCTGATGACGGTGCTGGCCCGGGTCTGCCCGGACCTGGTGCCGCCGCTGGTGGCCGCCGACCCGCCCGGCCACCGGCTGATCGTCGCCTCGGCCGGCACCGTGCTGCGCACCCTCGCCCCGGCCGGCGATCCGCACCGCGCCTTCGACCTGGACGTCTGGACGTCGCTGGTGCAGCGGTTCGCCGATCTCCAGCGGCGCGTGACGCCCCACGCCGGTGAGCTTCTCGCCCTCGGCGTCCCCGACGAGCGCCCGCACCAGTTGCTCGGCATGCTGCGGTCTTTCACCACCGCGCCGAGGCTGCCCGAGGCCGAGCGGCACCGGCTCACGCTGATCGCCACGCGCTGGGAGGAACGGGGCACGGGCCTCTCGTCGTCCACCGTCGAACCGTCGGTGCAGCACGGCGATCTGCACGACAACAACGTGGCGGTGGACGCCGAGGGCCGTGCCCGGTTCTTCGACTTCGGCGACGCCACCGTGGCGCACCCGTTCGGCACGATGGACGTACCCCGGCTGATGGCACGCGGCGCGGGGGTGGACGACCGCGGCGTCGCCCGGCTGGAAGACGCCTACCTGGAGGTGTTCACGGATCTGGCGCCGCTGCCGCGGTTACGCGACGAGCTGCGTGCGGTGCTCGCGGTCGCCCCGCTGCACCGGGCCCGGAACTGGTTGCGGGCCCTGGGTTCCGACGCCGCCGCGGCCGCCGAGTGGGACCATCCGGTCGAGCACTGGCTCGGCCGGCTGAGGTGAGCCACGGTGCCGGCACAGCAGGACGTCAGGGCAGGATGCCGCGCACGTAGGCCGCCTGCCCGACGTGCTGCACGTCGTCGTCGATGATGCTGATCAGCCGCACGCCGAGGGTGACCGGCGGGTCCCAGCGGTCGTCCACCACCCGGTCCAGGTCGGCCTCCGACAACCCGGCGACGTATTCCAGCGAGCGGGAGTGCACCGCGTCGTAGTAGTCCACCAGCAGCTGGGGATCGTCCACCCGCACCTTGGACACGTCGTCGGTGGACATGCCGTAGCCGTGCTCGGACTCGTCGAACGGCAGCGCGAACCGGCCGGCCCAGCCCTGCGCGGTCCAGATCTCCTGGCTGCCGGCCACGTCGGCGACCTGCGCGTCCTGCACCCGGGTCAGGTGCCAGAGCAGCCAGGCGATCGAATTTCCGGTTCCGGCAGGGCGATACGCCAGCTGCTCGGCGGTGAGCCCCTCGGCCGTCTGCTCCACCAGTTCCTTGATCCGGCCGAACGCGTCGGCCAGTAGTTCGGAGGTGTTCATGACGTCGACCCTAAGGGCAGGGGGCCGTGCGTACTTTTTGACACCACCGTCAGCGCCTGGCCGGTGTGACTTTCGGAAGGGCCTCCGGCGCCTGGACGGCGTGGGGCGGGAGCAGCCCCGACGCCGTCCGTTGTTCGTGCCGTTGTTCGGGCCTACACCGACATCTGGTGACGGCGCCCGGGTTGCGCCCACCCCTCGGCGAGCGGCACGGAGTACCAGATGTCCAGCCGGATCGCCGAGAACAGCCAGCGGCCGGCCTCCCGGCGGTAGCGATCGGTGAAGCGGGCGGTGAGCACGAAACTCTGCCCGTCGTAGACCGGCGTCGCGAACAGGTGGCTGGTGCCCGTGGCCTCGTCGCCATCGACCTGCACGGTGTGGGCGTGGATGAACTGCCGGATGAACGGCATGTCGTCGTCGGCGGGCCGCAGTTCCGGCACACCGGCGAAGAACTCCCCGGCGGCCTGTCGGCCGACCGCGCGGCCGAGGTAGGAGTAGTCGACAACCACGTCGTCGGTGAACATTTCACGCACCATCGACCAGCGATTGGTGTTGACGTAGTCGTGGTAGGTGTTACGGAGCGTTCGTATGGCCTCCTGCGACTCCAGCACGTCCAGGCGCCGGGCGAGGTCGGCGAGCAGCGCGTCGTCTCTGATCATTATCGGACAATACGGTCATTATGGACTAAATAGGGTCGCCAACAGGAAAATATTCGGAGAAACCACCGCCATCAGCACCACCACCGCCACGGTGACGGTTTCAGCGCGATCGCCCCGCCGACGATCTCGACCAGCTCGGCCTGCAACCACATGCCCACCCGGACCGGCCCGGGCATCCGCCGACGTCACTGCTCCGGCAGCGAGGACCCCCTGACCAGGCCGAGTTTCGCGGACAGGTACTGCACCAGCACACCCCGGCGGCAACAAGACCCGGGCCTGCGCGGAGCTCGGCCTGTCGCGGGCCACGATCTACCGCAAGATCCGGGACCACGGGATCAGCGGCGTGTGACCGGGCCGCGGCCTATGGTGGACCGGGAAGGTCTCGCCGATCACGCCGATCACGCCTGGAGTCAGCATGGATCCGCTCACCGCCTCCGCCCTCACCACCACCCTCACGGCCGTGCTCGGCAGCGCGGCGGGAGAGGCCGGCAAGAGCGCCTGGGCCACGCTGACCGATGCCACGCGGCGGCTGCTCGGCCGCGAGGCACCCGCGGCCCAGGCGCTGGAGGCGGCCGGCGACGAGCCGCTGCCGCGCACCATCGACCTGGCCGTCGGCACGGTGCTCCAGGCTGCTGCGGACCACCCGGACTTCGCCGCCGAACTGCTGCGCTGGCACGAGAGCACCACCCAGGACGTGCGGATCGCCACCTCCGGCGGGGTGAACAACTCGGTCTCCGGCGACGCCCGGGTGGACCGGCTGATCCAGGCCCACACGGTCGGCGACATCACCTTCAACTGAGCTGTCCCACCGGGTGTCTCAGGCCTTGGCGCGCACCTGCTCACGCACCGCGGGGATGATCCGCTCGCCGTAGACCCGCAGCGTCTCCTCCTTGTTGTCGTGGTCCAGGTAACCGGCGAACTGGGTGACGCCGAGGGCCTTGAGCCGCTCCAGCCTGGCCACGTGTTCCTCGGCCGTGCCGATCACGCAGAACCGGTCGACGATCTCGTCGGGCACGAAGTCCACGTGGTCGTTGCCGGCCCGGCCGTGCGAGTTGTAGTCGTAACCGGTGCGCCCGGCGATGTAGTCGGTGAGCGCCCGGGGCACCTCGCCGTCGGTGCCGTACTTGGCCACGATGTCGGCCACGTGGTTGCCCACCATGCCGCCGAACCAGCGACACTGGTCGTAGGCGTGGCGCCGGCCCTCCTCGGTGCCGTCGGTGACGTACATCGGCCCGGCCACGCAGAACGCCAGGTTGTCCGGGTCGCGCCCGGCGTTCGCCGCGGCCTTGCGCACGGTGCTGATCATCCAGGCGGCGATGTCGACGTCCGCGCACTGGAGGATGAACCCGTCCCCCACCTCGCCGGCCGCCTTCAGCGCCAGCGGCCCGTAGGCGGCCACCCAGACGTCGAGCCGCGAGTTGCGGCTCCACGGGAAACGGATGGTGGAGCCCTCGATCTCGACCGACCGCGAGTTGGCCAGCTCGCGGATCACGTGCACCGACTCGCGCAGCTGACGCAGCGTGGTCGGCTTGCCATTGGTGACCCGCACCGCCGAGTCCCCGCGCCCGATGCCGCAGATCGTGCGGTTGCCGAACATCGCGTTGAGGGTGGCGAAGGTGGACGCGGTGACGGTCCAGTCCCGGGTGGCCGGGTTGGTCACCATCGGGCCGACGGTGATCTGCGCGGTGCTTGCCAGGATCTGCGTGTGCACCACGTACGGCTCGTGCCAGAGCACGTGCGAGTCGTACGTCCAGAAGTAGTCGAAACTGTGCTCCTCAGCCAGCTGCGCGAGCCGGACCACCCGCGGAACGGGCGGATTGATCTGAACCACCACGCCGAAGTCCATGCGGACGTCCTCCAGTCTCAGCTCAGGTACTGACTCAGGCCGCGTTTCAGGTACTGCCCGTGCCCGGCCCGGCCGAGGAACTCGCCGCCGTCGACGACCACCCGGCCCCGGCTGATCACCGTGTCGACGTGCCCGTCGATCTCGAACCCCTCCCAGGCGGAGTAGTCCATGTTCATGTGGTGCGTCTTGTCCAGGCCGATGGAGGTGTGGCCGTTCGGGTCGTAGACCACCACGTCGGCGTCCGCACCGGGCTGGATGACGCCCTTGCGGCCGTAGAGCCCGAACATCCGGGCCGGGGTGGTGGAGGTGATCTCGACCCAGCGCTCCAGGCTGATCTGCCCGCTGACCACGCCCTGGTACATCAGGTCCATCCGGTGCTCGACGCTGCCGATACCGTTGGGGATCTTGGAGAAGTCGCCGATCCCCATGTCTTTCTGGTCTTTCATGCAGAAGGGGCAGTGGTCGGTGGACACCATCTGGATGTCGTTGGTGCGCAGGCTCTGCCACATGTGCTGCTGGTGGCCCTCGGCCCGGGAACGCAGCGGCGTGGAACAGACCCACTTGGCGCCCTCGAAACCCGGTGCGCCGAGCTGCTCCTCGAGCGAGAGGTAGAGGTACTGCGGGCAGGTCTCGCCGAACACGTTCAGGCCGCGGTCGCGGGCGGTGGCGATCTGCTCGACCGCCTGCTTGGCGCTGACGTGCACCACGTAGAGCGGCGCCCCGGTGAGATCGGCGATCATGATCGCCCGGTGCGTGGCCTCCTCCTCGGCCTGCCAGGGCCGGGTGAGCCCGTGGTAGTACGGGCTGGTGTTGCCGGCCTCGACCGCCTGCTGCACGAGAACGTCGATCATGGCGCCGTTCTCGGCGTGCATCATCATCATGGCGCCGTTCGAGGCGCCCTTCTGGAAGGCCCGCAGGATCTGCCCGTCGTCGCTGAGGAACACCCCCTTGTAAGCCATGAAGAGCTTGAAGCTGGTGACGCCCTCGGCGATCAGCTCGTCCATGGCCTTCAGGCTGGAGTCCTGAACGTCCGACAGAATCTGGTGAAAACCGTAGTCGACGGCGCAGTTACCGGCCGCCTTCTCGTGCCACAGCTGGTACTGCCCGAGCACGTCCTGCTCCGGGTACTGCACCACGAAGTCGATGATGCTGGTGGTGCCGCCCCAGGCCGCGGCCCGGGTCCCGGTCTCGAAGGTGTCGCTGGCCTCGGTGCCGCCGAACGGCATCTGCATGTGCGTGTGGGCGTCCACCCCGCCCGGGATCACGTACTTTCCGGACGCGTCGATCACCCGGTCGACGTTCCGCTCCAGGTCGAACCCGAGCAACGCCGAACCCGGCCGGAGCACGGCCGCGATCGTCTCGCCGTCCACCAGCACGTCGGCCTGCACGCGGCCGGTGGCCGAGACCACGGTGCCGTTGCTGATCAGTGTCTTCGTCATCGTCACGGCTCCACGATCAGGCCGTAGGCGTCCGGCCGGCGGTCCCGGTAGAACTGCCAGTCGTCGCGCACCTCACGCACCTTGTCCAGGTCGAGGTCGCGCACCAGCAGCTGCTCCTCGCTGCTGGAGCCCAGCTCACCCACGTAGTTGCCCTGCGGGTCGGCCACGTAGGAGGTGCCGTAGAAGTCGACGGCCAGCTCGCCGAACTCGTTGTCCTCCAGGCCGACCCGGTTCGGGACCAGCACGAAGTAGCCGTTCGCGGCGGCGGCACCGGTCTGCTCCAGCTCCCACAACCGGTTGGACAGGCCGGGTTTGGAGGCGTTGGGGTTGAACACGATCTGCGCCCCGGCCAGGCCGAGCATGCGCCAGCCCTCGGGGAAGTGCCGGTCGTAGCAGATGGTCACGCCGATCCTGCCGACGGCGGTGTCGAACACCGGCCAGCCCAGGTTTCCGGGCCGGAAGTAGAACTTCTCCCAGAACTTGTCCAGGTTGGGGATGTGGTTCTTGCGGTACTTGCCCACCACCGAACCGTCGGCGTCGACCACCACCGCGGTGTTGTAGTAGACGCCCGGCATCTCCTCCTCGTAGATCGGGAGGATCATCACCATCCCCAGTTCCTTCGCCAGCGCGGCGAACCGCCGCACCACCGGCCCGTCGGCCGGCTCGGCGAAGGAGTAATACTTCTTCTCCTGGGTGATGCCGAAGTAGGGCCCGTAGAAGAGCTCCTGGAAGCAGATGACCTGAACGCCCTGGGCAGCGGCGTCACGGGCGAACTGCTCATGACGCCCGATCATCGACTCCTTGTCCCCGGTCCAGGTGGTCTGGGTGATCGCGGCACGAACGACAGTCATGAAAATCCCTACCGTTGCGTAGTTCTCACCGGCCTGCCGGACGTGCCCGGCCGGGACTGATCCAGGAATTGTGAACCCGTCACGTCACCTGGTCCAACAGATGTTTTACCTCCCAGGATCGAGAAAATCGATGACAAAGCCCGTTCACATGAACGAAACATGCTCTGCGACGGACGGTCCGGTCTGGTCCCGGCACAGTCCGGCGAACGCCTGGGCCCGCCGGGTCGGGCGGGTGTCGTCACGACGGGCCAGCAGCACGTCCACCCCGGGCAGGTCGTCACGCAGTTCCAGGGCCACCACCTGCCCGCCGTTGTGGGTGCCGCGGTGCGGCAGCACCCGGTTCAGGATGGTGTAGCCGCCGCGGGCCACGAACGACCGCACGGTGTCGTAACCCTTCACCCAGTGCCGCACCTGGGGCGCCACCCCGGCCGCGTCGAACAGGCCGGCCAGGTACTCCCGGGTGTGCGGCAGGTCGAGCAGGATCAGCGGCTCGTCGGCCAGCTCGGCCAGCCGGACCGGCGTGCCCCGCCGGGCCAGCGGGTGCCCGGCCGCCACCAGCACGTGCGGCGGCAGCGTCTCCAGCACCTCGGTCTCCAGGCCGGCCAGCACGCCCATGCTGTAGAGCAGCCCCATCTCGCAGGTGCCGGACAGCAGTGCCTGCCGCACGGTCTCCTGGTCGCCCTCCACCAGCGACACGTCGACACCGGGATAGCGGGCCTCGAACTCGTGCAGGATGTCGGGCAGGTGCACCGAGGCGATCGGCTCGTACACGCCGACCACGAGCCGCCCGGTCAGGGCCTCCTCCTCGCCACGCACCAGCGCCGGCAGCCGGTCCACCTCCTCCAGCAGGGGCAGCGACTCACGCAGCAGCCGGCGGCCGGGATCGGTCAGCGACAGGCCACGACGCGGGAGCCGGCGGAACAGCGGCACTCCCATCGCCGCCTCCAGCTGGGCGACGGCGGACGACAGCGCGGACTGGGTGATACGCAACCGGCCGGCCGCGCCGGTCATGCTGCCCTCCTGCGCGACCACGGAGAAGTAGCGCAGCTGGCTCAGCGTGAAGTTGCGGCTTCCCGGGCCCTGGGCCGTCATCATCCGGAAATTACACCGGCCGGCCACCCGCCAGGTTACGGAGCGGTCTCCTCGATGTCGACGAGCGGTTCGCTGCCGCCCTCGAACCGGACCAGGACCGCCGCGGCGGCCGCGGTGAGCACGAACCCGGCGATCGCGACCGGCCAGAAGCCCGAACGCACCTCGTCGCCGAGGAACGCCACCCCGGCGATCGTCGGCGCCATCGTCTGGGTGCTGATCAGGGCGGTGGTGGCGGCGGTGACCGAGCCGCGCTGGAGGGCCAGCGAGTAGAGGAAGAAGGCCAGCACCCCGGCGATCACCAGGGCGTAGGTGGAGGCCGAGGTGAGCAGGTCGCCGATCACGAAGTCGGGCAGCAACCGGGAGGCGATCGCCACCACCGCGTAGCCCATGCCGCCGGCCAGGCCGAGCACCGCGGCGGCGAGCGAACCCTCGAACCGGGTGGCGAAGAACGACACCACGACGATGAGCGCCAGCACGGTGAACACCGCGACGTTGAGAGTGGGTGTGGCCCGCTCGGTGCCGGTGTCGCCGGCCGCCGAGGAGAGCAGGACCAGGCCCCCGACCACCGCGACGATGGCCCCCCACTCCAGGCGGCTGAGGTGGTCGTGGAAGTACCGGACGGCGAGGAGGGCCGTGACCACGAGACTCACCGCGATCCCGGTCTGCGCCAGGAAGAGCGGCACCAGGCGCACCGCGATCAGGTGGAACACGTAGCCGAGCATCATCAGCACGATCGAGCCCAGCAGGAACGGCTGCCGGAGCATCGCGACGGCCGTGCCCGGGCTCAGGCCCGCGCTCTCCGGCACGTTCCGGGCCCCGACGGCCTGGAGGATCGAGGCCACGCCGTACATGACGGCGGCAACCAGGGCCGAGCCGAGTCCAAGCAGCACCCCGGCATCATCCCAGGTCAGTCAGCCGGACAGCACGACGCCCCCGGGAGTGGTTCCCAGGGGCGTCGGTGAGGTTCTTCCCGGCGGTGCGGTCAGGCCTCGACGGTCTCCGGCTGCGACACCGGCCGGCGGGACCGGCCGACGAGCGTGAGATAGACGCTGCTGCCGACGTAGTACGCGATGTACAGCAGCGAGGCCCAGATGATGACGGAACTCGCGTCGCCGTCGGACTTCTGCGCCAGCAGCAGCGCGTAGGCCGCCAGCCAGGCCGCGGTGAGCAGCAGGTTGGTACGGCGGAAGATGCGGGTGCGGGACGGGTAGATGTACTTGATCGGCACGAACACCAGCGCCGAGCACACCGCCAGGATGATGCCGGTGGTGGTGGCACCGAGCCCGGCCACGATCACGTAGAAGGCGACCACGTTCCAGTAGCTCGGGAAGCCGAGGAAGAAGTGGTCGTCGGTCTTCGCGTCGACCCGGCAGAACTGGTAGCTGGACGCCAGCAGCGGCAGTGCGGCGAGGGTGCCGCCGAGCATGCCGTCGGGCAGGTAGCCACCGGTCCAGAGCAGGACGACGGGCGCGAAGACGTAGGTGATGTAGTCGACGATGTCGTCGAGCCGGGCACCGTCGAACGAGGGGATGGTCTCTTTCACCCGAAGGCGCCGGGCGAGCATGCCGTCGGTGCCGTCGATGACGAGTGCCGCCAGGCTGATCCACAGGGCCCTGATCGCATCGCCGTCGAAGGCCGCGATCACCATGAGGAACGCGAGAACCGTGCCGCTCGCGGTGTAGAGGTGAACGGCCATGCCAGCAAGTCGGAATCGAGCCGATGCTTCGAAAGGCTCGAATACGACGTCGTGTGTCGTCAGCGGAACCCCCGGACGGCAGGATCAGACAGGATGGACCTCGCACCCGAACAGGCCGAGCGGGGAAAGTCTCTCACAGTCCGGACGGCCCCCTGCCCGTCCGGCGGTTGCCCATTGGTCACGTCCGTGTCACCGCTGGTCGTTTTCCCTGTTCCTGGTGGTCCCTGTGGGGCGTCGGCGGTTCACCGGCGAGGGTCGATCACGGCCACGCCGCTCGGCGGCTGGGTGTCCATCGCGGCCAGCGCCGGTCCCGCCTCGTCGAGGGTGAGGTGCGTGGTGATCATGGACGACGGATCCAGCCGGCCGCTCGCCACCAGCGCCATCAGCTGCGGGTAGGCGTGGGCGGCCAGACCGTGACTGCCCAGCACCTCCAGCTCGCGGCCGATGACCGTGTGCATCGGCACCGGCGGCAGCCCCAGCGCCGGCGGCAGCAGCCCGACCTGCACGTGCCGGCCGCGCGGGCGCAGGCTCTGGATCGAGTTGGCACAGGTCTCGTGGCTGCCCAGGGCATCGAGCGAGAGGTGGGCGCCGCCGGCGGTGAGGTCGCGGATCAGCGCGGGGACGTCGGGGGCCGGGCCGGTGTCCGCGCGGCCGGGCACGGCTCCGCGGACGGCCACGCCGACCGCCATCGCCAGGGCGTCGAAGTCGTCGGCCGGCACCACGGCCGGGCGCTCGGCCCCGCGCGCCTGCACCACCGACTCGGCCCCGAGCTTCACCGCCAGTTCCAGCGCTCGCGGAGACACGTCGACCGCCACCACCCGGGCCCCGGCCGCCACCGCGATCGCGACCGCCGACAGCCCGACCCCGCCGCAGCCGTGCACGGCCACCCACTCCCCCGCCCGCACGCGGCCGACCTGAGTGACGGCGCGGAACGAGGTGCCGAACCGGCAGCCCAGTACCGCCGCGACGTCCATCGGCACCTGGTCGGGCAGCGGCACCAGGTTGACCATGGCACGCTCCACCACGACCCGGCCGGCGAACGATCCCCAGCGGGTGAAGCCGGGCTGACGCTGATCCAGGCAGACCTGCCCGTCACCCTGACGGCACGGCGCGCAGACCCCGCAGGCGTAGACGAAGGGCGCGGTGACCCGCTGCCCGATCTCGAACCCGCTGACGCCCTGGCCGATCTCGAGCACCCGCCCGGCGAACTCGTGGCCGGGCACGTGCGGCAGGACCACGTCGTCGTCGTGCCCCGCGAGCGCGTGCCAGTCGGACCGGCACAGCCCGGTCGCCTCCACCGCCACGACCACCCCGCCCACCGGGGCCTGCGGATCCGGCACCTCCCGCACCTGCGGCACGTCACCGAACGCCTCGAACACCACCGCGCGCATGCGCGCCCTCCTCAGGATCGGACTGCTGGACCCCAGGATGCCGAACCCGGCAGCGCGTGCTGACATCAGGCCGGGTCCGGTCCCTCCTTTCGTTTTTGACACCACCCTGGGCGCCTGGCCGGTGTCAAAAAGAAAGGGATCCCCGGCCCGGGCGGCGACCTCAGCCCCGGTGACCGCCGTAGGCGATGCCCATGTGAGCCACGCGTCCCTGGTCGAGGCGGAACAGGCAGGCCATGGTCGGTGGGCAGTGCTCCGGATCGGACGGCGGGTTCAGGAAGTCCGCCTCCCACAGCAACACGTCCCGGCTCACCGCGGCGTCGTGCAGACGCACCCCGACCCCGGCCCCCAGCGTCCAGTCGAGCATGCCCAGCATCAGGTTGCGGTCGCCGTGCAGGATGCCCATCACCAGGAGCGAGGCGTGCGGGTGGTACCAGTCGTCGACGACCCGGCCGAAGCCGCCTTCCGACATCGCGGTCATCAGCTGAGCGGACTCCCGGCGCCACGCCCCGGTCTCGGCCGCCACCTGGTCGTGGGCCGCGTCGGCGCTCTCCCGCAGCCGCCGGGCCAGGTCGCGCCGGCCCTCGCGGAGCCGGCTGCCGACCGTCTCGGGCAGGATCCCGCAGACCTCCGCGATCCGCCGGTACGACGACACCCCGCTGAAGTAGCGCAGCAGCATCACCTCGCGGATCGGCGGCGACAGCGCGCTCAGGGCGTGCCGTACCCAGTCCACCGTGGCCGCCTGCTCCAGCAGTTCCTCCGGCAGCGGGTCCGGGTCGGGCGGCAGCAACGGCTCCGGCTCGCCCACCGGCAGCGGGCGCCGGGCCCGCAGCAGGGCCCGGCAGTTGTTGCGCACCAAGGCTTTCAGCCACGGCCCCACCGCAGCCGGGTCCCGCAGGTCCGCCAGCCGCCGCAGCGCGGTGAGCAGTGCGTCCTGCACCGCGTCGTCCGCCTCGTCGGTGTAGCCGAGCACAGCGATCGCGGTGGCCCGCAGACCGGCCCGGTGCCGCTCGGTGAGCAGCGCGAACGCCGTCATGTCACCGGTGCGGGCACACCGGACCAGTTCTTCGTCGGACGGTGTCTGCCGGCTGGTCTGCATACCGGCAGCCTAGGTTTCAGCCGAACAGCTTGCGGAACATGCTGCCGCCGGTGGTCAGCGTGGACAGCGCGTGGTCACCGGTGTCCGGCGGGTTGTATTCGAAGTAGGACTGGTAGCCGACGTTGTTGGACGGGTCGCTGATGAACTTGTACATCTGCTCGATGTAGTAGGCGTTGTCACCGCCGCCGTGACCGTCGGGCCGGTCCCACAGCCCCCACTCCGGGATGGTCAGCGGCTTGCCCTTGCTCGCCGCGAAGTTGGCGTAGAACTTCAGGCCGAAGGTGCCGTTGAGCGTGCTGTTCCAGGCCACCTTGCGGCGCTCCAGCTTGCAGGCGGCGTCGCAGCCGGACGGGAACGGGTAGGAACCGTCCACCCAGGAGATGTCGTAGGTGTCCACGCCGATGTAGTCGACGTAGCCGTTGCCCGGGTAGTAGTCCGTGGGGTCGTAGGTCTCGCCACCGATGTTCGGGTTCCAGTCGAACTTGAGCCCGTCGGTGCCCGGCACCGAGCGCATCGCCTGCACGATGTGGCGCCAGTAGGCGACGAAGTTGGCCCGGGTGTCCGGGTGCCAGCGCGAGGCCGCGAGGTTGAACTCCCAGCCGAGTCGGATGACCGAGTCGCCCTGGCCGTAGTCGACCAGGTTCTTCGCGAGCGTCGCGAAGTAGTCGTCGTAGTCACCGTTGGCGCCGGCCGCCATGGTGGCCGAGTCGTCTTGCGTGGGCAGCATGGCGACCGCGTAGACCATGCGGTAGCCCGAGCCCTTCCACTCGTTGAGCATCCAGGTCGGGTTGGCGATCTCGTCCCAGCTGGTGCGGCTGGAGAAGTCCATCGCGTAGTCCACGTCGCCGCCCAGCCAGCCGGCGAACGACTTCACCTCGGACGGCGAGGTGCCGCGGAACACGCCCAGTTTGGCGGTGCTCTGCCCGCCCGCCGCGACCGTGGTGGAGGCGGCGGCCTTCTTCTTGGCGGTGTCGGCGGTCTCCTTGACCGCGGCCTTCTTGCTGGTGCCCTGGGCCGCGGCCTTCTCGACCGCCTTCTTCTTGGCCGCCGTGGTGGACGCGCTGGCGGCCGGCGTCTCCAGCACCGTCATGTTCTCGACGGCCGGCGAGTACAGCTGGGTGTCGGCCGCGGTGGCGCTGAGTGCCGCGGCGCTGTCGGTGCCGCCGCCGGGCAGCTTGTCGGTGGCGAGCAGCACACCGCCCAGCACCGCGAGCACCCCCAGCGCGGCGGCCGCGACCTGCGGCAGGTGACGGCGGGCGCCCTGGCCGGTCTTCTCGGCGTCGCGCCGGCCCCGGCGGCTGGCCGACGAGGGAACCGCCTCACGCCGCGCCCGCCGGGTCTGCGGACGGGACGGCTGCGCGGCCTGCCCGACCGACGGGGCCTGCCCGGCCGGAGCGGTCGGCTGAACCGGATCGGCTGACGGGGTCGGCACAGCCGGCTGAGCTGCGGCGGCCCGGCCCCGCGTGACCGACCCGGTCTGCGTGAATGACCCGGTCTGCGTGAATGACCCGGCCTGCGTGAATGACCCGGTCTGCCCGAGCGACGGGGCCTGCCCGACCGACTGGGCCTGCGTGGACGACTGAGTTGGGTCGGCCTGGCTCCGCGCGACCGGCCCGGCCTGTGTGACCGACCCGGTCTGCCCGAGCGACTGGGCCCGGGTGACTGGCCCGTCCGACGGGACGGGGTGGGCCGGCTGGCCGGCCGGGGGCGTCTGCCGTTCCTGGGCGCGGCGGGCGCGGCGCGAGCCGGGGGCGGGCTGGGGTTCCGGAGGCAGGAGCACTTCCTCGGTGGCGTCGAGACCGTAAGGGTGCGAGGGACGATCAGACACAGGCATGGACGGGCACCGGCCTCCTGCCCCGGCGACCTCACTCAGCGGATCGCAGGGGAACGATTTCGCGGGTCACCAGAACGATGATTGATTACTTACCGGCAGGATAATGGCTGCATCGGCCCGTTTCGTTCGCTTGACGAAAATTTGATCGTGACTAAAAGTAACAACGCCGGGCCCGCCGACCCGACGTCGTCCTTTGCCGAAAGTGCGTTAAATGCACTCAGTTCAGAGGAACCAGCGCGGCCTTGATCGTGGCCGACCCCGACTTGATCACCAGCTGCTTCGGGGTCTGTCCCGCCGCCAGCCCGGAGGGCAGGCTGAGCTTGTACGACAGCCCCGACCAGCCGGCCGCGGTGACGGTCTTCTTCACCCCGTACTTGTAGGTCTTGCCGTCGCTCTTGGTCACCGAGACCACGGCCTTGCCCTTCTTCACCAGCGTGACCTGCCGCAGCTCGCTGCGGGCGTCGATCACCATGGCCTTGCTGAACTTCTGCGCGTTGGTGGAGTAGGCGGAGCCGCGGGCGCCGAGCATGACGCCGTAGATCGTGCGGGTCTTGCCGGCCACCGTGTCGGTCGCCGCGAACAGCAGGCAGCCTCCGGCGGCGTAGGTGGTGCCGGTCTTGATGCCGACCACGCCGTTGGCACCGAGCAGCTTGTTGGTCGACTTCAGCGTGTTCTGCGGGATCTTCACGCTCTTGGTCTTCACGATCTCGCGGAAGGACGCCTTCTTCATCACCGCCGTGGCCAGGTCGAGCAGGTCCTCGGTGCTGCTGCGGGAATCGCTGCTGAGCCCGGTCGGGTCGGCGAAACTGGTCGAGTCCAGGCCCAGCGCCTTGGCATTGGCGTTCATCCTGTTGACGAACTTGCTGGTGGACCCGGCGTCCCAGCGGGCCAGCGTCTCGGCCATGTTGGCGCCGGACGGGATCAGCAGACCCTGAAGTGCCTGGCGCTGCGTGAGTTTCGTGCCTTCTTTCACCTTGACCACGGCCGCGCCCTCACCCTTGAGCCGGTTGTACGAGTTCACGTCGGCCTTGGTGATCGTGATGCTCGGGCCCTTGGCCCCGGACTTCAGCGGGTGGTCTTTCAGAATCGTGTACGCCGTCATCACTTTCGTGATGCTGGCGATCGGCACCGACTCGGTGCTGCTGCCCTTCTGGCCGATCGTGCCGATGCCCGGCACCTCGATGCGGGCGCGGCCCGAGCTCGGCCAGGAGATGTCGGTCGACCCCGCCACCTTCTGACCGGCCGGGACCAGCAGCTTCGGCGCGGTCGCCGTGGCCGCCACCGGCTGGGCCGAGGCCAGGGTGGGCACCACCGGCACGGCGGCGACGGCGACGGCGGCCGTGGCCATCGCGACATAGCGCTTCTTGATGGTGCGCAGACGGGTGTTCACGCAGCGAAGACTAGGGGAATCCCGGCAAAGGAGACATCAATCCTCACGAATGCCTCACATTCCCACCTTTCAACCGTGTTTCCTCAGCCCCGACCGACTCAGCCGACCGGGTCAGCTGACCGCCCAGACCTGGCTGCCCGCACCGGAACAGGTGTTCAGCACCAGGTTGTGGTTGCCGTTCACCGGGTCGGCCACGTCGAGGCACAGATCGCTCTTCACGTTGACGAACGCGAAACCCTTGCCCTGCACCCGCGCCTGGAACATCTGGTTGTCGCTGGTGCCCTGCACGCAGGGACTGGCGAGCACCACGGTCAGCGGGTCGACGGCCTCCGCGCCGGGCAGGTCGAGGCAGTAGTTGCTCTTCAGGTTGCGCAGCCACACCTGGTCGCCGACCTCGACGGCCTGGAAGTCCTGGTTGTCGCCCGCACCCGGGATGCACTCGTACTCGCTGATGGCGCCACCCGCCGCGGGCACCCCGGCGTCCGGCAGATCCACGCACAGGCCGGTATTCAGGTTCTTGATCACACCCAGACCGGCCACGTGCACCACCTGACGGGTCTTCGGCTGTGCCGCCCCGTCCTCCTCGGCGTCGCTGGTGGCCGTCTTCCTGGTGCCACCGCCCGAGGAACTCTTCGCGCTGTCGTCGGCCGTGGTCTTCTGCGATGCCGTGGTGGTACCGGTCTTGCGGGTGTCGTCCGCGGTCTCGGTTCTGCCGGTCTTCGCGTCGTCCTCAGGCGTGCTCGTCGCCGCGGAGTCCGGGGTGGTCGGCGGCGGAATCGTCTCCATCGCGCCGTCCTGCAACCGCGAGTCGTCGAACCGGGCGACCGAGTCGACCGCCAGCGCACCACCGATCACGGCGGCCACCACCACGCCGACGAAGCCGGCGAACGCGGCCGCACCCTTCAGACCACGGGCGGACACCCCGAACGGCAGGCGGTGGTGCGGCTCGGAACCAGGCCCGGCCGGGGCGGATTCGCCCAGATCGAGGTCACTCTCCGTGTGTTGCTCGGAACTCAGTTCCCGAGTTTCCACCATCTACTCCCACCAGGACAGCGGCTGCCGAACCACACCTTTTCACTAAAGGTGTTGGTTGCGGAAGCAGGGTCCGGATCCGGAGCCGTGCGGATGGTCCACGGGTGCACCTGACGGTCCTCGCGCACTCCCCGCACGGCACCGCCGAAGCAGCAGGCAGGAGCACCGGTGGCCGCCGGTTGCCGGAGTCCCGATCCCCCTCCGGATCGGGCCCGGCACCGGCGGCCGCGGGCGCCTCCCGAGCCCGAGCGCGCAGACCTGGCCCCTCCGATCTCCGCGGTAACCCCCACCGGAACCGCGATGACCACCATGACCTGCACAACTACCGGCCCAGGAGAGCCGTACCCCCCACTGGCGATAAATATACTGTACGAGGTCGCGATGGTGAAGATTGAGGCATACATTCTGCTTTACCGTTGATCGCCATCCACGAACTGGACGGGGGGCTAGTGAAATGTCCGATCACCGACCGGTCTTCGCCGACCGGCTGAACGAGCTCTTCGCCACCGTCGGCCAGCGCGACGAGAAGGGTGTGTGGCGAGAGTTCTCCACCCCCCACGTGGCCCGGGCGATCAGCGAGGACGACTCGCACGACACCACGATGTCCCGGGTCTACCTGGCCACGCTGCGCTCGGGCGCCAACACCAACCCGACCATCGCCGTGGTGCGGGCGATCGCCCGGTTCTTCGACGCGCACCGGGCCGCGCACGACGCCCCGGTGACCGCGTCGTACCTGCTCGGCGAGGACGCCGAGGAGATCGAGTGGCGCCGCGCGCTGGCCGACCACCAGGTGCGGGCCATCGCCATGCGGGCCGGCGAGATGAGCCCGCAGCTGCGGCGTCAGGTGCTGCGCATGCTCGACGTGCTCGACGAGACCGGTTCCGCCGACTGACGTTCCAGCCGCTCCAGCTCGGCGGCCAGCCGGGCCAGCCAGCGGGCGTCCGAGTCCAGGTCGTCGCCGCCGAGCGCGGGCAACGGGTAGGGGTGCGGCACCGGCAGCTCGTGCGTCTTGCGGCGCAGGGCGTCCGAAGTGAGGACGGCGATCAGCCGGACCTGCGCGGCGTCGTCCGGCACGGCCCCCTGGGCCGTGGCCAGTTC
The DNA here is from genome assembly GCF_018499875.1 of Kineosporia corallincola. Taxonomy (GTDB): domain Bacteria; phylum Actinomycetota; class Actinomycetes; order Actinomycetales; family Kineosporiaceae; genus Kineosporia; species Kineosporia corallincola. Next base: position 241,418 of record NZ_JAHBAY010000011.1, on the reverse strand, counting down.
CGGGTCGTAGTAGGGCGCGAGTTGCACCATCGTGTCGCGGATCTCGATCACACGGCGGTAGTAGGCCCGGTAGGTCCAGGGCATCCAGCCCGGCAGCACCGCACCGCCCGGGCTCAGCACCAGGTGCGGGAAGGCGTCGCGCATGCGCTGCGAGAGCGGGCCGAGCCGGCGGTGGAGACGACGGCGTTCACCGGAGCGCACGATCCGGCCGGGCAGTGAGGCCACGGCCGGGTAGCAGAAGCCGACGGCGAGCAGCACCGTGCCCAGCAGAACCAGCGTCGGGTAGACCCGGCTCAGACCGACCAGCACCGGATCGTCGGTGGTCAGCCCCTCGGCCACGCCGAGGGCCAGGGCCACCCCGGCCTTGGTCAGGCAGGCGGTGAGCAGGCAGGCCAGCGCCACCGAGACGATCCGCAGGCTGGTGCGCAACCGCACCCGGCCCGCGGCCCGGGCGTAGACCATGGACCAGCGGAACGCGTAGGTCAGGCCGTAGCCCATGTAACCCAGTGCGGCGACGGTGAATACGGCGCCGTGCCGGTCGTCCAGGTTCTCCAGGGCGGCCGGCGAGATCCGGACCGGGAGCGGGGCGGTGGCCCAGGCCACCGTCATCACGGCCTGCACCGTGAGCAGGCCGATCAGCCGGCGCCGCAGGCGGGAGGCGGTGCCCGGGCCGCCGACCGAGTGGCCGTAGAAGGCCATCAGGCAGTACGTGGCGGTCACCGTGAGCAGGTTCAGCAGGAGCCGGGAGAGTCCGGGAACGGCGTCTTCGACCAGGTCGTGCAGCCCGGGCATGGCGGCCAGGGGCCCGAGCGCCAGACACACGTAGAGCCCGGTGACCGCGCGCAGCGGCAGGTCGTCGGGTGTGCGCCGCAGGTGCAGCAGCTTGACCACCACCGCCCACCAGAGCCCCACCTCGATCGCGACCGAGAGTGCGGTTCTCACCCCCGGCCACCGCCGCCGGACAGGGCCTGGCCGATCCGGTCGAGCACCGCGGCGTGACCGGCCAGCCCCGGGTCGGCCGCTGCCCGCGACCCGAGACCGTCGGAACGCCCGGCCCACTCGTGCAGGATCGTGGCGATCAGCTCCGCCTCGCGCTCCTGCCGGTTGTCGTAGGCGCTGCGCCGGTGCACCCGCACGGCCTCCCCCGCCGCCAGCTGCTCACCGTCGTGACCGGCGATGATGTGGCCGACCTCGTGCAGAATGATGTGCTCCTGGTGGGCCGGGGTGGTCTGCGACTGGTAGATGATCACGTCGGCCGCGTCGGTGCTGAACCAGATGCCGAACGGGCCGGGCGACTCGATCGGGAACGGCACCAGCCGGATCGGCCGCCCCCGGTGCGCGGACAGGCACCGGCACAGCTCACGCGAACCGAACGGCTGAGGCACGTCCAGTTCCCGCAGCAGGGCACGGCAGCGCCGTCGCAGTTGTCGCTCACGCATCTCCGCTCACGCTACCGGCAGGGAACATAGCAAAAGCCGCCTGTATCCCAGATCACATTTTCGGGCGGTGTTCGACCGGATCGGGAAGCGAGAGCCTGGCCGAGCCTTCCGGCGGAAGCTCAGTCGGTGGTGGCGACCATCGGCCGGGCCTCGTCCGGTGCGGCCTCGCGTCGTCCCTGGTTCTCGTTCTGGTCGTGGTTCCGCACCACGAGCCAGGTGGCGATCAGGGCCAGGGCCAGCCCGCCGACCGTGAGCCGGGTGACCGGTTCGCCGAACATCACGGCGCCCCACGCGGTGGTGACCGGCGGCACCAGGAACATCAGGCTGTTCACCACGGTGACCCCGGCCCGGTCGAGCAGCAGCCAGTAGAGCCCGTACCCGCCGAAGGTCGGGAACAGCACCAGCCAGGCGGTGGAGAACCAGAACCGCGCGTCGCCCGGCACGGTGGCCGCGCCACCGGCCACGGCCAGCCCGGTGAACACCACGGCCGAGGTGGTGCAGTGCACCGTGAGCACGTGCAGCGGCTGCACCCGGGCACGGGCCCGGCGCTCCAGGAAGGTGGCCGCGACCAGGCAGAGCATGCCGGCGAGCGGGATCGTGTAGGCCCAGACCGGGGCCGAGCCGCCCGGCGCCGTGGCATCGGCCCAGGTGACGGCGACCACCCCGATCAGGCCGAGGGCCAGACCCAGCCACTGCCGGCCGGTCACCGCGACCCCGAGCAGCGGACCGGCGCAGGCCGCCACCACGAGCGGCTGCACACCGTCGACGAGGGCCGTGGTGCCGGAGCTGACGCCGAGGCTGATCGCCCCGTAAACTGTTACCAGATAACCGGACTGAGACAGGGCGCCGATCGCGATCTGGCGGGGAAGCTCGTCGCGGCGCAGCACGGCGACCCGCTCGCGGCGCGCCCAGGTGATCGGGATCAGCACGGCGGCCAGCGGCAGGAACCGCCACATCAGCACGGTGAGCACATCGGCGTCCTGGGCACCGAGTTTGGCGCCGACGAAGCCGGACGACCAGCAGACGACGAAAAGGATTGCGAGAAAGAGGAACCCGGCAACGCGTCGGAGCCTGGGTAAACCGTTCGGTCTAACCATGTGGCATGTCTATCGGCTCGCCCGGGCGTCCGCAGGCCGAGAGGGCAGCACCGATCTTCTGGCCTTTCGGGCAATTCCGGACCGCTCTCCGGGCAACCACACGAAAGCCTAGGCGGGACTTAACCTCCGGCTCTCATTCGGCTTCCTAGCCTGGAGAGGTCACGGAGCACTCAGCCGGCGAACCACCACGTGGTCGGCCCGGCACCGGTCGCCAGGGGTCAGCCCGAGGCGGGGTGTTCCGGGTGAGGAAAGGCATTGAGCATCAAGCGCAGCAGCCGTAAGCGGGTGGCGGTCGCCTCCGTCGCCGCCGTCGTCGCCCTGGTCGGCATCGGCTCCTACACCATGGCGAGCGCGGCCAACCCGTGGCGCGGGCACGACCGGTCCACCCCGGGCCGCTCCACGCCCACCTCCAGCAGCACCGCCGGCAGCACGGCCACCGCCATGGCGAAACCCAGCAGCACCGCCAGCAGCACCACTACCGCCACACCGGCCGAGACCTCCTCCTCGGCAACGGATTCCGAGGTCACACTGCCTCCGGCCGACGGCCAGTTCGACTACCAGATCGGTGGGGCCTACACCCCGGCGAGCTCGGTGCAGATCGTCGACCGCGACCGCGAGGCGGAACCGGCGCAGGGCAAATACAACATCTGCTACGTCAACGCCTTCCAGACGCAGCCGGGCGATGCCGACTTCTGGACCGGCAGCCACGAAGACCTGCTGCTGAAGAAGAACGGCAAGCTGTTCGAAGACGCCGACTGGCCGGGCGAGTACCTGATCGACACCTCCACGGCGGCCAATCGCGAGGCCCTGGCCGACATCGTGGGCGAGTGGATCGACGGTTGCGCCGCAGCCGGTTTCGACGCCGTCGAGCCGGACAACCTGGACACCTACACCCGTTCCGACAAGCTGCTGACCAAGGCCGGCAACCTGGCCTTCGCGGCGCTGCTGGCCGACCGGGCGCACGACGCGGGCCTGGCCATCGCCCAGAAGAACACCGCCGAGCTCGACCGGAGTGACGCCGAGACAGCCGGTTTCGACTTCGCGGTGGCCGAGGAGTGCCAGGCCTGGGACGAGTGTGACGCCTACACCGACATCTACGGCGACCAGGTGTACGAGATCGAGTACACCGACAACGACGAGTCCGCCTACACCCAGGCCTGCCAGGCGCAGGGTGAAGACATCTCGGTGATCCTGCGCGACCGTGACGTGGTGCCGTCGGACGACTCGGCCTACCACTACGAGAACTGCTGACGAACAACCCGCCTGAAGACGACGAGGAGCTCCGTACGAGCTCCTCGTCGTCCTCAATTTTCCGCAACGTCTACAACGGCAGGCCGCGGCCCTCCACCACGCTCTTCATCACCAGCGTCGAGGTCAGGCGCTGCACCGCGGGCAGCGTGGCCAGCTCGCTGTCGTAGAGCCGCTGGTAGCCGGTCAGATCGGTGGCCACCACCCGCAGCAGGTAGTCGGGCGTGCCGAACAGGCGCTGTGCCTGCACCACGTGCGGGATGTCGACCACGGCCTGCTCGAACGCCGCCACCGTGTTCGCGCTGCTGTCGTTCAGCGTGACGAAGACCAGCGCCTCGAAACCCAGGCCGACACTGGCCGGGTCGAGCTGGGCCCGGTATCCGGTGATCACACCGTCCCGTTCGAGCGCCCGCAGCCGCCGCTGTGCCGGTGACACGCTCAGGCCCACCCGGTCGGCCAGCTCGGTGAGCGTCAGGCGGCCGTCGGCCTGCACCTGCGCAAGAATTTCGCGATCAAGAGCGTCCACAGCCTGATTTTTACCTCATCGAGCCTCTGGACCGACAGATCCGGGCAGCACTTCCCGCCTTCTTCTCGGTACTTTCCTCACGTAGTCGGAGTACGTGAAAGGCGGGTCGCAGACATGACCTTCGGGATGATCGCCGCGTTCTGGGCGGTTTCGTTCCTCCTGGTGCTGACGCCGGGGGCGGACTGGGCCTACGCCATCACCGCGGGCCTGCGCTACCGCTCGGTGCTGCCCGCCGTGTCCGGGCTGCTGGCAGGCTATCTCGCGATCACCGTGGTGGTGGCGGCCGGCGCCGCGGCGCTGATCACCAGCACGCCGGGCGCGCTCACGGTGCTCACCCTGGCCGGGGCCGCCTACCTGGGCTGGCTCGGCATCACCACACTGCTGAATCCTCCCACCCCGCAGTCCGATTCCCGTTCGGCGCAGAGCTCCTGGCTGGGCCAGGCCGGGCGCGGCGCGCTGATCAGCGGGTTCAACCCCAAGGCCCTGCTGCTGTTCCTGGCCCTGCTGCCGCAGTTCACCGACCCGTCCGCGGGCTGGCCCCTGACCGCGCAGCTGATCACCCTGGGCTGCCTGCACATGGCGATGTGCGGGGTGGTCTACGGCCTGGTCGGGACCGGCTCGAAGGTGGTGCTGCGGGCCCGCCCGGCGGCGGCGCGGTTCGTGGCGCGGTGCTCGGGCGTGGCGATGACCGCGATCGGCGCCGGACTGCTGGTGGAGCAGTTCCTGCGGCTGTGACCCGCGGAACTCAGGCCGGCTGGTCCTGTTTCGCCGAGGCCCGGCGGACCGCGCGGTCCACCGGGACGATCAGCGGCGTGCCGGTCTCCGGGTCGGGGATCACCCGGCACTTCAGCCCGAAGGTCTGCTCCACCATCTCGGCCGTCACGATCCGCACCGGGTCGCCCTCGGCCACGATCCGGCCGTCCCGCATCGCGATCAGGTGGGTGGCGTAGCGGGTGGCCAGGTTCAGGTCGTGCAGCACCGCCACCATCGTGCGGCCTTGTTCGTGCAGGTCGGCGCAGAGGTCGAGAACCTCTACCTGGTGCGTGATGTCGAGGTAGGTGGTGGGCTCGTCGAGCAGCAGCACCGGGGTCTGCTGGGCCAGCGCCATGGCCAGCCAGACCCGCTGCCGCTGCCCGCCCGACAGCTCACTCACGTACCGCTTGGCCAGCTCGTGCACGCTGGTCTGCCGCATCGCCTCCACCACGATCGCCTCGTCCTGGCTCGACCACTGGCGCAGCAGCGACTGGTGCGCGTAGCGGCCGCGGGCCACCAGGTCGCCCACGGTGATGCCGCCGGGCGCGATCGGGCTCTGCGGCAGCATGCCCAGGCGGTGTGCCACCTGCTTGCTGGAGTAGCTGCCGATCGGCTTGTCCTCCAGGTACACCTGCCCGGCCCTCGGCCCGAGCAGCCGGGCGAGAGCCTTGAGCAGGGTGGACTTTCCGCAGGCGTTGGGGCCGACGATCACGGTGAACTCGCCGTCCGGCACGTTCACCCCGAGGTTCTCAACCACGACCTGCTGGTCGTAGCTCAGGGTCAGCCCCTCGGCACGGAGCCTGCTCATGCGATCAACGACCTTTCCGCCATTCATGGACCAGCAACCAGCACAGATACGCCCCGCCGAGCAGACCGGTGGTGATGCCCGCCGGCACCGGGCCGGTGGGCAGCGCCCGCTGGGCCACCCCGTCGCTCACCACCAGCAGCAGCGCCCCCATCGCCGCGGCACCGGCCGGCCCGGCCCCCGCGGTGCGGGTGACCCGCAGGGCCAGTTGCGGCGCGACCAGGGCGACGAACGAGATCGGCCCGGCAGCCGAGGTGGCGATCGCGGCCAGCGCCACGGCGCAGGCGAACAGCACGCCACGGGTGCGTTCCACCGGAACGCCCAGCGCGGTGGCGGTCTCGTCGCCGAGCGAGAGCAGGTTCAGGGGCCGGCCCTGCCACAGCGCGAGCCCAGGTCGCGGGACTCGACCGGGACGTCGGCTGCTGCGGTCATCTGGTCCTCCTCACGAACTCACGAACCGGGCAGCATCCAGCAGGGCACGGCCGCGCCCGAGACCATTAGGTTAGCCTTACTTCATATGAGCGTGTCCAGTGCCGCGTCAGGAGCGGCCGCTCCGGTCACCGGCAGAACCAGCCGTGAGACCCACGACGCGACTGTCACCGGGAAAGAGCTTCTGCGCCAGGCGGTGCTGGGCCGCCCCCGGCTGTTCGCGGCGGCCACGGTACTGATGTCGATGCACCAGTTCGGCGAGGCGCTGATCCCGGTGGCGATCGGCAAGGTGGTGGACGAGGCGGTCGCCGGCCGCGGTGATGTCACCGACGGGCTGGGCGGGCTGCTCACCTGGATCGCCGTGCTGGCCGTGCTCTTCGCCGTGCTCTCGAACAGCTACCGGCTGGGCGCCCGCAAGCTCGCGGCGGTGGCCGAGTGGTCCGCCCACGACCTGCGGATGCGGCTGACCGAGCGGGTTCTCGACGCCCGCGGCGGCGCCGAGGAGGGACGTCTGCCGGGCGCACTGACCAGCATCGCCACCAGCGACGCCCAGCGGGTGGGCGCGGTGGCGACGGCGGTGGCCATGGCCTTCGCCCAGATCACCGCCGTGCTGGTGAGCGCCGTGGCGCTGTTGCGGGTGAGCCTGCCGCTCGGGCTGCTGGTGCTGGTCGGGGCACCGGCCATGCTCTGGCTGACCCATCTGCTCGGCCGGCCGCTGGAGACCCGCAGCGAGGCCGAGCAGGAGGAGGCCGCGGCGGCGTCCGGGGTGGCGGCCGACCTGGTCGCCGGGTTGCGGGTGCTCAAGGGCATCGGCGCCGAGCAGGTCGCGGTGGAGCGTTACCGGGTGCCCAGCCGCCGGGCCCTCGACGCCACCGTGCGGGCAGCCCGGGCGCGCGGCGCCTACGAGGGTGCGGTGCTGCTGATGACCGGCATCTTTCTCGCGGTCATCGCCGTGGCCGGCGGAAAACTGGCCCTGGACGGCGACATCAGCATCGGCGACCTGACCGCCGCGATCGGCCTGGCACAGTTCCTGCTCAGCCCGCTGTCGGTGTCCGCCTGGATCGGCGCGGAGCTGGCCGCCGGCCGGGCCAGCGCCGGGCGGGTCGCGCAGGTGCTGTCCAGCCCGGAACTGGTCGGGACCGGGTCGGCGGAACCGACGGGCGGGCCGAACGCGTCGATCGGCGTCGAGCTGCGGGCCGTGCGCTCCGGCACCCTGGACGGGCTCGACCTGACCGTGGAACCGGGCGAGATCGTCGGCGTGGTGGCACGCGACCCGGCGGACGCCGCGGTGCTGCTGCGGGTCCTGGGCCGGGAGATCGATCCGGACGCCGGGACCGCGCGGCTCGGCGGCGTCCTGTGTTCCGATCTGCATCCCGAGCAGGTGCGGGCCCGGGTGCTGGTGGCCGCGCACGACGCCGGGCTGTTCGGCGGCCCCCTGCTGGAGAACATCGAGAATGACGTCGGCAGTGATCATTTCACCGGCCGGGTGCTGGCCGCGAGCGCCGCGGACGAGGTGATCGCCGGCCTGCCGGCCGGTCGCGCGACGATCCTGACCGAGCGCGGCGGCAACCTCTCCGGCGGCCAGCGGCAGCGGGTGGCCCTGGCCCGGGCCCTCAACCTGGACGCGCCGGTGCTGGTGCTGCATGACCCGACCACGGCCGTCGACAGCGTCACCGAGGCCCGGATCGCGGCCGGGATCCGCGACCTGCGCCACGGTCGCACCACCGTGCTGGTGACCACCAGCCCGGCCCTGCTCGCGGTCACCGACCGGGTGGTGCTGCTGCTCGACGGCCGGGCCACGGCCGAGGGGCGGCACCCGGACCTGGTGCGGGCCGACCCGGACTACCGATCGGCGGTGCTGTCATGACCTCTGCCGCAACGGATTACCGTCTGCCGATCGCCACCCCGGCGCGCTGCCGGCAGATGCTGCGCGAGCTGGTCCGCCCGCAACGGGTGCCCGCCCTGTCCGGCGTGGTGGTGCTGGTGCTGGCCACGGTGGCCGGGCTGCTCAGCTCGCCGTTGCTCGGCCGGATCGTCGACGTGGTGGCCACCGGCGGCGAGCCGTCCGGCCTGGTGCTGCCCGCGGCCGGCATCGCCCTGGTGGCGCTGGTGCAGGGGCTGCTCACCCCGATCGGCATGGCCCAGCTGGCCCTGGCGGGTGAGTCCGCGCTGGCCGAGCTGCGGGAACGCTTCGTGGAGAAGGCCTTACGGCTTCCGGCCGGCGACCTGGAGCGGGCCGGTTCGGGCGATCTGACCTCCCGGGTGACCAACGACGTCGCCAAGATCAGCGAGGGTGTGCGCGAGGCGGTTCCCGAATTCGCCCGTTCCGGGCTGACGGTCGTGCTCACCCTGGCCGCGCTCGGGGTGCTCGACCCGCGCTTCCTGCTGGTGGCGCTGCTCGCCGCGCCGGTGCAGGCGCTGACCGTGCGCTGGTACCTGCGCCGGGCCGGGCGGGTCTACGCGGAGCAACGAGTGGCGACCGGCGAGCAGCAGCAACAGCTGCTGGAGACGATCGGCAACGCCCGCACGGTGCGGGCCTTCCGGCTGACCGGGCGGCAGCTGCCCCGGGTCGCGGCGGCGTCGTCCCGCACGGTCGGCCGCTCGCTCGACGGGGTGGTGCTCCAGACCGGCTTCTTCGGGCGGCTGAACCTGGCCGAGTTCATCGGCCTGTCCGGGGTGCTGGTCACGGGTTTCGTGCTGGTGCGCACCGGTGAGGTGTCGATCGGCACGGCGTCGGCCGCCGCCTTCTACTTCCACGGCCTGTTCACGCCGGTCAACACCGCCCTGTTCCTGCTGGACGAGGCGCAGTCGGCCACGGCCAGCCTGGCACGGCTCGTCGGGGTGGTCGACATCCCCTCTCCCCCGGTCGGTTCCGGCCCCGCGATCACCGGGGCCTCGGTGACGGTGGAGCAGGTGGGGCACTCCTACGTCGACGGTCACCCGGTGCTCACCGGCGTCGACCTGGACATCCCGGCCGGGCACCGGGTGGCCGTGGTCGGGGCCAGCGGCGCCGGGAAGAGCACGCTGGTCAAGCTGATCGCGGGTTTCCACCCGCCGGGCTCCGGGACCATCCGGCTCGGCGGCGCGGACGTCACCGGGCTCGGCCCCGGCACCGTGCGCCGCACCGTCGCCCTGGTCACCCAGGAGGTGCACGTGTTCGCCGGGCCGCTGGCCGACGACCTGCGGCTGGCCCGGCCCGGCGCCTCGCCGGCCGAGCTGGAGGCCGCCCTGGACCAGGTGCACGCCCTGGACTGGGTGCGGCGGCTGCCCGAGGGACTGAACACGGTGGTCGGCGACGGCGGCCACGCGCTGACCGCGGCGCAGGCCCAGCAGCTGGCCCTGGCCCGGCTGGTGCTGGCCGATCCGCCGGTGGCGATCCTCGACGAGGCCACCGCCGAGGCCGGCAGCGCCGGCGCCCGGGTGCTGGAAAGCGCTGCCCAACGGGCACTCTCCGGGCGGACCGCGCTGGTCGTGGCCCACCGCCTGACCCAGGCCGCGAGTGCCGACCGGGTGGTGGTGATGCGGGCCGGGCGGATCGACGAGCACGGTACGCACGACGAGCTGGTGGCGGCCGGGGGTATCTACGCCGGACTGTGGCGGGCCTGGTCGAGGGATGCGTCGAGGGATGCGTCGAAGGAGGTGCCGGAGGAATCGCCGGGACCTTCGGGCAAATCCGGCTCGCAGCCGCCCGGAAATTCCGGCAACTGGCAATAATCGGACATGACCACCGCGGCCAGTACCTTCCACGCCATCACCTCCGCCGGTCCTCCGGTCACGCCCCCGGCGAAGAGCCTGGGCACGGCCGTGGTGCTGGGCGGCAGCATCGCCGGACTGCTGGCGGCCAGGGTGCTGGCCGACCACGCCGCCACGGTGCTGGTGATGGAGCGGGACGAGCTGCCGGAGGGCGGTGTGCCGCGCAAGGGGGTGCCGCAGGGCGGGCAGGCTCACGTGCTGCTGGCCGCCGGGGGCGGTTTCCTGGAGCGCTGGTTCCCGGGCTTCACCGACCGCGCGATCGAGGCCGGGGCCTGCCTGGTCACCACCGACCGGGTGGCCGTCTACGACGACGGCGTGCCCCGGGTGAACGGTGCGGACGTGCGGCGGCTGGCTCTCACCCGGCCGTTCCTGGAAGACCTGGTCCGGGCCGAGCTGCGGGCGGTCCCGAACGTGAAGAGCCTGACCGGCCGGGTCACCGGCCTGGAGTTCGGCGACACCGCCGTCACCGCCGTGACGTACGAGTCCGCTGGTGTCTCCGGGGTGGAGCCGGCCGACCTGGTGGTGGACGCCATGGGCCGGGCCAGCCGGGTGAGCGACTGGCTGGAGGAGGCGGGCTGGGACCGGCCGCCGATGGTCCGGGTGATCTCCGGGGTCAACTACGCCACCGCGTTCTTCCGCCGCCCGCCCGGCACACCCGGCGTCGGCCTGGCGATGAACCTGACCGGGTCCAAGTACGGCGGCGCCGCGAGCGGGGCGATCGCGATGGCCGTGGAGAACGACCGGTTCATCGTGGTGCAGGGCGGCTACGGCGACTTCCGGCCCGGCAGCACGGCCGCCGACATGGTGGCCCGCTGCCGCACCGAGCACCCGGAACCGTTCGGCCGGGCGGTCGAGGGCGAGATGCTCGGCGAGGTCGCCACCTTCCGCCAGGCCGACAGCCGGCGTCGCGACTTCTGTTCGTGCGAAAGGCTTCCCGCGCGGCTGGTGCCGGTGGGCGACGCCGTGGCGTCGTTCAACCCGCTCTACGCGCAGGGCATCAGCTCGGCCTCGCTGCACGCCGGCGCGCTGTCGTTGTTCCTGCGCTCGGAGCCCGACCTGGATGTCCCGGCCCGCGCGTTCCTCGATCTCCAGCGGGTGGTGGTGGACGCCGCCTGGTCGATCTCCACCACGGGTGACGCCGCCGCGGCCGCCGGTGCGGGCACCCGCACCCTGGCGCAGCGGGTGTCCGGGTGGCTGGTGGCCCGGGTGGTCGCGGCCTCGATGACCGACGCACCGGTGAACCGGGTTTTCGTCGAGGTGACGCAGATGCTCCGGCACCCCTCGGAACTGGCCCGGCCGGGGATCCTGCTGCGGTCGCTGCTGGCCGCGCGGCACCGGCGTCCCGATCCGGTGCCACCCCTGGTCCGCGAACCCTGAACCTTCCGCCGCTCCCGTCCGTCGACTCCGGCAACGGTCGCCGACGGGAGGAAGCAGCGTGGATCGGCAGTTCTCAGCATCACAGGCAGCATCACGGGCGGTGTCACGGGCGGGTGCGCGGCAGCGGCCCGGCACCGCCCCGGGCGGGTTGTCCGAGGGGGTGGACATCGGGCAGCTGATGAGCAGCCGCCGGGCCGAGGCGCCCGTCGCCGCCGCGCCGGAGGCGGTGAGAAGGCCCCGCCCCGGCGGCATCGCGTGCTGGCTCTACCGCGACATCGACTTCGGCGGGCCCCGGCTGGCGGTGCGTTCGGAGACCACCGTGCTGGAGGCGGACGGCAGCGTGCTGATCGAGCTCGACGACTGGTGGAGCCACAACCTCACCGCGGTCAAGCCCGGCACCATGGACTTCTGGCGGGCCCAGCTGATCCCCCGCGTCGACCTGCCGGTGTGCACCGTCAAGCTGCCCATGTCGATGACGCCGCCGGGCTACAACGACCTGATCGGGGCCCTGCGGCTGGTGCGCTGACCCGAAATCGAGGACGACGGTGAGCTTGTCGCGCACCTAACCACGGAGGTTCCGATGTCCCCGCGTTCCGCACGGCCCGTCCTGTCCCGACGGGCGTTCGGCGCCACCCTCGCCACCGCCGGACTCGCCCTGGTGGCCGCCTGCGGCAGCGACGACGACACCTCGTCCGGCGCCGGGGGCGGCGCCACGAACGGCGCGAGCACCGACGCCTTCCCGGTGTCGATCGAGCACAAGTTCGGCACCACCGAGATCACCGCCGCGCCCTCGAAGGTGGTGGTGGTCGGGCTGGTCGAGCAGGACGCGCTGCTGGCGCTGGGCGTGGTGCCGATCGCCACCACGCACTGGTTCGGCAGCCACGAGGGCGAGATCTGGCCCTGGGCAACGGAAAAGCTCGGCGGGTCCGCCCTGCCCACCTCGCTGGACAACACCGACGGCATCCAGTTCGAGCAGATCGCGGCGCTCCAGCCCGATCTGATCGTCGGTATGTATTCCGATGTGTCGCAAGAGGACTACGACAAGCTGAGCCAGATCGCGCCCACCCTGCCGGCTCCCGAGGGGGCCAACGACTACGCGGTGGCCTGGGACGTCATCACCACCACCGTGGGCCGGGCGGTGGGCCGGTCGGCGGCGGCCGAGAAGCTGGTCGCCGACGTCAATGAGCAGTTCGCCGCGGCCCGCTCGGCCAATCCCGGCCTGGAGGGCAAGACCGGGCTGATGGCAACGCTTTACCAGGGCTACTACGTGTACGCGGAGGACGACCCGCGGGGTCAGTTCCTGAAGTCGCTGGGGCTCACCCTGCCCAAGGGCCTGGCCGACGCGGTGGGCGGCGAGTTCGGCGCGAACATCAGCAAGGAGCGCGTCGGCCTGCTCGACGTGGACGCGCTGGTCTGGCTGGTGCCGAACGCGAAGACCGACAAGGCCGGGCTGGCCGCCGACAACCTCTACAACAAGCTCGACGTGTACCAGAACGGCGGTGACGTGTACCTGAACGACGGTTCGGACGACGGTGTGGAGTCCACGCTGGGCAGCGCCACCTCGTTCGCCACCGTGCTGAGTGTGCCCTACCTGATCGAGAACCTGGTGCCGATGATCGCCCGGGCCGCGGACGGCGACCCGGCCACCGAGGTGGAGGACGAGAGCGCCTGACTCATGGGGCTCTTCGGACTCACTAGGCCTTCGGGTCCATGAATTCGGCCAGGCTTCTCGGCCTCAGGTCGGTCCAGTGGGTCTCGATGTAGTCCACGCACGACGCGCGGTCGCCCGGCCCGGCGACCGCGCGCCAGCCGGCCGGCACCTCGACGAATCCCGGCCAGAGACTGTGCTGGTTCTCGTCGTTCACCAGCACGAGGTACTCGCCGTCGGGGTGCTCGAACGGATTGGTCATGTCTGCTCCTGGGCCGGTCCGGGGGTCTGCTGACGGGCGGCGCACCGGCCGATCGCGGTGAGGGCGCGCAGCCAGGTGTCGGCGAGGTCCTCCACCGTGGAGGCGTCCAGCACGCCCTCCGGCCAGACCCAGCTGACGGTGAGTTGCGGCCCGGTGGGGCGTTCCTCGACGCGGGCGGTCACGACCAGGGCCTGGGTCACGGGGGACTCGGCGCCGGCGGCCTCCGACTCCGGCGCCGGCGACCAGTCGGCGGGGGCCGGGAAGTCGGTGCGCCCGGCCCAGAAGAACCCGATCTGCGGCTCCGGGTGACGGGCGAGTTCGCCTGCGGTGCACCGGTTCACCTCGCGCAGCAGGCCGTAACCGAGCCCACCGTCCGGGATCTCGGCCAGGGCCTTGGCCACGTTGGTCACCGCCTGGGCCGCGGCCGGGCCTCCGGCCAGGGCATCGTCCAGGTCGACGTCGCCGGGATCGAGGTGAGCCGGGTACGTGTGGGTGAAACAGCCCACGGTGCGGGAGATGTCGAAGGTGCCGGCAGCATTGGTGCCGTTGGCTGTGCCGGCGGTGTCGGCCGTTTCGGTGCTGCGGCCATCGGCAGTCAGGCTGACGAGCACACCGCGGAGCCGGGCAGAGCCACGGAGGGACGACGAGGGGCCAGCACTCCCCTCGTCGCGGGCGTCCCCTCCGTGACCCTGCCCGGCCCCGCGGTCCTGATGCCGCCGGCGCAGATCACCGACCGCGAGAGCCAGCGCCGTGAGCAGAACCTCGCACACCGGCACCCCGAACGCCAGGGGGGCGGCATGGAGGATCTGATCCGTTCTCGCGACGGGCAGTTCACGGCCGACCTCTTGGAGGGAGGTCGTACGGTCGAGCACCGGGTCGACGTCACGATCGACCGGGAGCCTCGGCGCAGCGGTGAGAATCTTGCACCATTGCCGCATTTCAGGTCCACGGGCCTGGGCCAGACCGGTGAGGCGCCGGGCCCAGTGCCGGAAGGAAGTTCCCTCCGGCACGAGATTGATATTACCGCAGAGGGTTTGGGAATACGCAAGAGACAGATCGGACAGAAGAACGTGCCACGAAACACTATCCACCACGAGCTGGTTCGCCACGATCAGCAGACGGCCGCTGTGGTCGGGCCCCCGGTCGAACCGGACCGCGGTCAGCATCACCCCTTCCCGCGGGTCCAGCCGGGCGCGTTCCAGCCCGGCCTGGCGTGAGATCGACCGCCAGAGCTCCTGCGGGTCCTGGTCTCTGGCGGGCACCGTGCGGATCAGCGGGGCCTGCCAGCGGTCCGGCTGCTCCAGCCCGTCGCCGGTGAGCCGGGTCCGCAGGGCGGGATGCGCCGCCACCACGGCCCGCAGGGCGGCCTGCAACCGGTCCGGATCCACCCCGGCCGGCAGCTGGACCACCTCGGAACCGCTGAACCCGCCGATCGGCCCGCCGGTCCCGAGCAGCCGCAGCGCGGCCGGGGTCAGCGGCGTGACCGGCGGCCGGTCCCGGCGCCGCACCAGGGTCAGCATGCCGTCGGTGGTCCACCGGGCCAGGTCACCGGTGCGGTACATCCGCTGCCCGGGCCGGAACGGGTCGGCCACGAAACACGAAGCGGTGCGCCCGGGCCGGCCGAGATAGCCGTAGGCCAGCCCGGCGCCCGCCACGTACAGATCGCCGGTCACCCCGACCGGGACCGGGTGCAGCGACGCGTCCAGCACATAGGTGCACACCCCGTCGAGCCGGTAGGCGGCACGCCCGCCGTTGGCGTACCCGTGCCAGCCGTAGGCGTCCACCGACGTCTCCGCGCTGCCGTACAGCTGGTGCACCACCAGCCCCGGCACCGCGCAGACCCCCTGCCACACATCGTGATCCACCGGGCCGTCGCCGATCAGCAGCACGCTCAGCCCGATCCCGAGCAGACCCACCGGCAGCAGCCGGACCAGCTGGGCCGGCGTCACCTCGAGCACCTCGATGCGGGCGTCGCGCAGCCGGGCGACCAGGCCGGGACCGTCCGGGATCACGTGCAGTTCGTGCCCGGCCAGCATCCACAGCACCGGTTCCCAGGAGCGGGCGTGCGCGAACGAGGCGGTGTGCGCCACCCGGCAGCGCGAGGAGTCCGGGCCCATCAGCCGGGCGTGGTGCGAGGTGGCCAGGTTCACCAGGGCGGAGTGCGTCACCACCACGCCGGTGCCGCTCACCCAGGCCGGCAGGTCGGGCACCAGCGGGCCGCCGCGTTCGGCGTCGGTGAGCGGGGCGTCGCTCTCCCCACCGTCGAGCAGGGCGGCCGAGTCCAGGGTCAGCACCGGCTCGGCACCCGCGGGCGGCACCTGGCCGGGTTCCGGGGAGAGGTACGCCGCACCGGTCTTCAGCACCGCCAGGATCGCGGGCAGCATCCAGGCCCGGTCCAGGTGCAGCGCCACCAGACGGCCGCGTAACGGCCCGGCCCACAGCAACACCCGGGCCGCGCGGTTGGTCCAGGCCTCCAGCTCGGCGAAGCTCCACCGGCCGGCGGCGGTGACCAGCGCGGTGGCGTGCGGCGTGAGCCGGGCCTGCTGGGCCACCACGTCGACCACCGACAGGCCCATCATGTCGATCGAGACCGGGCCGCCGGTGGCCCAGCGGCCGGTGACGCGTTCGCGTTCGCCGGGCAGCAGCGCGTGGTACGAGCTCAGCCGGGCGCCCGGCGCCGCCGCCATCTGCTCCAGCACCCGCACCAGCCGTGACCCCAGGGCGGCCACGGTCAGTGGGTCGAAACGGTCTGCGCTGTAATCGATCAGCCCCTCCATCCCGGCCGGCCCCAGATCGGCGACACCGAAGCACAGGTCGGCCCGGGGCGTGGCGCGCTCCACCCGCACCGGAAGACAGCCCAGGCCGGGCAGATCCAGCGCCCGGCGGACCTGTGCCCGGTAGGTCACCATCACCTGGGCCGGGCCGTCGAAGGGCAGGTCCTGACGGTCGGCGGCGGCCAGGGCGGTGTCGCGCAGTCGCGCCAGCAGCTCGGGCAGCAGCGGATCGCCGGAGGTGTCGGCGCGCAGCACCACCGCGTTCCCGAAGCACCCGACCAGTCCCTCCAGCGCCGGGTCCCGCCGTCCGCTGACCGGCGAGACCAGCGGGATGTCATTCCCCGCACCGAGTTTCGTCAGTAGCACGGCGACCGCGGCCTGGAACAGCAGGGACACCGGGACGTCGTGGGCCGCGGCCACACCCCGCAGGCGCCCGGCCGCGGCGGCCCCGATCGCGAACGACTCGGCGCCACCCGCCCCGGTGACCGGTCCCTGATGGTCTGCCGGAAGCGTCATTTCGTCGGGCAGCCCGGCCAGCCGCCGGCTCCAGTAGTTCCGCTGCCGCGCGGCCGGGCTGGCCGGGTCGGCCGGATCACCCAGCAGATCGTTCTGCCAGCGGGAGTAGTCGGCGTAGCGCACCGGCAGCGGCGCGAACCGCGGCTCCTCGCCCCGGGTGCGCGCCGCGTAGGCACGGGAGAGGTCGGTCAGCAGCGGCACGTCGGAGCATTCGTCGGCGGCGATCCGGTGAGCCAGCAGGAGCAGCAGGTGCTCGTCCTCGGCCACCCGGAAAAGGGTCACTCGCAGCGGTATCTCGCGATCCGGACGGAACGCGTAGCGGGCCTCGGCAGCCAGGCGCTGCGCCGGGCGGGGGCGTCCTGCGCCACCGGCCTCGATCACCCGCAGGGCCGGCACCTCGTCGCGCACCGTCAGGTGAGGCACGCCGTCGTGCTCGGTGACCACGCTGCGCAGCGGGTCGTGGCGCCGGGCCAGATCGGCCACCGCCGCCCCCAGCGCGGCCACGTCGAGGGGCCCGATCAGGCGCCAGGCGATCGCGACGTTGGCGCCGCCGTCCGGGCCCGACCTGCGGTAGTCCGACCAGGGACGACGCTGAGCGGGCGAGAGCTCGGTCTGTTCCGGGGAGTTCGGCGCCGATCCGGCCCGCAGCCTGGGCCGGTCACCGTACGGCAGCCGCCGGGCCAGGCGCTCCACCGTGGGGGCGTCGAGGATGTCACGCACCCCCACCTTCAGCCCGAGGCCCACCGAGAGCCGGCCGGCCAGTCGCAGCACCAGCAGCGGATGCCCGCCCAGAGCGAGGAAGTCGTCGTGGATGCCGACCCGCTCCAGCCCCAGCATCTCGGCGAAGACCCCGGCCAGCAACGCCTCCCGCTCGGTGCGGGGTGGCACGGCGGGCGGCTGCGACGAGGGGGGTGACGGCAGCGCGGCGACGTCCAGCTTTCCGCCGGGCGTGCGGGGCAGTGCGGCCAGCCGGACGAAGCGCTCCGGGACCAGATGGCCGGGCAGCACCCGCTCCAGCCGTTCCCGCAGCCCGGCGGTCTCCTCGCGCGGGAGCTCCGCCGGGGTGCCCCCCTCACCCGGCCGACCGGGCTGTTTCGGCCCGTTGAACAGACCACTGCCCCGACGCACCAGGTACCCGGTCAGCGTGCCCTCGCGCAGCACGACGGCGGCCTGGGCCACCCCGGGCAGGGAGCACAGCGCGGCCTCGATCTCACCCGGTTCCACCCGGTGGCCGTGGATCTTCAGCTGCCGGTCGGTGCGCCCGGCGAACTCCAGCACGCCGTCCGCCCCCCGGCGAGCCAGGTCGCCGGTGCGGTACATCCGCTCCCCCGGGCGGAACGGGTCGGCCACGAAACGGGCCGCGGTCTGCGCCGGGCGGTCCAGGTAGCCGAGGGCGAGACCGGCTCCGGCCACGTACAGTTCACCGACCACCCCGGCGGGGACCGGGCGGAGCGCGGCGTCGAGCAGATAGGTGCGCACCCCGTCCACCCGGTAGGCCGACCGCCGTCCCGAGGGACCGGAAAGGCGACCCCAGGCGTCCACCGTTGTCTCGACCGCGCCGTACAGGTCGTGCACCCGCAGCCCGGGCTCACCGCAGATCCGCCGCCACAGCGCCGGGTCCAGCGGTTCCCCGCCCACCGTGAGCAGTTTCAGCCGGCCCGCGTTCGCGTCGAGCAGCCCGGCCGGGATCAGCTCCCGCAGGTGCGTCGGGGTCAGGTCGATACCGTCGATGCCGTGCCGGTCGAGATAGGTGATCAGGGTTTCCGGATCGCGGTGCACGTCGTCGGCGATCACGTGCAGCTGGTGACCGGCGAGCATCCACAGCACCTGGTCCCAGAAGGCGTCGGAGGTGAACGGCTGCACCTGCCCGAGCCGCAGCCGGGTGCCGTACCGCACCATCAGATGACGACGATGGCTCGCGAGCAGATTGGCCAGCGCCATCTGCGTCACCACGACGCCCTGGGGCTCACCGGTCGAACCCGAGGTGTACACCACCAGGGCCGGGCTGCCGGGAATGATCGCCGGAAGTTCGGAAGACGCCGCGAACCAGGCGTTCTCGAGCTCCTCCACCGAACGGACCACCACTGTGGGCGAGGCGTCGGCCAGCATGGCGTAGGACCGCTCGGCCGGCGCGGCCTCGTCGAGCAGCAGGGCCGCCGCACCGGAGCGGAGCACGGCCAGCGCGGCGGGAAGCATCCAGGCCCGGGGGAGCTGGAGGCCGACGATGTGACCGTCCCAGTCGGGCAGATTGCACAGCCCGGCAGCCACCCGGCCGGACCAGTCGTCGAGCTCCGCGTACGTCCACCGTTGCTGCTCGGTGACCAGCGCGACCGCATCGGGGTGCCGCCGGGCCTGCTCACGCAGCACGTCGATGATGGATGACGGCACGTTTCGGGGGTTTTCACCCAGCGTGCGAGGGCCGAGCAGCTCGACCCTCTCCCCCTCCAGGAGCAGGTCGAGCCGCCCGGCCGAGGGAATACTAGCGTGCGCCAGTTGCCGAAGTACACCGGTGAACCGGGCCAGCACCCGCCCGGCCAGCACCGCGTCCACCGCCCCGGGAGCAAAAACCAGCTCCAGGCGCAGCCTTTCGCTGTCCGTCGCGATCAGGGTGAGAGGACAGGGCGAGAAGTCCCGCACCGCGGCGTCCGCCACCTCGACGTCGTCCACCCAACGCGGCAGCCCGGCGTTCACCGGATGCCCGGCGAAAACGACCATGGTGTCGAACAACTGGTCCATCGGCGGAACGGCCCCGGGCTCGGCGGCCCCACCGGCCCCGCCGGCCTCCCGCAGCAGGTCGCCCGTCGGCCGGGCCGGGTCCACCCGCAGGCGCACCGGCACGACGACACCGAACTGCCCGACCCGGGCACACGCATCGGTTTCGGCCCGCCCGTCCCGCCTGTCCTGCCCGGTCCGCTCCGGCCGTACGGTCGCCATCGTGCCGAACACCACGTCGGGTGTACCGGTCAGCGCCGACAACACGATTCCCCAAGCCGCGCGCACGACTGCTTCGGGCGTCACCAGTTCTTCGTGGGCCAGGGCGGCCAGCGCCGCGGTGGTGGCAGGATCGAGCTCCTCACCGAGCCGTTCGGGCAACTGGGCCGGATCATGCCCGGCACCGGAAGCGATCAGCGTGCCGGCTCCGGAGTACGCCGGGAACCCCGGCTCCGGATCGTCCCCGAAAACCCCACCGGCCAGACCGGTCCGGTCTTCCGGAACCGGATCCCCCACGCAGGTCCAGCCCTCCGGAACCGGCACCGCGGCGCCGGCCGACGCCAGCAGCTCGTCGAGCAGTGCCCGCATCGACGCCGCCCCGAGCACCAGCCGATGATGGGTGAGCACCAGCCGGTACCACTCGGGCCCGAGCCGGTACAGCGTCGCCCGCAGCAGCGGGGCCACGGCCGGGTCGAACCCGCGCAGCAGGTCGGTCTCGGTCTGCGCCGCCAGTTCCCGGTCCAGCGCGGCCCGCCCGTAGCCCTGGGCCGACAGGTGCCCCAGGTCGATCTCCTGCCAGGGCAGCACCACGTGCTCCCCCGCCACGGCCACGCTCCGCCCGGTCGTCTCCTGCCGGAACCCCACCCGCAGGGCCGGATGCCGGTCGAGCAGGGCCTGCGCGGCCGCGCGCCAGCGCCCCGGGTCCACTGCACCCCGCAGGTCGAGGGCCAGCTGCGCGACGTGTACATCCGGCACGTCGGCGCGCTCGCGCCGGGCCAGCACCTGGAACAGCAACCCCTCCTGGAGCGGGGTCACCGGCCGGACGTGTTCCATCACCTGGGTATCACCTGCGAAATAGCTTGTCGGACCGGTCAGTTCACCGCAGCAGCCGGCGCAGCGCGGCGGCGGGCGCCTTCGCGCCACCCGCCGGCTGGGCCCGGCCGGCACCACTCACCACGGAGGTCAGGATCTCTCCCGCCCGCACCGCGATCGTCGACAGCAGCGACGAGGACAGCCCGTGCGTGTGCTCGGTGCCGCCCTGGAGGTAGATGCCGCAGCGGATGCCCGGGGTGGTCTCCACCCGGTAGTCACGCCGCACCCGCAGCCGGCCACCCGGCTCGGGGGTGCAGAACGCGGCCAGGTCGCCGAGCAGCGGCACCGGGTCGACCGGGTCGTAGCCGGTGGCGAAAACCGCCAGGTCGGCGTCGATGTCGGTGGTGGTGTCACTGGTCAGCGAGCGCACCGTGACGGTGACCCGGCCGGGCTGCTCCCGCACACCCTCCACCCGGGACACGTTCATCATGGTCAGGCGTTCGCGGCCGGTGACCTTCTCCCGGTAGGAGCGGCGGTAGAGCTCCTCGATCAGCTCGGTGTCCACGACCGAGTAGTTGGTGTTGCCGTGGTAGTCCATCAGCATCTTCTTGACGCCCGTCGGGGCGGCGTAGAAGTCGTCCACCGCGGACGGGTCGAAAATCCGGTTGGCGAAAGGACTGTCGTCGGCCGGGCTGTAGCCGTAGCGGGTGAACACCGAGACCACCTCGGCACCGGCGAACCGCTCGTGCAGGAAGGCGGTCACCTCGGCCGCGCTCTGCCCGGCGCCGACCACCACGAACCGCCGGGCGGTGTCCGCGTCGATCTCCTCCACCCGGTGCAGCAGGTGGTGGTTGTGCCAGACGTGGTCGGAGCCCGAGACACCCTCCGGCAGACGGGGTCGCAGGCCGGTGCCGATCACCACGTTGCGGGCCCGGTAGGTGACCTCGCGGCCGGTACCGTCGGGCCGCAGCTCGCGCGCGGTCACGTCGACCGCGATCACCTCGTCACCACTCGTCACCGGGACCAGACCGGTGACCTCGTGCCCCCAGTCGACCAGGTCGGCCACCCGGGCGGCGGCCCACTCCAGATAGGCGTGGAACTCGACCCGCAGCGGGAACAGCGTCTTGTGATTGATGAAGTCGACCAGCCGGCCGGACTCGTGCAGGTAGGCCAGAAAACTGAAGCTGCTGGCCGGGTTACGCATGGTGACCAGGTCTTTGAGGAACGAGACCTGCATCGTGGCGTCGTCGAGCAGCATGCCCCGATGCCATCCGAATGCCGGCTGACGCTCGAAGAACCGCACCGCCACCCGGGTCGCGTCGTTAGCCTGGTCGTTGTGCTCGACCGCCGCGATCGCGAGGGCCAGGTTGGACGGACCGAACCCGACCCCAATCAGGTCGAGAACCGGCTGGGACGGATCGCCCGCCGTTCCCGTGGGCGGTCCGTCGGATGCCAGGGAGCTCATGAATGTCCTCCGGGACGCACCGATCAGGTGCGTCATCGCAATGAGTGCACCGAGCATTTCACCGGGCCGGCCAGGCCGTGACCCGCGATTACTTAGGTGAGGCTACCCTAAGGCACGAGAGGATGACATAGCCCGAGGCGAACAAACCCGCCCATGGGATGCCTGGAGCGCGGCGTCCCCACCGTCGATCCGGGCGCTGATCAACGGTGATCACGGTGCCCGTGATGGACGAGATGCTCGATGCCGACCGAACTGGACCGGCTGGTGCGGGCTCTCAGCGATCCCTCACACGGCGATCGTGCCGGACACCACGGTGACTGCCCGGCCGCCGATCCAGTTCCGCTCGCCGAGCTCCACGGTGATCCGGCCGTCGCGTCCCCGGTGCCGGCCCTGGAAGGCACGGTAGCCGCCGTCTAGCCGGGCGTCAGGGGCGGTGAGCTGCACGTGCCGGGCGACGCAGGCGTTGCCGCTACCGCACACCGGGTCCTCGGCGATCCCGCCGTCGACCCGGAAGAACGAGCGCACGTGCAGGTCACCGGCCTGGTCCACGGCGTACAGGGTGACGTCCGGGGTGACCTCGGCGAGCTCGCGGAAGGCGGCGGCGTCCAGGTCGAGCGCGTCCAGCTCGGCCGGTGTCACCCGCCCGGTCAGCCAGACCGGGCCGATCCCGATCAGGGTGGGCCGGTGCGGCCGCACCCCGCCGAGGGCCCGCGCCAGCAGCTCCTCGTCGGCGAGCGGTTCCACCAGCACCGGCGCCGGGGCGGCGAAGGCCAGGGCACCGTCGTCGAGGCGGCGCACCTCGACCGGCCCGGCGGCGCACTCCTGTACCCAGGACGGGCCGGGACCGAGCTGTCCGTCGTCCCAAAGCGCCTGGCAGGTGCCGATCGTGGGATGACCGGCGAACGGGAGCTCACGGTCGGGGGTGAAGATGCGCACCCGGTAGTCGGCCTCCGGCCGGGTCGGCGGGAGCACGAAGGTGGTCTCCGACAGGTTGGTCCAGTGCGCCAGCCGCTGCATCTCCTCGTCGGGGAGCCCCTCGGCGTCGAGCACGACTGCCACCGGGTTGCCCCGGCCGGGTCGCGCGGTGAACACGTCCACCTGAGCGAATCTGCGCATGGCAGCCACCGTGCCAGCCTGTGGCCCGGCCGTGACACGGCCAGTCCCCGGCCACTGGACCGCTAGCCTGACCGTCACGCTACGTGGAGGTGCGGGGACGATGGCCGTTCGTGAGCTGATCCTCATCCGTCTGGTCGGGGTCCCTCGCTGCGAGGTCTGGGACGCCTACACGGTGCCGGAGCGGCTGGCCCTCTGGTGGGCTCCCGGCGAGCTGGTGGCGCCCCTCCACAAGATCAACCTGGACCTGCGCGAAGGCGGTTCCTTCGAGCTGACCATGATTGATCCGGACGGGATCGAGTACCCCTCCGAGATGGTCTTCCGGACGGTCGAGCCGCCGGGCCGGCTGGTGTACGGCTGGGACGGCGGCGAGGTCGTCGTGACCTTCAGTGAGGACGACGCGAAGACCCTTCTGGTGCAGCGATACACCGGCGAGATCTCGGACGAGATGTTCCCGGTGATGGAGCAGGGCACCGGCGAGCAGCTCGACCAGCTGGTGGCGTTGCTGTCCGGGTAGAGCGGTCGGCAGGACCGGGAGTCTTTCCACAGAGCCGGTTTCTGGGGACGCCGGGAGCGGGTCGGGGTGCCGGGAGGCCACCCTTGGTCTGTGTGGAAGACCACGGGGGAAGGACTTTTTCATGATGCACAACGCACCCACCGGCAGTCCGTCCGGCGCCCGGCGCCCACCGCAGATCCGGATCGAGGTGGTCACCGGGCCGCCCGGCCGGTTGCGCCGGATCCACACCAACGGCCTGTGGTGGGCCGGGCTGCCCGAGCTGTTCGCCGACCCACCGGCACATTTCACGGCGGGCACCGAGACCGACTGGGCACTGCTGACTTTCCTGCTCGCCGGGGGCCTGGTCTCCCTCGGGCAGGAGCTGCTCGAGGCCGAGGACTTCGACCTGGAGCCGCATCACGACATCTTCCGCGGGCGGCCGGTGCAGCTCTGGCTCGACCGGCACGAGGCCCCCGACGACGACCTGGAACGGGCGCTGGGCTCGGTGGTCGACACGGTCATCCGGGTGGAGTGCTCGCTGTGGGCCCCGCCGCGCTGACCGGCTGCCCGATCGAGCGGTTACCTGGATTTAGCCACCCTTTGTGCCCGACTGAACACGAACAGACTGGTACGTATGGCGTGGGCGTGGCATATTCGGGCGCTCAGGCGCGGGCTTTCGCACGGCGGGTACGAGGGGGTCAGGTGAGGTTCGCTGTCACACTGCGGGACGGCAGGGCCGCCGGCACCCAGACCGAGGCACTGGTCGACGCGCATCCCGACTCCGACCTGGCCGCCCTGATGCCCCACCTGCTGGCAGCTCTGGACGACGAGACGCTCGTGGCCCAGTCGGCGCGGGTGCCGGTCTGGGTCGACGGGCGCCGGGCCGAGCCGCACGACACGCTGCGCTCGGCGGGCATCCGGCCGGGCAGCATCGTCGAGCTGCACGAGCACGAGGAGCAGCCGGTCACCCGGCCCTCGGGCGTCGCCGAGATCCGGGTGGTCAACGGGCCGGGCGCGGGGCGGGTGCACCGGCTCGGGCTGGGGCAGACCGTCATCGGGCACGAGGCGCCCGGTCTCGACCTGCCCGACGCCGACCTGGCCGCCGACGCGCTCACCCTGAGCGCCCGGCCCGGCGGCGCGGTCGAGGTGATCCCCGGCGCCGGAACCAGTTTCACGCTGGCCGGAGAAGAGAAGACGGAGCGCTGCCCGTGGCCGCGCGGCACCTACCTCCAGGCGGCGGGCACGGTGCTGGAGCTGACCACGGTGAGCGAACCCGACGCCGACACCCAGCCCGACGAGACCGGGCTGGGATGGCAGCTGTTCCGCCACACCCGGTCCGCCCGGCCGCGCAGCGGGGCCCGGTTCGTGCTGCCGCCGCGCCCGCCGAGCGGCCGCTCCATCCCCGGCACCGAGCAGCGGCGCCTGCTGAACAAGTGGCTGCGCGACCGGGAGCGGGCCCGCGAGGAGATCCTGACCGCCCTGGCCAAGGAGACCGAGGAGCGCCGGGAGGCCACCCCCGACCCGGCGCTCACGCTGCTCACCGCGGTCGGGCCGGGGCGTCGGCTGTGGGAGCGCCTGCCGCTCGACGACGACTGGCTCCAGCTCAGGCTGGGTCTGGCTCCACAGCCACCACGCACGGTGATCGACGACCGCGACTCCGGGTCCCCGCTGCGGGTCGGCCGCACCCGCTGGCACACCCAGGCGCAGGAGCCCCTGCCGTCGTTGCTGCCCGACGTCCCGGTCACGCTGAACCTCCAGGCCGTGGGGGTGCTCGGGGTCACCGGCAAGGCCGCGGTCATGCACGCCACGGCGCGCTGGCTCGTGGCCCAGTGCGCGGCCTTCCACGCCCCCCGCGAGCTGCGGATCACGGTGCTGACGGGCCAGGACTACGCGTCCCGGCGGCGCTGGGAATGGGTCTCCCGGCTCCCTCATGCCCGCCCCGACGAGGCCTCCGGGGTGTCGGTGCTGATCGGCAACGACCACGACTCGATCGAGCGCAGGCTGCTGGAGCTCGGCAGCCTGGTCGACGAGCGGTTGCGGCACCGCCGGCCGCCGGGCCAGCGGGTCACCGCGTCGCCCGAGGTGCTGGTGGTGTTCGACGGCATCCGCCGGCTGTCCGGGATCCCGGGGGTGCTGCCCCTGCTGGAAGAGGGTGAGAACGCCGGCGTGCACGCGATCTGCCTGGACGAGGAGGAGCAGGCCCTGCCGGAGCTCTGCCGCGCCGTCGTGCTCTGCGGCTCGGAGGGCAGCATCGCCCTCCGCCGGGCGGAATCCCCTGTGCTGGGCGGAGTCCGGCCCGACCTGGTAGAGAGCGCCTGGGCCGACCGCCTCTCCCGCTCGCTCGCCGCCGTGCGCATGGCCACGGTCAGCCAGCGACCCGACCCGACCCCGCCCGCCGAGCCGCTGGCCTGGCCGATCGGGTGGGACGACGTCGGATTCCCGGCGCCGTCCCGCCTCGGATAACCCTTACGGCTCCACGATGTTCTGCACCTCGGCCACCGGGATCAGCTCGGTGACCTCGTTGGCGAGCGGCGCCAGAGCACCACCGCCGCCGTCCGAGCCCACCCATGCCGCCGTCCACGCCGTGCTGGCCGCCACCGGGTACCCACCGGGGTAACCGGTCGACGCATGCTGGAATTCGACCGTGCAGGCGCCGTTCTCGCTCATACCCTGGGTGTAGGACTTGAGCGCCACCTCGGGAGCACAGGTCCTGCTTCCTCCCGGCCAGGCCAGAGTCAGGCCGGAAGTCGTGGCCGTCACCTCGGCCCAGACCGCGGCGCCCGCCCCCACCACCTCGGCCCGGATGAACCGGGTACCTTCCGCACCGCCGACCGAGGCCGGATTGGTCACCCAGAAGAACGTGGGCAGGCCGACCAGCGTGGCGTCGTCCGTGTCGTGCACCTTCGGGTTGCGGTCGATCTCCGGGTCGGGGATCTCCATGTTGTCGCGGGCCGCCTCGGCCAGCTCGTCAGGGGTCACCATGGGGGCGGGAATCGGTTCACCGGCCCCGAAAGCCCGGTACAGGTAGGACTCCCAGGTCGGTGCCACTCCGTCGAACGGGTCGGTGTCACCCGTCTCGCTGGAAGGCAGCCCGTAGTCGACGTAATCGCGCGGGTCGTAGCAGAAAGCCTTGTACCAGGACAGGTCCTGGCCGGCCTCCTCACGCGCGACGGCGTCCTCCCAGTCCTCACGCGGGCCGTAGGTACTCAGGATGCCCCTGGTCTGCACCCCGCCCGTCACCCCGTCGTACCACTCCAGCATCGCGGCGGCGTTCTGGTAGTCACCCGGCGCCGGCTCCCACCAGCAGACCGGGTGCAAGTTCACCGCCATCGTGGTGCCGCCACCCCCACCGGGCGCTGCATTCCCGCTGAAGTGAACCTGCACCGACACCGAATACCCGCCCTGGCCACCGCCCGGGTCGACCTGGTCGGCGCGGGCGCCGATCGGGGCCAGCACGGCCAGGGGCACGGTGGCGGCCGCGGCGGCCAGCCAGGTCAGCCGCCTCATTTCTTCGCCGCACTACACGTCGGGACGTCTTCGGCAGGCCAGGACGTCACCCGCCAGACACCCTGCGAGAGCTTCACTTCCATGGTGATCAGGACTCCTCCGGGAGGGGGTACGAGCACGTAGCCGTTCTGGTCCACCTCGGAGGTGGAATCGAAATGGCAGCCGGTCACGGTGGCGACGTCGCCGTTCACCTTCACCGACGAGACGTTCACCACGAACCGGCCGACCGACCTGCGCCCGGCGGCCTCCTGGGTCTCCGCGCGCTCCCGGGCACTGGTCAGGGCCTGCCCCTGCGCCACCGCCGCCAGGGCGTCCTCGTCCACCGTCCAGGTGTTGGACAGCCGCACCCGCTGGGCGACGTAACCCACCACGGCGTCCACCGCGGCCTTGGCCTTCTGGTTGCGCGCGCGGATCTTGCCCCGTTCCACCCAGGCTCCCTGCCCCTGCGCATCGGCGGGCGTGTAGGTGACGTCGGTGGACGGCGGGGAGGCCTCGCGGGACACCGTGGGGATCGGGCCGGAGCCGGACGGTGCGGGGGTGGAGGTGGCGTCGCCGGAGGACTCGGAGGCGGCGTCGACGGACCCGCCGCCCGACGACCCCGGGTCTTGGCCCGCCCGGTATTCGGGCAGCTCGTAGGGGTTGTCCGAGCCGCAGCCGACGAGGGCTGCCCCGGACACCGCGACCGCCGTCACGACCGCGAAGATCACGCCTGCTCGGCGCCTCATGCCTGGCTCCGGTTCTCTGACTACTCGCAAGTAGGACTTATCGCTTACCTGACCCGAATCGGTGCATCAAACGTTTCCTAACCATCACATCCTGATTAGTGCATAAGGTGCGTCAAGGTGGCATTATCGTCACCCTTCGTGGATTGCCTAGATCGTTGGCGTCACGGGTGATCGCGAACTGCATCAGGATGTGTCGACTGCGTAGTCGGATTCGCTAATCAGACCAGACCGCAAGATCAAGAACAAACCATCCGGAACCGATCCACCTGGGTGGCACGAGGAGATCTGTTGAGCACGCAGGAACGCATCGACGTCCGGTCCCGGGAGTCCGGCAACAAGCCCGACGCGGCGCGGGGGCGCCCCTCCACGCCCGGCTCCGGCGACCGGCTGCCCCGTCCCCCGGGCACCCGCCGCCCCGGCCTCGCCGTGCTCGCGGTGCTGCTGATCGTGCTCGGCGCCGCCGTCGCCGGGCTGCTCGCGCTGCGCCTCGACGACCGCGCGGACGTCCTGGTCGCCCGCACCACCATCGTCGCCGGCCAGCAGATCACCGCCGACAACCTGGCCGTCGCCAAGGTCGCCTCGGACGGCGTCGCGGTGATCACCGCCGACCAGGCCGACCAGGTGATCGGCCGGTTCGCCGGCACCGAGATCCCGCCCGGCCGGCTGATCGACCCCGGCATGCTGGTCACCAGCAGCATGCTCGACGGCAACAAGGCCGCGGTCGGCGTGCCGCTGAGCATCGGCCGTTTCCCGGCCGGCGGCCTGGAGGCCGGCGACGTGGTGCAGGTGGTCCGCGCGGTCGAGGGCGAGGGCTCGGAGATCGCCGCCAAGGCCACGGTCAGCTCCGTGAAGGGTTCCGAGGACGGCGTCTTCGGTTCCGGCGGCGACAACTCCACCGTCGTCACACTCATCGTCACCCGCAACGAGGCAGTGCAGGTCGCCGCCGCGGCCGCCGCCGACCAGATCAGCCTCGTGCTGCTGGAACGCGGGGCCTCCACGAAGGGCAACTGATGGCCCTCGTCGTCCTCGTCTCCGCCAAGGGCGCGCCAGGCGTCACCACGCTCACCGTCGCGCTCGCCGCCCTCACCCCGGGCGCCGTCGCCGCCGACCTCGATCCGGACGGCGGTGACCTCGGGCTGCGCTACC
The DNA here is from genome assembly GCF_018499875.1 of Kineosporia corallincola. Lineage (GTDB taxonomy): Bacteria > Actinomycetota > Actinomycetes > Actinomycetales > Kineosporiaceae > Kineosporia > Kineosporia corallincola. Next base: position 212,595 of record NZ_JAHBAY010000011.1, on the reverse strand, counting down.
GCCGTCCCGACGGCGCACCGCTCGACGCCGAGCTCGGCCTGCTCTCCCTGGTCGCCGGCCTGCGCCGCGACCTGCCCGGCCAGCGCTGGCTGCCCTCGGTCGAGGCGGGCACCGGCCCGGCCGGCCCGACCCGGCTGGAAGACCACCTCCAGGTCACCGGCGGCGGCCTGGACCTCCTGCTCGGCGTGAACGGACCGGAACAGGCCACCGGCCTGGGCCCGCTCTGGAGCCCCCTGGCCCGCGCCCTGTCGGAGGCCGGGCGCACGGTGTACGCCGACTGCGGCCGGGTCGGCCCGTCCGCCCCGACCATGCCGGTGGTGCACCAGGCCGACGCCGTGATCGTGGTGGCCAGGCCGGAAGTCGAGGAACTCGCCCATCTGCGGGAGCGCCTGCGATTCCTGAACAGTGCAGTGCCGGGGCGGTTCGCCGGACGCGCGCAGATCGGTGTGGTGCTGGTCGCCCCGGAGCGCGACCGGGCCGTGGCCGGCCGCACCGAGCAACTGCTGCACTCCTCCGGCGTCGGTGTGCCGGTGCTCGGCACGATGGCGCTCGACCAGCGCGGCGCCGAGGCCCTGCGCGGCATGAACCGCAGCAGGCTGGCCCGCTCCACGCTGATCCGCTCGGTGCGCTCGCTGTTGCCGTCGGTGAGCCTGCTGGCGGGCACCATCCCGGAGCTCCAGGCCCCGGTGACGTCCACACCTCCCGCACGGGCGGCCGCCCTCAAACCGCCGCCCCCGGTCGCACCCAGCGAGACCAGACCGGCTCCGGTCGAGGCCGTGACACCGGAACCCGTTCCGGTGTCACGGGTTTCCGCAGCCCAGCCGGTCCCCGTCGGCGCGCAGGCGCAGACCCGGCCCCAGACCCGGGAACAGGATCAGGAACGCCGCCCCAACTCCTTCTTCGGCGACTCTCCACCCGTCGACGAAGATCCGGAACTGCTGCCGCTCACCGTCCCCCCGAGCGTCTACGCGCCACAACAGGGCCCCCTGAGCGACCTTTCAATGGGGGACGACGAAAAGACCGCGCAGCGACCCGCCGCCCCGGTGCGGGGATTCGCCGGGCTCACCACACCACCGGAAGCGTTCGCCGACGAGAACACCGACGAGCTGCGGCACACCCGGTCCCGCCGCGCGGCCCTCGGGCGCGACCCGTCCGCCCTGCAAACCTCGGAGCGCCGCCGGGCCCGACGGCACGTGATGCCCTCGGACGAGGCCGAGACCGACTACGACACCGGGATTTCCGGGTCCCGGGTGAATGAGGGGACGCCGTCGTCCGGCACCTGGCTCCAGGAGCACCGCACCGCAAATCCGCAGACCACGTCCGACAAGCACGCCTGGAGCGCGCTGCGCGACCACCCCGACCGTCCCGACCACCCCGACCGTCCCGACGAGCGCGGTGTTCCGGGAACGGGATCCTCCGAGCCGCCACCGCTTCCCCGGCGGCAGCCGCAGGAGATCCCACCGCCGGGTGCCGATCGCCCGCGGGACGCGCGGCGGTTCGGCTACGGCCCCTTCGGCAGTGAGCAGTTCGGGCTTCGCCAGGACGATGCCCCCGCGCACGACCCCGAACCGTCTCCCGTCGAGAACCCGGTCACCGGCGAGATCCGCACCACCGCAGACACTCCCAGCACCGACGAGGCCACCACCGACGAGGCCGGGCGCACCGGTCAGGTGGTGAACCTGCACGGGTCCCGTGCGCCGGCCGACCGCACCGAGCCGCCCGGCGACCTCCGGGCCGGGGGCACCGGATGGATCGCGCCGGACGTCCCGCCGTCCCAGCTCTCGCCCCTGCCACCCGCGGTTCCGACGGCGGTGCCGTCGTCGGTGCTCTCGTCGTCATCAGGTTTCACCGACTCGGCCGACACCCCCGGACCCGCACGTTTCATGCCCACCGACCACACCGCCCTGCTGCGGGAGATCCGCGACCGCGCACGCCGGGGTGCCGACGGCTCCGGCACCTGGGCCGGGCACACCCGGGAGCGGCAGACCGGTGAGCACCCGGTGGCCGGGCCGGCCTCCGGGCCGATCGCCGTCGAACCGATCACCGTCGGGCCGAAAACCGTTGCCCCCGAGCCGACCGGATGGGAACGAACGGACGACGAGGACCGGGACACCGCATCCGTAAGCCCGATCCGCGACCCGTACGAGCCGATGGAGAACCCCGGCACCGGGTCCGGGAACGACGACGGCGGCGACGACGGCGTCGACCGGGCCGGGGGTGATCGCTGATGGCCATCGACCAGCGCGTGGTGCGACGGCTGCGCGAGGAGGTCGCGGACCTGCTCGCCCAGCAACGCCGCGAGGACGCCCTGACCGGCGCCCCGCCGATGAGCGCCGAGGACGAGCGGCAGTACGCCCGGGCGGTGATCGGCCGGGTGCTGGATCTGCACGCCCGGTCGGAACTCTCGCTGGGCCGCACCCCGCCGGAGGTGGACGAGGAGACCGAGCTCGCCGAGGGCATCCACGCGGCGCTGTTCGGGGTCGGGCGGCTTCAGCCCCTGCTCGACGACCCGCTCGTGGAGAACATCGACATCAACGGCTGCGACCAGGTTTTCGTGGGCTATGCGGACGGCCGCGAGATGGCCGTGCCACCGGTGGCCGAGTCCGACGACGAGCTGATCGAGCTGGTGCAGCTGCTCGGCGCCTACTCCGGCCTGACCAGCCGCTCGTTCGACGTCGCCAACCCGCAGCTCGACCTGAGACTTCCCGACGGGTCCCGGCTTTCGGCGGTGATGGGGGTCTGCCCCCGGCCGGCCATCTCGATCCGGCGCTCGCGACTCAGCCGGGTGACGCTGGACCAGCTGGTCAAGAACGAGTCGCTGACGCCGGAACTGGCCTCGTTCCTGTCCGCCGCCGTGCTGGCCCGCAAGAACATCATGATCGCCGGGGCCACCAACGCCGGCAAGACCACCCTGCTGCGTGCCCTGGCTCACGAGATCCCGCCGCAGGAGCGGCTGATCACCGTGGAACGCTCGCTGGAGCTGGGGCTGGGCGAATTCACCGACCTGCATCCGAACGTGGTGCCGCTGGAGGAACGGCTGCCAAACTCCGAGGGCCAGGGGTCGATCGGGATGGCCGACCTGGTGCGCCGCTCGCTGCGGATGAACCCGAGCCGGGTGATCGTCGGCGAGGTGCTCGGCGACGAGATCGTCACCATGCTCAACGCGATGAGCCAGGGCAACGACGGCTCGCTGTCGACCATCCACGCGAACTCGGCGATCGAGGTGTTCAACCGGATCTGCACCTACGCCATCCAGTCCGCCGAGCGACTGCCCACCGACGCCACGATGATGCTGATCGCGGGTGCCATCGACTTCGTGGTGTTCGTGGAACGTCGCAACGACTACGCCGAGGGCGGCAGCCTGCGCCGCATCGTCACCAGCGTGCGCGAGGTCAACGGCGTGGACGGGCGGGTGCTGTCCAGCGAGGTGTTCCAGGCCGGCGCGGACGGCCGGGCCGAGCCCGCGGCGCCGATCTCCTGTGTGGACGAGCTGATCCGGGCCGGGTACGACCCGGCGATGAGCGTGCCGGCCCAGGGCGGGTGGCCGGGATGATCGAGTCGCTGAGTTCCTCCGCCCCGTTCGCGGGCGTGCTCCTGGCCGGGGCCCTGGCCGGCGGCGGCCTGGCCCTGCTGATCGACGCGCTGATCCGGCGGGAACGCGGCACCGCCGGAACCGACGACCGGTCCCTGGGCCGGCGCGCCTCCCGCCGGCTGAGGGGCTTCGGCACCCGCCTGCCCATCGCCGTCCTCGCCGGGGTGTTCACCCTGCTGGTCACTGCCTGGCCGGTGGCCGCGATCGCCGCGGTGACGATGATCCTGGCCTGGCCCGCCCTGATGGGCGGGGCCCGGGAGGAGCGGCAGCAGGCCGACCGGCTGGAGGCACTGGCCCTGTGGACCGAGTCGCTGCGTGACACCATCGCCGGCGCGGTCGGTCTGGAGCAGGCGGTGATCGCGACGTCGCGGGCCGCGCCGGCCCCGATCGCCGACGAGATCATCACCCTGGCCGACCGGCTGCGGGTGCGGGTGCCGCTGCCCACGGCGCTGCACCGGCTGGCCGACGACCTGGACGACGCCAGCGCCGACCTGGTGGTGGCGGCGCTGCTGCTGAACTCCCGGCTGCGTGGGCCGGGCCTGCGGCACGTGCTGACCAGCCTGGCCGACTCGGTGCGGGCCGAGGTGGAGATGCGTGGCCGGGTGACGGCCGGGCGGGCGGCCACCCGGCGCAGCGTGCAGATCGTCGTGGCGGTGACGCTGCTGTTCGTGCTCGGCCTGCGCACCTTCAACCCCGGATACGTGGAGCCGTACCAGCATCCGGGCGGCCAGGTGGTGCTGGCGATCGTGGTCGGCTTCTTCGGCGCGGGCTTCTTCTGGCTGAAACAGCTTGCCTCGTACGACCTTCCGGAGCGGTTCATGCACACCGCCCCGTCGGCCGAGGGGGGTGCCCGGTGATCGCGATCGTGCTGGCCGGCGCCCTGGCCGGGGCCGGTGTGCTGCTGCTGGTGGTCGCCTACTCCCGTCCCGCGATGCGCGGGGTGGGTGCCCCCGCCACGCTCGCGGCGCTGGACGCCGAACGGCAGAAGCAGGCCCAGAACGCCCCGGCGGAGAATGCCGGCGGCGCGGGTGCGGCCTCGGGCCGGGCCGGTGTGACGTCGTCCGTGGGCCGGGGGATCCGGCGGCAACTGGAGCTCTCGGGGATCCGGCTGCCCGCGGGGCTGCGCGCCGACCTCTCCCTGATCGACCGGCCGATCGAGAACCACCTGGCGTACAGCCTTCTCGGTGCCGCGCTGGGCGCGGTCGTGCCGTTCGTGCTGGGCGGGCTGCTGGTCGGGCTGGTCGGTGGCCTGCCGGTGACCACGCCGGTGTTCCTCGGCATCAGCGGCCTGGTGATCGGCGCCATGCTGCCGACGCTCCAGGCCGGCCAGCGGGCCACCGTGCGGCGCCGCGACTTCCGGCACGTGGTCGGCTCGTTCCTCGACCTGGTCGCGCTGAATCTGTCCGGCGGGCGCGGGGTTCCGGAGGCCCTGAACTCCGCGGCCTCGGTCAGTGACGGCTGGGCGATGGTGCGGCTGCGCGACACCCTGGCGATCGCCCGGCTCCAGGGCGTCACCCCGTGGTCGGCCCTGAGCCGGCTCGGCGAGGAGACCGCGGTGGCCGAGCTCAGCGATCTGGGCGCCGCCCTGGAACTGGTCGCGGACGACGGCGCCAAGGTGCGCGAGTCGCTCGCGGCCCGGGCGGCGTCGATGCGCCGGCGCGAGATGGCCGACGCCGAAGGGCGGGCGCAGGCGCGCTCGCAGTCCATGCTCATCGCCCAGCTCCTGCTGGCGGTGGGGTTTCTCATCTTCCTCATCTACCCGGCCATCGTCCGGGTGCTGAGCGGAACCTGATCGACGGATCGACTGATGAAGGAGACGACTCATGAAGAGCGGACCGTTCCGCTTCAGTCCGGCATCGGTAGCCGGGTACGCGGAACTGATCATTCGCCGGCGCGTCGACCGGGCGCGGGCCCGGCAGATCCACGGGCCGGGGGACGTCGGTGCCTCGGTCGTGGAGTGGGTGGTGATCTCGGCGCTGCTGGTCGGGATCGCGGCCGCGGTCGGCGCCGTGCTGCTCCAGAAGCTGCGCGACAAGGCCGACAGCATCAACCTCGACACCGGCGGCATCTGATCCGTCGGGCCCACCGGGACCGGGGTGCCAGCACGATCGAGCTCGCCCTGTACATGCCTCTGCTGCTGTTCGTGATCTTCGCGACCGTGCAGGCGGCGCTGCTGTTCCTCGGCAACCAGGCGGCGTCGGCGGCGGCCCGGGAGGCCGCCCGGGTGGCCCGCACCGGTGGTGGTGCCGCGGCGATCGGCACCGCCGAGGCGCGCGGCCGGGCCTATGCCGCCCAGGTCGGCCGCGGCGTGATCGAGGACGTGTCGGTGCAGGTCAGCATGGCCGGGCCGGACGAGGTGCGCGCCGTGGTGACGGGCCGGGGCATCCAGGTGGTGCCGGGCGTCCCGGGGGTGCGGATCGAGCAGGTCGTGCAGGGGCCCGTCGAGGAATTCCGGCCGGACCTATGAGAAACCTTCGTGGGACGTCCGGGGACACCGGCGCGATGTCGGTCGAGATCGTGCTGATCACGCCGGTTCTCGTGGCCTTCATGCTGCTCGTGGTGGCGTTCGGCCGCTACGTGGCGGTGCGCGGCGATGTGGAGGCGGCGAGCCGGGACGCGGTCCGCGCGGCGTCGCTGGAACGTGACCAGGGGTCGGCGGCCGCGGCGGCCGCCCGCACCGCGAACGCCTCGCTGGGCGGCCGCTGGGTGTGCGAGACGGTCGGGCTGAGCGGTGATTTCGTGGCCGGTGGCACGATCGAGACGGAACTGAGCTGCCGGGTTCCGGTGGACGATCTGGGTCTGCTCGGGCTCCCGGGCTCGGTATCGGTGCGGGCCAGCAGTTCGGCTCCGCTGGACATCTACCGGCGCACCGGAGGCAACCCGTGACGAGACGGCGTGACGACTCCGGCCAGGCAACGGTTTTCGTGGTGGCGTTCGCGGTGGTTCTGCTGGTCCTGGCCGGTCTCGTGGTGGACGGCGGGCTGGCGATCAACGCGCGCCAGAGGGTGACGGACGACGTGGAGCAGGCCGCGCGTGCCGGAGCCCGGGAGATCCAGGTGGACACCCTGCGCGCGGACGGGACGGTCCTCGTGGATCCGGACGCGGCCCAGGCGGCGGCCGCGAGATTCCTGGCCGCCCGGGACTATCCGGCGTCCGGCGTGAGCATCACGGCCGACACCGGGCACGTGGCGGTGCGGGCGACGATCGAGCAGAAGACCGCGCTGCTGTCACTGATCTTTTTCAACAGTTTCACCGTGACCGCCCAGGGCCAGGCCAGGCCGGCGGTGGGCATCACCGGGGAGGGCTTGCCATGACGGCGCATTCAGCGAACCAGCCGACGACGGGCGCCGGCCGGTTCCAGCAGCAGGCACCGTTCGCGCCACGGCGATCGAGGATCGGCGCGCTGTTCTCGGCACTGGCACTGCTCGGCCTGATTGCCGGTCTGCCGGCCGGGCTGTACGTGCTGGCCGCGCCGGTTCTGCGGGACGACGGCCTGACCGACACCCTCAGCCTGACCGGCACGCTGGGCATGAACCAGGTGCTGGCGGTGCTGGTCGTGGTCGCGGCGCTGGCCTGGCTCCAGTTCGTGGTCTGCGTGCTGGTCGAGCTGGGTGCCGCGCTGCGCGGCGGGGTGCTGGCGGCGCCGGTGCCGTTGTCCGGGCCGAGCCAGCGGCTGGCCCGCTGGCTGGTCGGGTCGATGCTGCTGGTCGGCGTGATGGCCGGGCAGATGGGGGTGGCGCAGGCGGCGCCGCGCGCCGACCTGGCCTCGGTCCGGCCCGGCACCTCGGTGTCCGCCGCCGCGGCGGCCGGATCGGCCGACCCGGACACGTTCTACGTGTTCGACGCCAACACCGCGGCGCCCGCGGCCGAACCGGTGGGTCACTCCACCAACCGGCAGCTCACCGCGCGGCAGGCGGCGGCCGAGGCGGCGACCGCGCGCCGGGCCGCGGCGCAGGCCGAGCGGGAGTCCAGCGGGCAGCTCAGCCGCGACGAGCTGGCTCTGGACGGGCACAAGGTCTACATCGTGGAGACGCCGACCGGCCGGCACCACGACACCCTCTGGGAGATCGCCGAGCGCCATCTCGGTGACGGGCGGCGCTACCACGAGATCTACCGGCTGAACGAGGGCCGGATCCAGCCCGACGGGCGCACCCTGCACCTGGCCCGGCTGATCCAGCCGGGCTGGCGGCTGATCATGCCGGAGGACGCCGTCGGGGTGTCCCGGTGGGTGGCCGACCGGAGCGCGGCCTCGGGTTCGGGAGCCGGTTCGGGGGCTGGTTCGGGGGCGGCTTCCGGTGCCGACGAGGGACGCGGGGAGCAGGGATCCGGGCAGCAGTCAGGTTCCGGGGCCGAGGCTCAGGAGGGCGGGCAGAAGGGCGCCGGCGGTTCCGGGCAGCAGGGGGCAGGATCGGGTTCGGAAGCGGGTTCCGGGGCGGCTTCGGGTTCGGATTCCGGTGCGGGTTCGGGATCGGGTGCGGGTTCGGGATCGGGTGCGGGTTCCGGGACGGGTGCGGGTTCCGGTGCGGGCTCGGGTTCCGGTGCGGGCTCGTCGGATTCGGCGGCGGGTCAGGGGACCGGTTCGGGTTCCGGGGTCGGGCAGGGCAACAGCTCGGGCTCGGGTTCTGGCTCGGGCTCGGGTTCTGGCTCGGGCTCGGGCACCGGCTCTGATTCCGGCACCGGGTCGGGCACCGGCTCTGATTCCGGCACCGGGTCGGGCGCGGCGTCCGGCTCCGGCACCGGCGCGGACGGCGGATCGGCCGATTCTTCCGACGGCTCGGCCCGTTCCGCCACCGGCCGGATGCCGAGTGCGGGCGATCCGGGCTACGTCTCGGCGCAGCACCCGGACGTGATCGGCCAGGGCCAGGCGGTACTGCCCACCGATCCCACCCCACCGCGCGGCACCACCGCCCCCGGCGGCGTGGCCGCGAACAGCGCGTCCCCGAGCTCCAGGTCGGCCGGCGCGGCATCGTCCGCGGCCTCCTCCCCGGGCGCCGGCACCACAACCACCACCCGCCCACCGCAGACCCAGAGCCCGGCGCAGAGCCAGACCCAGAGCCCGGGCCGGGCGGCGTCGCAGTCGCAGTCGCCCGGCGCCGCGCTCACTCCCGGCGCCGGGGCCACGGATCTGGAGGCCGGGACGGGTGTTTCGTCGTCCACAAGCGCCCCGGGCGCCAACGAGACCACCGCCCCCTCGACCCCCGTGACCGACGGAAACACCAGCCGGAGTGACGGTTCCGAGCTGCCGGCCGAGCTGATCGGGGCGGGTCTGGTGACGGCGGCGCTGCTCGGCACGCTGCTGCTGATCCGCCGCAGACGGCGCGGCGGGCCGGACCAGCCGGGCGAGTTCGAGCGGGAGACCGAGGTGTGGCTGCGCACCGGCGCGGACGCCGACCGCGGCGCCCTGCTCGACCTGGCCCTGCGGTCGCTGCCCCGGGCCTGCCGGGAGGCGCAGCTCCCGCTGCCCCAGGCGTACGGCGCGGTGGTCGACGACGAGGGCCTGGACCTGCTGCTGACGATGGCGCACGCGTCCGCCCCACCGCCCTGGGCCGGGCTCGACGACGGCCTGCGCTGGCGGCTCACCTACGCCGACGCCCAGCACCTGGTGGCGCACGGCGACAGCGCCTACCCGCTGCTGGCCTCGGTCGGGCGCGACCACCAGGGCCGGGACGCCCTGATCAACCTGGGTGCGGCGGCCGGCCCGGTCGCGGTGGTGGGCACCCCGGCGATGGCGGCGTCCGTGGTCCGGGCCCTGGCCCTGGGTCTGGCCGGCAACCCTTGGTCGCGCGGCATCGAGGTGCTCACGGCCGACCTTCCGGCGGCACTGCCGGCCATCGCGGCGGGCCGGCTGATCCCCTGCACCGGCGCGAAATCCCTGACCGAGCAACTGGAACAGGGCTCGACCCGGATGCCCCGTACCGGCCCGGTGCAGATCCTCACCGGCGGCCCGGTGCCGGGAAGCCGGCCCGAGCGGGTGGCGATCTACGGTGCGCCGCTGAACGTGCAGACGGCGTCCCGGCTCCAGACCGTGGTGGGGCGGGGCGCCGACCTGGCCGTGGTGGTCACCGGCGAGTTGCCCGGTGCCCGCTGGCGACTGCGGGTGGACGACGCGGGTGTGCTCACCTGCGACGAACTCTCGTTGCAGGTCACCGCGAACCGGCTGGGCGACGGCAGCATCGAGCGCCTGCACTCGCTGTTCGTCTCGGCCGGCACTCCCGACCTGCCGACGGCGACCGGGCCGGAGGGCGAGCGCGTGGTCGGTCCGGACGGTCCCGACGGCGTGGTGGAGACTGACGACATCACCTGGGCGCAGGCCGCGGTGCGGGTCGGGATCGTCGGCGAGGTGGAGGTGCAGGCCCCCGGCACGATCGACCCGCGGCGCCTGGCCGTGGCCGAGGAGATCCTGGCCTACCTGGCCCTGCACCCGGCGGGCACCCACCCGACCGTGCTCGGCGCGGCGATCTGGCCGCGTGGCGTCACGGCCGACGTGCGCGACGACATGCTCGCCGAGGTGCGGGAGTGGCTGGGCCGGGACCCGTCGGGCCACCCCCGGCTGCGCGAGGGCTCGGACGGCCGGCTGCGGCTGGCCGCCGAGGTGCCCTGCGACTGGGACGTGCTGCGCACCCTGCTGAACCGGTCAGAGCGCACCCGCGACCGGTCCCGCGAGCGCGACCTGCTGGTGCGGGCCCTGCACCTGGTGCGCGGCCCGCTGGTGGGCGGCATCGCCCACGGCACCTACACCTGGCTGCCGCGCACCGGCACGGAACGTCAGGCGGAGCACCTGATTCTGGACGCCGCGAGCCGGCTGTGCCGGATCAGCTCCGAGGACGGCGACCAGCTGGCCGTGGAGCAGGCGGCGACCGCGGGGCTGCGGGCGGTGCCGCACGCGCAGCACCTGTGGCGCTACATCATCCGCGCCGAGTACGCGCTCGGCGGCCCGTCCCGTCTGCACGACGTCACCGAGCACGTGCGGTTCGTGCTGGCGTCGTCGGGGGTGGACATGGAGCCCGAGACCGCCACGCTCATCGACCACCTGGCCGGGAGCGCGCAGGCACCCTCGGGAACCTTCTGACGAGAATCACGACCACCGGCCGTATCTCGACGCGGCCCCGACCGTCCGGAAGCCGTTGCACGACACCTTGCCGCTGAACTTCGGGGTGATCCGCTGGGTCAGAGCGCCCTTGACCGGGCGGGAGGAGTCGTGAGTGTTGTTGACCAGCCGGGGAAATCCGGAGAGGGCCGTGCTGACCACCTTGTTGCCCGAACCGGTGACGTGGTTGCCGATCACCGCGGCGTCATAGTTCTTCACCCACTGCGCCCCGGCCGGCGGCTCGATCCGCTGCTGGGCGATCAGGTTGTTGCGCACCTGCACCCCGCGGCTGGCGTAGCCGATGATCACCCCGGCGGCGACCCGGGTGATGGTGTTGCGGCGGATCGTCACGTCGCCCGCGCCGGTGGCGGAGGTCGGGCCGGCCGCCTTCACCGCGGCTCCGTTCTCCGCGTTGAACATGACGTTCCGCTCGATCACGCCCGGTCCGGAACGGTACCCCGGCATCAGGTAGATGTTGTGGTAGTTCATGAACGCGTCGCCGTCGGCGTTGTTGTCGTGGATGCAGTTGTCCGCGATCCGGTAGTTCTTCGGCACGCCGTTCTTCTTCGACGCGCTGACCATCACGTTCGACACCCCGACGGATCCCCACACCTCGGAGTTCACGAACGCCCAGCCGGTGCCGCCGTCGAACTTGACCAGGAACTCCTTGCGCCCGTCGGCCGGGTTGCGGGTGACGTCGATGCCGCTCACCCGCCAGTAGTCGGCGTTCTCCAGCTGGAGCGTCCCCTTGATGACCACCCGCTCGCCGGGCGCGTTCTGGAGCCGGATCGGGGCGTCGGCCCGGCCCGGGGAGGCGCCGTACCCGGCGGCTCCCACGTAGGTGCCGCCCTGCACGACGATCGTGTCGCCGGGCTGCGCCAGCTTGATCGCCTTGGTGATCGTGGCCAGTGGGCTGTGCCGCCCGGCCGCCATCCGGGTGGTGCCGTCGCTGCCCTCCGGTGACACGTAGAGCACCCGCCCGGGCGGCGGGGAGTCGGCGTGCGAGGGCGGGGCGGACAGCGCGGCCGAGACCGCCACCGAGGCCACCGCCGCGGACGCGACGGAGATGCCGAGGACCAGGGGACGATGGTTGCGTCGGGTCAGCACATCCGGTTACTCGGACCCACCTGCCCCCCGCTTGAGCGACGTTCTCATCCCCGGCTGATGATGATGAGCGCCCGGTCGTCGCCGTCCTCGGTCCGGATCGCCCCGGTGATGTGCGCGGCGGCCCCCTCCACCCCGCGGGCGATCAGCGGGTCGGCGCGGCCGACCAGCCGGTCGATCCCGCGCCCGACGTCGAGGCACCGGCTCTCCACCAGGCCGTCGGTGTAGAGCATCAGCGCGTCGCCGCGCTCCAGCCGGCCCCGGGTCGCCGGGTAGGCGGCATCGGCGATCAGCCCCAGCGCGGGCCCCTGTTCGCCGTCCAGCACCTCCCAGCGGCCGGACCCGGCGTGGTAGTGCGCGGCCGGTGGGTGCCCGGCGCCGGTGACCGCGAACCAGCCTCCGACCAGGTCCAGGCTGACGTGCACGGCCGTGGCGAACCCCTCTTGCAGCAGCTCGCTGCCCAGCCGCACCACGTGGTGGTTGGCGGTGGCCAGAAAGCGGGACGCGGGGACGGCGTCGAGCAGGGCCCGCATCGCCCCGGCCAGCAGCAGGGCCCGGGCCCCGGCCCGGTAGCCGTTGCCGGACACGTCGACCAGCACCACCTCCAGGGCGTCCGGGCCGGGCTGCTGAGTGACCAGGAAGTCGCCGCTGAAGGTGTCGCCGTGGGCCGGGCGCAGGTCGGTGTCGAAGCGCCAGCCGTCCGGCAGCCGGGGCCCGGCCGAGCGGATCAGCATCTCGTTGCGCAGGTCGAGCAGCACCGCGTCGGCGGTGTGCAGCGCGCCCAGCCCGGATTCGGCGGCGTCGCGCTCGCGGCGCTGGATCCAGCCGATCAGCACGGCCCCGAGCAGCACCATGGTGACCGGCAGGAGCGACCAGAACTGCTGGCCGGTCAGGGTGAGCACGATCAGCACGATGACGGCGATCAGCGCGGCGTCACGCACCAGGTGCCGGGGGCGCACCACGGCCGACCCGAGCACCAGGAAGAGCCCGACGCAGGCGGCGGGCAGGAAGTTCTGGGCGTACTCGGCGACCAGGGCGAACACCAGGGCCGCCGTGGCGTTCAGCCAGAGCCGGCGGGGCCCGGGCCGGCTGCCGTGGTCGATCCACCGGCGCAGGCTGATGCCGGGATCCACGCGACGGTCGGCCGTCCGCGCCGCCGGAGGGGACGCGGATGCCGGGCGCGGCTGCTCAGACCCCGGGGTGCGGGGCCCGGGCAGCCGCGACGAGCCGTGGTTCGACGTGGCCATAGCCCGATCTTAGCCAGACTGTAACCAAATAACCACGATGAGTAATCAGAGTGCCTTATTCGGGCAGCGCCGGCAGGTCGCCCGTGGTCTCGTAGCCACTGAGCTGGTCGATCCGCCGGATGTGCCGCGGGTTCTCGCTGAACGGCTCGGCCAGGAACGCCTCGACGAAGCCGGTGGCCTCGTCGAGCGAGTGCATGCGGCCGCCGACGGCGATCACGTTGGCGTTGTTGTGCTGACGGCCGAGCCGGGCGGTCTCCAGGCTCCAGGCCAGCGCGGCCCGGACACCCTTCACCTTGTTGGCGGCGATCTGCTCGCCGTTGCCGGAGCCACCGATGACGACGCCGAGACTGCCCGGGTCGGCCACCACGGCCTCGCCGGCCCGCAGGCAGAACGGCGGGTAATCGTCCTCGGGGTCGTACTGGTGCGGACCGTGATCGATGATCTCGTGCCCGGCTTCGCCGAGGTGCTTGGCCAGATGCTGCTTCAGTTCCAGACCCGCGTGGTCGGAACCCAGATGGACGCGCATGGTGCCCAGTGTGGCACTCCCGGACCGGACTCTCACCGGGAGCACCACACCCCCGGCGACTCAGACGTCGAACTGCGGCGACTCCGTGCGGGTGCGCTTGAGCTCGAAGAAGTACGGGTTGGACGAGACCAGCAGGGTGCCGTCCCAGAGCTTGCCCGCGTCCTCACCGGTGGGCACCCGGGTGATCACCGGGCCGAAGAAGGCGGTGTCGTTGAACGCCACGACCGGCGTGCCGACGTCTTCACCCACCTTGCTGATGCCCTCGGAGTGACTGGCCCGCAGCTGCTCGTCGTACTCGTCCGAGGTGGCGTACTTCGCCAGGTCGGCCGGCAGGCCCACCTCGGCGAGAGCCTTCTCGATGACGACGGAGTAGTCCTTCTCCTTCTTGTAGTGGATCTGCGCGCCCATCGCGTCGTACAGCGGCTTCACGTGCTTCTCGCCGTGCAGCTCACGGGCGGCGATGACGACCCGGACCGGGCCCCAGCCGCGGTCCATCAGGTCGCGGTAGTCCTGCGGCAGGTCACGGCCCTCGTTCAGCACGGACAGGCTCATGACGTGCCACTTCACGTCGACCTCGCGCACCTTCTCGACCTCGAGCATCCACCGGGAGGTGGCCCAGGCGAAGGGGCACAGCGGGTCGAACCAGAAGTCGGCGGTGGCGCGTTCGCTCATCGGTGGAGGCCTCTCGGTGAAGATGGACGGGACGGGTTCCCGAGCGACCACAACACCGCTCCCCGCGCGTGTCATCCCGGCCGGGCCGCACATCGCCGCACACCGCCAGGACGACCGCTCACCGGTAGTGAGAGGATCCGGCTTGAGCAAATCGCACCCCAGCGCCACGCCGGTGACCGGGGCGGAGGGCCGAGACCCGGCACCCCTCGCCGCCGGTTCTGCGACGCCCCACCGAGGAGGACCCTGTGCCCGGTACGAACCTGACCCGCGACGAGGCTGCCGCACGCGCCGCCGCGTTCACGGTGCAGTCGTATGACATCGACCTGGACCTGACGACCGGTCCCGACACCTTCCGGTCCGTCACCACGGTGAAGTTCACGAGCGGCCCCACGCCGTCCACCGATCTGTTCATCGACCTGATCGCCCCGACCGTGCACGAGGTCGTGCTGAACGGCACCGCGCTGGACGTGGCCGAGGTGGTCAGCACCGCGCGGATCGCCCTGCCCGGCATCGTCGAGGGCGCCAACGAACTGCGGGTGGTGGCCGACGGCGAGTACATGCAGACCGGCGAGGGCCTGCACCGCTTCGTCGACCCGGTGGACGGCGAGACCTACCTCTACACCCAGTTCGAGGTGGCCGACGCGCGGCGGGTGTTCGCCTGCTTCGACCAGCCCGACCTGAAGTCCGTGTACACCTGGACGGTCAAGGCCCCCAGCCACTGGCACGTGGTCACGGTGGCCACCGCGGTCGAGCCGGAGCCGGTCGACGGCACCACCTCGGTGTGGCGTTTCGCTCCCACCGAGCTGATGAGCCCCTACGTCACCGCGCTGGTCGCCGGCCCGTACCACCGGGTCACCGACGAGCTGACGGTGCGTGACGGCCGGGTCATCCCGCTCGGCGTGTTCGCCCGTAAGTCGCTGGCCGAGCACCTGGACGCCGACAACGTCATCGCGATCACCAAGGCCGGGTTCACCTGGTTCGAGGAGACCTTCGACTGCGACTACCCGTTCCCCAAGTACGACCAGCTGTTCGTGCCGGAGTTCAACGCCGGGGCGATGGAGAACGCGGGCACGGTCACCATCACCGAGGTCTACGTGTTCCGCTCGCGGGTGCCGAAGGCCCTGATCGAGCGCCGCGCCCTGACCATCCTGCACGAGCTGGCGCACATGTGGTTCGGCGACCTGGTCACCATGCGCTGGTGGGACGACCTGTGGCTGAACGAGTCGTTCGCCGAGTACGCGAGCACCCGCTGCCAGGCCGAGGCCACCGAGTGGGCCACCTCCTGGACCACTTTCAGCAGCGCGGAGAAGTCCTGGGCGTACCGGCAGGACCAGCTCAGCTCCACCCACCCGATCGTCGCCGACATGCGCGACCTGGAAGACGTCGAGGTCAACTTCGACGGGATCACCTACGCCAAGGGCGCTTCCGTGCTCAAGCAGCTGGTGCACTGGGTGGGCCAGGCCGACTTCGACGCCGGGCTGCGGCAGTACTTCAAGACCCATGCCTGGGGCAACACCACACTGAAGGACCTGCTCGGGCACCTGGAGCAGACCAGCGGCCGCGACCTGGACAGCTGGTCGCAGGCCTGGCTCCAGACCGCCGGGGTGAACACCCTGCGCCCGGTGATCGAGACCGGCGAGGACCGGGTGATCACCCGCTTCGCGATCGCCCAGGAGGCCACCGCCGAGTACCCGCACCTGCGTCCGCACCGTCTCGTGGTGGGCGGGTACGACCTGGTGGAGGGCAGGCTGCGCCGCACCACCCGGATCGAGCTCGACGTCACCGGCGAGCTCACCGAGGTGCCGCAGCTGACCGGCAGCGCCCGGCCCGACCTGATCCTGATCAACGACGAAGACCTGGCGTACACCAAGATTCGCCTGGACGCCGGGTCGCTGGACACCGCGATCGGTCACCTCTCGGACTTCGAGGACTCCCTGGCCCGCACCCTGATCTGGGGCGCGGCCTGGGACATGACCCGCGACGCCGAGCTGCCCGCGCGCACTTTCGCCGACCTGGTGCTGTCGCACATCGCCTCGGTCGACGACCCGAGCGTGGCCCAGACCCTGCTGCGCCAGCTCTCCGCCACGCTGGAGTCGTACGTCGCGCCGGAGTTCCGCGAGGAGACCTCGGTGGCGGCGGCGGACCGGCTGCTCGCCCTGCTGAAGACGGCCGAGCCGGGCAGCGACACGCAGCTGCTGCTGGCCCGTTCGTTCGCCGCGCACGCGAGCACCAAGGAGCAGCTCGGCGCGATCGCCGCCCTGCTGTCCGGCGACCTGGTGGTCGAGGGGCTGGCCGTCGACACCGAGATGCGCTGGGGGCTGCTCACCGCCCTGGTCGCCGGTGGTCTGGCCGGCGAGCCGGAGATCACCGCCGAGCTGGCCCGCGACGACACGGCCACCGGCCGGGTGCACGCCGCCGCGGCCCGGGCCGCGGTGCCGACCGCCGAGGCCAAGGCGGCGGCCTGGAAGAGCGTGGTGGAGGACGGCGATTTGCCGAACACCGTGCAGCAGGCCGTGATCGGTGGTTTCAGCCGGGTGCACGACCGGGCCCTGCTGGCGCCCTACGTGGCGCCGTACTTCGCCGCGCTGTCCGGGTTGTACGCGGAGCGCACCAGCGAGATGGCCGCCCAGATCGCGACCGGGCTGTACCCCTCGGGGCAGCCGGTCACCGAAGTGCTGGCGGCCACGCAGACCTGGCTGGACGGCACCGACGCCGAGCCGGCGCTGCGCCGTCTGGTGGTGGAGGGCCGGGACGCCGTGGAGCGGGCCGGCCGGGCCCAGGCACGTGATCTCCAGGGCTGACGTCGCCGCGTGAATGTCTGGGAACCCGGAGCGATCCGGGTTCCCAGACGTTCAGCCGGCGGCACCGATCAGCAGGGATTGCCCTCGAGGTCGAACAGGGCGTCCGGGTCACTGCATGTCGAGACGGCGGCGGATGAGGCGGAGGCGGTGGCGGACGCTGCACCGGCCAACCCCAGGGTCAGCAGCAGGGCCGGAATCGCGGCCCATGCGGTCGCACGACGCATGGAGAACTCCTTCGTGTAGGGAATGCATCAGCTTCCACACGAACGGTCCGGCTGCGCGGTTCACCGGAAACAGACTGTTTACCGGACTCGGAATCATCAGGATCGTCACGTCTGCTCCCCGAAGAGCCGGGCGAACTTCTTGCCGGCCTTCGGGAACGAGGCCAGCCGATGGTCACCCTTCTCGCCGACGTCGTAGTCGAAGTAGGCGTGGTAGGCCACGTTGTTGTGCGGGTTGTCGATGAAGTCGTGCATCTGCTCGATGAAGTAGGGGTTGTCGCCGCCGCCCTGACCGTCCGGGCGGTCCCACAGTCCCCACTCCGGGAACGACATCGGCTTGCCCCTGGCCTCGGCGAAGTCGGACCAGAAGATCAGCCCGAACCTGGCGTTCAGGGCCGCCTTCCAGGCCGCTTCCTGGCGCTGGCGCCGGCACGGCGCGCCGCAGCCGGTCGGATAGGGGTAGGTGCCGTCGGCCCAGGCGATGTCGTACACGTCCACGCCGACGTAGTCCACGTACTTGTCGCCGGGGTAGAACACCGTGGAGTCGTAACTGTCGCCGCCGCTGTTGACGTTCCAGTCGAACTCCAGGTTCTGCGCCCCCGGCACCGCGCGCATCGTGCGCACGATGTTGCGCCAGTAGGTGATGAACTCCTGCGGGTCGTCGGGGTGCCAGGTGGAGTTGGCCACGTTGAACTCCCAGCCCAGCCGCAGAATCGCGTCTCCCTGGCCGTATCTCACCAGGTTCTGGGCGAGAGTCCGGTAGTACTGGTCGTATTCGCCCCGAGCTCCCGCCGCGATGGTCGAGGTGTCGCTCCTGGCCTCCGGCAGCATCGCCACGCCGTACACCACCCGATAGCCGGAGTTGCGCCAAAGACTCAGGTGGTCAATCGGATTCGCGATCTGGTCCCAGCTCAGGCGGCGGGAGAAGTCGACCACGTAGTCGACGTCACGGCCGAGCCAGTCACTGAACTGGCCCACCGAGGCGGGTGAGGCGCTGCGGAACACGGCGAGCGACACGTTCTTCTCGGCCCCGGTGGTCTTTCGCGGTGCGGCCGGGGCCTGCTCACCGGTGTCGGCGGGCGGGGCGGAGGCCGTGACCCCGGTAGCCCCCGTGGCCCGCCGCGGCTCGTCGTGCGGGCGCAGGGCGATCCCGACGCCACCGGCCACCACCAGCAGGGCCAGCACCGCGGCGATCCACGGCAGCCGGCTGCGACGGGCCCGGACCTCGCGGAAGGAGCGCTGTGGGGCCGGGTGGCGCTCGTTCTCGGGCACCAGGTCGTGGAAGCTGGGACGCCGGGAGGACGGAGGTCGACGATCAGGGTGGTACTCAGGCATGAACAGGCACCGGACTCCTACTCCCCCTGGACGACGTGACAGTCGGGACTCACGGGCAAAAAGTGTAGTGATGCCCGATCTGTCCGGAGGGAAAACGGAAGATCTTATCCGAACAGTTGTTTGAAGATCGTCCCGGACTCCGTCATCTGCGACAGCCGGTGGTCGCCCGACGCGCCCACGTCGAACTCGAAGTAGGCCTGGTAGGCCACGTTGTTGGCCGGGTCGGTGATGAAGTCGTGCATCCGCTCGACGAAGTACGGGTCGTCACCGCCGCCGTGCCCGTCCGGCCGGTCCCACAACCCCCACTCCGGCAGGGTCAGCGGTTTACCCCTCGACCGGGCGAACGCCGACCAGAAGGCCAGGCCGAACTTCGCGTTCATCGTGCTGTTCCAGGCCGCCTTCTGCCGTTTCAGGCGGCAGGCCGCGTCGCACTCGGCCGGGTACGGGTAGGTGCCCTTCGACCAGGAGATGTCGTACACGTCCACACCGACGTAGTCCACGTAGTCGTCACCCGGGTAGAACCGGGTGGAGTCGTAGCGGCTGCCGCCGTTGCTGACGTTCCAGTCGAACTCCAGGTTCTGTGCCCCCGGCACCGCGCGCATCGTGGTGACGACCTGACGCCAGTAGCCGGTGAAGTCCTCGGCGTCGCCCGGGTGCCAGCGCCAGGCGCCGAGGTTGAACTCCCAGCCCAGCCGCAGGATCGCGTCGCCCTGGCCGTGGGCCACCAGGTTCTCGGCGAGCTGCCGGAAGTAACGGTTGTAGCGCCCCTGCGCCCCGGCGGCCAGCGACACGTCCAGCTTCTCGTCCTCGGGCAGCATGGCCAGCCCGTAGACCATCCGGTAGCCGGTGTCCTGCCAGGTCTCCAGCCAGTAATCCGGCTCGGCGATGTCGTCCCAGGTGCGGCGCATCGAGAAGTCGATGACGTAGTCCACGTCGCGGCCCAGCCAGTCGCCGAACCGCTCGACGTCGGACGGCGAGGTACTGAGGAAGACGCCCAGGGCCGGGCCGGTGGGCGTGGCCTGCACCACCGGTTCTTCCCCGTCCCGCAGCACCACGACACCCGCCACCACCCCGGCCAGCACCACCGCCAGGGCGGCCGCGAGCCACCAGAACCACCGCCTCACCGCACAACCGCCATCGGTCAGCGGATCTCCGGCGGCGCCGAGTCGTCGACCGTCATGCCGAGACCGGCGGCCAGCAGCGGCGCCAGCTGGTACAGCTGGGCGGAGCTGACCACGGTGCCGCCCAGCCGGTCCAGGCCGGTGAGCCGGTGCAGCTCGGCACCACGCAGGTCGAAAGCCCCCAGCTCGGCGCGCTGCACGTCGAGGGACTGCACGGTGCTGCCGGAGAACGCCACGTTCTGCGCCGAGGCCCCGGCCAGGTCGAGCTCCTCGATCGAGCACCGGGTGAAGGCCACGTCGCGCAGCGTGGCACCGCGCAGGTTCAGGTAGGTCAGCTTGCAGTCCACGAAATGCACGCTGTTCCAGCCGATGTCGTACATCTCGGCGGAGCCGATGCGGGCCCCCTCGACCCGCACGTCGCGCCAGTCGCCGCGCCCGGCCCGCAGCGAGGGGAACCGGACCCGGGTGAGCAGGCTGTCGCGCAGCTTGGCCGAGCGCAGGTCGGCCTCGTCCGCCCCGACGTCGGTGAGGGAGCACTCCATCACCACGGAGCCGGTCAGGTCGAGCTGCCCGCACTCGACGCCCTCGAACGCCAGCCCGTCGATCCGGGCCTCCCGGGTCAGGTCCGCCGGATCACCGGACTCCAGCCCGGGCAGCCGGATCTCGCCGATCCGGGGCCCCTGCGCCCCGGACCGTCCGCGCGGCTTCACGCCGGCTCGATCCAGTCGTTCGGGTGCAGCCGCGAGTCGATGGTGCGCACCAGGCCCAGCACCCGGGCCGAGTCCATCAGGTCGTCGAGCAGCACCGGCTGCCCCACGCCGTCGGCCATCGGCAGCCGCCAGTTCGGGTACTCGTCGTTGGTGCCCGGCTGGTTCATCGTGCGCCGGTCACCGACCGCGTCGGCCAGCTGCACCCCGATCAGCTTCGACGGCGTCATGGTGAGGAAGACGTGCAGCGCCTCCACCTTGTCGCGTTCGGTGGGACCGATCTTCAGCAGCCCGAGCCGGGTGAGCTGGGTGAGCACGTCCTGCCGCTCGGCCGCGTCGATCGCGGCCTCCTGCTCGTAGGTGCGGGTGAGAAGGCCCAGCCGCTCCCGCAGTTCGATGTGCTCACCGGCCAGATAGCCCGCGGTGGGCGGCAGGTCGTGCGTGGTGACGGTGGCCAGGCAGAGTTCCCGCCAGGCCTCGGGCGGCAGCGGCTTGCCGTCGCCCTCGTAGTTGCGCTCGAACCAGAGGATCGACGTGCCCAGCACGCTGCGTTCCTTCAGGTACTCCCGGGCCGAGGGCTCCACGTTGCCGAGGTCCTCGCCGACCACGAAACAGCCCGCCCGCTGCGCCTCCAGGGCCAGCAGGCCGATCATCGCCTCGTGGTCGTAACGCACGTAGGTGCCGTCGGCCGGGGAGTTGCCCTCGGGCACCCACCAGAACCGGAACAGGCCGAGGATGTGGTCGATCCGCAGCGCGCCGGCGTGCCGCAGCAGCGTGCGCAGCATGTCGCGGTAGGGCGCGTAGCCCAGCTCGGCCAGCCGGTCGGGCCGCCACGGCGGCTGCGACCAGTCCTGGCCCTGCTGGTTGAACGCGTCCGGCGGGGCGCCCGCGGTGACGCCCATCGCCAGCACGTCGGACAGGGCCCAGGCGTCCGCGCCGTCCGGGTGCACGCCGACCGCCAGGTCGTGCACCACGCCGACGGACATGCCCGCGTCCCGGGCCACCTCGGCCACCCGGGCCAGCTGCTGGTCGAGACACCACTGGAGCCAGCGGTGGAACTCCACCCGGTCGGCGAGTTCCTCGCGCACGTGCGCCACCGCCTCGCCGTGCGGGTCGCGCAGGTGCGCCGGCCAGTCCGCGGCGGGCAGCCCGTACCGCTCGGCCAGCGCGCTCCAGGTGGCGAAGTCTTCCAGCCCCTGGCCCTCACGCACGCAGTACGCCTCGAACGAGGCCTGCCGCTCGCGACTGCGCGGGAACTCGAAGACCGTTTGCAGCGCAGCCGATTTGGCCTCCCACACGGCGTCGCGGTCGAGCTCGCGCGGGTCGGTGTTCAGCGCCCGCATGGCCTCGGCCTGCCACTCGATGATCGCCCGCTCGGTGGAGGCCAGGTAGGCGACCTCGGGAATGTCCTCCACCCGCAGGTAGACCGGGTTGAAGAAGCGCCGGGTGGTGGGCAGGTAGGGCGACGGCGTCATCGGGGCGATCGGCTCGGCCGCGTGCAGCGGGTTCACCAGCACGAAGTCGGCGCCGCCCGCCCGCGCGCTCCAGCCGGTCAGCTCGGCCAGGTCACCCAGGTCGCCGAGACCCCAGGACCGCGACGAGCGCACCGAGTACAGCTGCGTCATGAAGCCCCAGGCCCGGCTCTCCGCCACCGGGGCGGGCAGTTCCAGGCGCCGCGGGGTGACGATGAACGGCCGGAAGGTCTCGTCGGTGGCCGCCGGGTTCTCACTGCCCGGGTGCCGGGCCTGCGGCTGATAGCGGGCCCACAGCGTGTGGTAGCCGATCGGGATGTCCGACAGCACCAGGAAGTTCACCCGGCGCAGGGTGCGGCCGTCGAAGGTGGCCCGGGCCTCGTCGGGCGCGGGCTGATCGGCCGCCAGCGGCAGCGTCAGCAGCGAACCGTCCTCGGTCTCGAGCCGCACCTCCAGCCGGTGCAGCGGCAGCTCGGCGTCGATGTGCACCGGAACGACGGTGGAGTCGCCCTCCCGCACCACGGTGACGTCGGGCAGCATCTTCATCCACGGCCGGCGGCGCAGCTCGGCGAGCGCGGCCCGCACGTGCACGCCGGTGCGCACCGGCATGTCCAGTGCCTCCAGCACACCGCAGATGGTGCGGGTGGCCACCGGGACCTGTTTGCCCTTCCAGTCCTTGAACTCGGTGGCGACGCCGAGGCCGTCGGCGAGCTGTACCAGTTCGTCGGGCGCGGGGGCGTCCAGGTCGAGGTTTCCGTCCACCAGTTTCGGCCGGAGGAAGGCGGGTTCGCTCTTCGGCACGCCCAGCGCGATCCCGGCGGGCGGGGTGGGCGCGCTGATGTCGTACACGGAGCCCTCGTCGTCCGGGCCGATGGGGCTGTCCTGAGGGGGTCGCTGCTCGGTCACCCTTGTGCTTCCGTCGTGTCGGTTCAAGGAGGCGGTTCAAAGGCTGGTTCGGGTCTTCGCAGAATCCTGCCAGAGTTCGGGCCTTACTGTGCCTACTGTGTCAGCCATGAGTAACCCGTCCTCCGCCGCCCCCGTCGTCCCGGCCCCGCGCCTCGACCTGGTCGAGGATCTGCACGGCAGGCCGGTGGCCGATCCGTACCGCTGGCTGGAGGACGCCGCGGACGAGCGCACGGTCACCTGGTCGCAGCAGCAGGACGAGCTCTTCGCCACCGCCTCGGCCGGCTGGCCCGGCCGGGAACGGCTCGGTGCCCGGCTGGGCGAGCTGATGGGTGCCGGGGTGGTCGGGGTGCCGATCTGGCGCGGCCGCCGGGTGTTCTCGATGCGCCGCGAGCCCGGCCAGGAACACAGCGTGCTCTACGTGCAGGACTCCTCGTCGGACGGCCGCCGCGCCCTGGTCGACCCGATCGCGATCGACGGCAGCGGCACCACCACCCTGGACGCCTGGCAGCCCGACCGCGAGGGCACGCTGCTGGCCTACCAGCTCTCCGAGGGCGGCACCGAGGAGAGCGTGCTGCGCATCGTCGACGTCACCACCGGCGAGCTGGTCGACGGCCCGATCGACCGGGCCCGCTACTCCCCCGTCTCGTGGATCCCCGGCGGCCTGCCCGCCGCCGACGGCGAGGGCCGGGTGCCGGCCTTCTTCTACGTGCGCCGCCTGCCCCCGGAGGAGGTGCCGGCCGGCGAGGAGCAGTACCACCGGCGAATCTGGCTGCACCGCGTGGGTTCCGACCCGGCGCACGACGTGCAGGTATTCGGCGACGGCCACGACCCGCGCACCTACTTCGGCGTGGGCCTGTCGCGCGACGGGCGCTGGCTGATCGTGTCGGCGGCGGTCGGCACGGCGCCGCGCAACGACACCTGGATCGCCGACCTGGCCACGCCGGGCGCCCACCTCAAGCCCGACTTCCGCCCCGTCGCCACCGGTCTCGACGCGCAGTTCGGCGCGCACGTGGGCCGCGACGGGCGGCTCTACGTGTTCACCGACCTGGACGCGCCGCGCGGCCGGCTGGCCGTCACCGACCCCAGCGAGCCCGGCCCGGAGCACTGGCGCGACCTGATCCCGCAGCACGACGAGGCCGTGCTCCAGGACTACACGGTGCTCGACGGCGAGCAGCTGATCGACAGCCCGCTGCTGCTGGCGAAGTGGACCCGGCACGCGGTCTCCGAGATCAGCGTGCACGACCTGGACTCCGGTTCCCGCTACCCGGGGGCGAGCGGCAGCATCGAGCTGCCCGGCGTGGGCACCGTCGGCGGTCTGGTGTCCCGGCCCGAGGGCGGGCACGAGTGCTGGTTCACCTACACCGATCACGTCACCCCGCCGCACGTGTACCGGCTCGACGGGCTGACCGGCCGGGTCGAGCTGTACGCCACCCCGCCGGGCACGGTGGCGGTGCCGGAGGTGGTCACCCGGCAGATCGAGTACGCCTCGGCCGACGGCACCACGGTGCGGATGTTCGTCACCTCGCGCGCCGACCTGCTGGACGAGTCCGGCGGGCCCCGGAACCCGCGCCCCACCATCCTTTACGGCTACGGCGGCTTCGGCGTGCCGATGACGCCGGGCTATTCCGCGGGCATCCTGGCCTGGGCGGAGGCCGGCGGCGTGTACGCGGTGGCCAACCTGCGCGGCGGCAGCGAGGAGGGCGAGGACTGGCACCGGGCCGGCATGCTCGGCCTCAAGCAGAACGTCTTCGACGACTTCCACGCCGCCGCCGGGCACCTGATCCAGAACGGGTGGACGACGAGCGCACAGCTCGCGGCCTCGGGAGGATCGAACGGCGGGCTGCTGGTGGGAGCCGCGCTGACCCAGCGCCCGGAGCTGTACCGGGCGATCGTCTGCTCGGCGCCGCTGCTCGACATGATCCGCTACGAGAAGTTCGGCCTGGGCGCCACCTGGAACGTGGAGTACGGCTCGGCCGACGACCCGGAGCAGTTCGGCTGGCTGCTCGGCTACTCGCCCTATCACCGGGTGCGCGAGGGTGTGGACTACCCGGCCACGCTGTTCACCGTGTTCGACGGCGACACCCGGGTGGACCCGCTGCACGCCCGCAAGCTGTGCGCCGCGCTCCAGCACGCCACCACCGGTGACCCGCAGGCCCGGCCGGTCCTGATCCGCCGGGAGAAGGACGTCGGTCACGGTGCCCGGGCGCTGTCCCGCACGATCGCCCTGTCCACCGACACCATGACGTTCCTGGCCGCGCAGACCGGACTGGACCTGAACCAGCGGGACCGGTAGTTCACCCGAGGCCGGCGCCCCGTGGACGGCGGGGCGCCGGGCCGGGCTCCCCGTCGTCCCTCATGCGTTCGCCCCCGACAAGCTGTGAACCGCGGCGGGTTCGTCCGGAAATCGACCGAACCAGGTTTCTCCACCGTCACCTGACGGCGATAATCTCGGCCGAATGTTCGCCGCCCCACTCGTCGCCGCACACGTCCAGCTGAGCGCGCTGATCGCATCGTCGACCCCCGATCCGACCGGCACCGGCACCCCGACCCCCACCCCGACCGGCAGCGCGACGGCCACCGCCACCGCGAGCCCGAGCGCCACCTCCCTGTCCGACCAGATCACCGGCGCGTTCACCGACATCCAGACCCGCACCGAGACCCAGACCTGTTCCCGGGACGACTTCTCGATCTGCGGCCTGACCCTCCGGGTGACCGGCAGCAGCCGGCTCGGCCAGTGGCTGGACTTCTTCCTCGGCACCCCGCTGCGGATCGCGTTCATCGTCCTGATCGGCTGGGCCATCCGGAAGGTGGTGCACCGGCTGATCGGCCGGCTGGCCGACCGGGTCGCGAACGGCACCATGGCCCCGGGCCGGGAGACCGGCGAGGCCGCCGAGGAGAGCCGGGACGACGCCCGGGTGAAGGCCGCCACCCCGCCGATGGTGACCCGCCGGCTGGCCCGGGCCCGCACGCTAGCCCAGGTGCTGCGCAGCGTGACCACGGTCGTCATCTTCATCGTCATCGGGCTGATGGTGCTCGACGAGATCGGCGTGGAGATCACGCCGCTGCTGGCCAGCCTCAGCGTGATCGGTGTGGCCCTCGGCCTGGGCGCGCAGAGCGTGGTGCGCGACGTGCTGGCCGGCATGTTCATGATCCTCGAGGACCAGTACGGCGTGGGCGACTCGGTCAACGTGGGTGAGGCCAGCGGTGTGGTCGAGGCGGTGGGCCTGCGGGTCACCCAGCTGCGCGACCTCAACGGCACGGTCTGGTACGTCCGCAACGGCGAGATCCTGTCGGTCGGCAACCACTCGCAGGGCTGGTCCCGGGCGGTGCTCGACGTGAACGTGGCCTATGACGAAGACATCGACCACGTGGAGGACCTGCTCGAGGAGATCGCGGCCCAGGTTCGGGCCGAGCCGAAGTACGGCGCCGTGATCATGGAGGACCCGGAGCTGTGGGGCGTCGAGACGATGACCCAGGACAGCGTGGTGGTGCGGATGGTGATCAAGACCTACCCGGACCAGTCCGCACCGGTCGCCCGGGAGATGCGCCGCCGCATCCGCCTGCGCTTCGCCCGCGAGGGCATCTACATGCACTCCACGCCGCGCACCGTGATCGTCGGCCAGGGCGAGGCCGCCCCGCCGATGAGCCCGGCGTTCGGCACCCCGCCCTCGCCCGAGGCCGGGACCGAGGCCAGCCCGACCGCGGACTCCAGCTCGAAGCGTCACCCGGAGGAGCGCGAGCTGGGCCGGTAGCACCTAGGCTGGGTGGTCATGACGTACTCCGAGCGGCCCGCCGGCCGGCCCGGCGTCACCGTCTGGCAGAGCGCGGGCTCCTCACCGTCACTCATTCTTCCCGACGGCTGCCTGGACCTGATGTGGGACGGCGAACACCTGCACGTCGCCGGCCCCGACAGCACGGCCCACCTGCACGTGCCGCGCGGTGACGGCGAACGGTGGACGGCGCTGCGGTTCGGCGCCGGCACCGGGCCGGTCGCGCTCGGCGTGCCGGCCGACGCACTGCTCGACCGGCGGGTGCCCCTGGCCGACCTGTGGGGCACCCGCCGGGCCGCCGCCCTGGAGCGGCGGGTGGCCACCGACGGTGCGACGGCCCTGGAGAACTGGCTGCGCCGCGCCCCGGCTCCGGAAGATCCGCTGGGGGAAAGAGTTTTCACCCTGATCGGCGCGGGGACGCCGGTGGCCCGGACCGCGGACCGGGTGGGCCTGAGCCCGCGCCAGCTCCAGCGCCGAAGCCGGGAGCTGTTCGGCTACGGCGCCGGGCACCTGCTGCGGGTGCTGCGCCTGCAACGGGCGCTGGCCCGCACCCGGGCCGGGATCCCGCCGGCCCGGGTGGCGGCCGAGACCGGCTACTGCGACCAGGCGCACCTGTCCCGCGAGGTGAAGGCCCTGACCGGCCGCACCCCCGGTCAGCTGAGCGGGGCGAACAGGTCCACCTGATTCCCGTCCGGGTCGCGCACCACGGCATAACGCTGGCCCCACACCGCGTTCCAGGGTTCCAGCTCACCCCGGTACCCGGCGCCGACCACCGCCGCGTAGGCCTCGTCCACCTCGGCCGCGGACCCGGCCAGGAAGGCGAGCGCCGACTGCGTGGCTCCCTTGTCCGGCCTGGTCCACCCGGGGTGGAACGACCGGATCGTCTCCTCCGTGTCGAAGGCGATCTGGATGCCGCCCAGGTCGGCCTGCACGTGCGGCTCGGCACCGGCCCCGGCCGGCAGGTCCAGCCCGAGCAGGCGGTAGAAGGCCAGCGTGGCGGCCATGTCGGCGACCACGAGTTCGATGACGGCGAGTCGTAGCTTCATCTCCCCCACGCTAGGCGCGGCGGACAGCGGGGTCTTGGATCCTTCGGACACGCGTCGTTCAGGTGCCGAGCGCCCGGTAGGCCCGCACGCCCAGCACCGAGAACACGGCCACCAGCACCACCTGACAGCCGATCGCGTAGGGGACGGCGTGGCTCGCGCCCCACCCCACGCCGTCCGTCGACGTGCCGGTGAACAGCTCCCGGGCGGTGGAGGCCACCGCGGACAACGGGTTCAGCTCGGCCGCAGCGCCGAGCCAGCCCGGCATGGTGCGCGGGTCGAGAAACACCGTGGACACGAAACCCACCGGCCAGACCAGGATCTGAACACCCGCGAGCGCCTCCGGCGAGCCCGCCCTCAGGCCGAGGAACACTCCCGCCCAGAGGACGGCGAACCGGAACGCCAGCAGCAGGGCGTAGGCGGCGAGCGCCGGCCCGATCCCGTTCTGCCAGCGCCAGCCCAGCGCGAGACCGGCCAGGCTGAGCGCGGCGAGCTCGACCACCGACGTCATCAGGTCGGCGAGCACCCGGCCCAGCAGTACCGATCCGGGGGAGATCGGCAGCGAACGCAGGCGATCCGTCACGGTTTTCGTTGCGTCGGAGGCCAGGGCCGCCATCGTGCCCTCGATGCCGAAGAGCATGTTCAGGGCCAGCACCCCGGGCAGCACGTAGACGAAGTAGTCACCGGTGTCGCCGGCCACCGCCCCGCCGAACAGACCGCCCATCATCAGCAGAATCATCACGGGGAACAACAACTGGACGACGAGAACACCGGGACGGGCGCGCCAGTGCAGAACGGTGCGCCCCGCGATGACGACGGCCTCCCGGACGATGCTCACTCCCCCACCACCTTCAGGTAGACGTCTTCCAGGGTAGGCTGCTGCATGACCCAGCGGGGCTCTCCCACCAGGGTTTTCAGTTCGGCCGGGGTTCCGCGGGCGATCACCGAGCCGTCCTTCAGGATGACCACGTCGTCGGCGAGCGCGTCGGCCTCCTCCAGGTACTGCGTGGTGAGCAGGATCGCGACGCCGCCGTCGGCCATCCCCCGCAGCCGGCCCCAGAGGTCACGCCGAGCCTGCGGATCCAGGCCGGCGGTCGGTTCGTCGACGAAAAGCACTGCCGGAGTGGTGATCAGTGAGGCAGCCAGGTCCATCCGGCGCCGCAGCCCGCCCGACAGCCCGGCCACCGGCCGGTCGGCCACCTCGACCAGACCGGCCGCGGCCAGCAGTTCGCCGGACCGTTCCCGTGCCCGTATTCTGCTGTACCCGGCCAGCTTTGAGAACATCTCAAGATTCTGCCGGCCGGTCAGGATCTCGTCGAGCGCGGCGTACTGCCCGGCCAGCCCGATCGAGGCCCGCACCCGCCCGCCCTGGGTGGCCACGTCGTAGCCGGCCACCCGTGCGGTGCCGGCGTCCGCCGCCAGCAGTGTGGTGAGGATCCGGATCATCGTGGTCTTGCCCGCCCCGTTCGCCCCGAGCAGCGCCAGCACCCGCCCGGCCCGCACGGTGAGATCGACCCCGTCGAGTGCCGGGCGCCGCGCCCCGGCGAAGGTCTTGCGCACCCCCCGCGCCTCGACCCGAACATCCGTCCGCTCCATCCCGAAACCTCCCCCGTAGACGGCTTGTCCGATTCACTGCGACCGGCCACCGATCCCACGTAGCGCCACCATCACCGGGCCGGGCACGACCCCACCGGCGATCCCACACACCGGCTGGCGATCACCGTCGCCGGCCACCGACGTCCACCGTTGGCGCCCACAGCCAGAACGTACAACGTAAATTACGTTGTACGCAACGCATAGACTGACCCGATGGCGAAGAGAGCGGAGCGAAAGGGCGACCCGGTGAAACTGATCGGGCTGCTCTGGCGCCCCACCGTGAGCACCGGGAGGTCCGGGCTCACGCCGAAACTGATCACCGACGCGGCGATCCGGGTGGCCGACGACGAAGGGCTCGACGCCATCACGCTGCGCCGGGTGGCCGAGGAACTGCACGTCAGCGCGATGACGTTGTACCCGTACATCGCCGGGCGGCCCGAGCTGATCGAGCTGATGCTCGACGCGGTGACCGGCGAGGTCTACACCGGCCAGGACCTGCCCGCCGGGCGGAGCGACTGGCGTGACCGGGTGCGGCACATCGTCACCGCCAACTGGCAGCACCACCTGCGGCACCCCTGGACGGTGGACGTGCGGCCCGGCCGGCCGGTACCCGGGCCGGGCGCCTCCGGCAAGTACGAGACCGAGCTGCGGGCGCTGGACGGGATCGGGCTGAGCGACCTGGAGATGGAGCACACGCTCACGTCGCTGCTGGCCACGGTGTCCGGGCTGGCCCGGGAGACGGTCGAGCTGAACCGCGCGCGGGAGCAGTCCTCGCAGTCGGATCTCCAGTGGTGGAACGAGATCTCACCGGTACTGGCCACGGCGATGGCCGGCCTCGACCACCCGACGGCCGAGCGGGTGTCCGGCACGCTGGGCGAGACCACCGGGCTGTCGGCCGATCCGGAGGGCGCGCTGCGGCACGCCACCGAGGTGCTGGTGGCCGGGCTGGCGGCACTGCTCGAAGGCCGATAGGCGAAACTGGGAGGCATGGCGGATCAGGAGTCGCTCAACATCGTGCCGACCGGGCCCCGGCCCGAGCAGGTCACCTTCTACGAGGCGGTCGGCGGGCGGGAGACGTTCGCCAAGCTCGTGCACACCTTCTACCAGGGTGTGGCGCAGGACGAGGTGCTGCGCCCGATGTACCCGGAGGAAGACCTGGGGCCGGCGCAGGAGCGGCTGCTGAAGTTCCTGGAGCAGTACTGGGGCGGCCCCACCACCTACAGCCAGGAGCGCGGGCACCCCCGGCTGCGCATGCGGCACGTGCCGTTCCGGGTGAACGCCGACGCCCGCGACCGCTGGCTGAAGCACATGCGGGCGGGCGTCGACAGCCTCGACCTGCCGCCGGCCCACGAGGCGATGCTCTGGGACTACCTGGAGCGGGCGGCGTTCAGCCTCCAGAACACCGCCGACTGACGCCGGTCAGGCCAGCGGGTTGGTGCGCGCCAGCACGTGACCCCGCGGGGTGCTCAGCCGCCACCAGCGCCCGGCCGAGTGCAGGGTGGCCACGTCGTCGCCCCAGCCCGAGCCGGGCTCCGGGGCACCGGCCCCGAGAAAGCCGAACACCTGCGCCGCGAACGCCACCCCGGCCGGCACCGGGCTGCCCTCCAGCAGCGGCCTGCCCCAGACCAGGGCGCGTAGCCGGGCCACCGCCGAGGCGCCGGACCCGGTCGGGGCCCCGGCCGCGACCTCCTCGATCCCGGCCCGGGCCGCGGTGCGCAGCACCGGGCAGGGCACCATGCCGTCGAGACTCCAGCCGGAGCGGGGCGGCACCACCCCGGCCCAGCCGGCGTTGGTCGCCGTGGTCGGCGGAACCGGCAGCTCCAGCGGCTTCCCGATGCTCTTCGGGGTGGGGCGGCTGCCCGCCATCAGCCGGTCGATGCGGGCGAACCGGTCGGCCATCGACGCCAGCGGCACGGTGGCGTCGGCCTCGGCCGGCTCGGCCAGGGTGAGCACGCGCAGGGCCAGCACGGTCGGGCCGCCGCCCCCGTGCACCGCGGCGGCGTACATCGCCAGCACCGGGCCGGAGGCGACCAGCCGGATCGCGCCGTTCTCGTCCACCTGCCGGGCGCGGCCCACGAAGGTGCGGACGTCGGAGAGGGTGCCCAGGTCGGGCAGCAGCAGGTTCACCGGGCGGCCTGCGGCTCGCGCCGGCGACGCTTCCAGTTCAGCGGCCCGTCGATCCAGCCGGTGAGCTTCTCCCGGGTGGCGGTGTCGATCCGGCGCGGCCGGCCGCCGTCCAGGTCGAAGGAGAACAGGGTGGTCTCGGCCCGCGCACACACCGTCTCGGCGCCCGGTTCGCCGTCGAGAACCTCGTAGGCCAGCTCGAAGTCGGCGGCCCCGATGCGGGTCACCCACAGGTCGATGCCGATCGGCGGGATCCGGAAGGCCAGCGGCGCCAGGTACTCGATCTCCTGCCGGGACACCATCAGCGCACCGCCGTCCGGGCGGCGGGCGTGGTCGAGCAGGTCCACCCCGAGCGCGGTGACCCGGGCGTCTTCCAGCAGCCGGAGGAACTGCACGTTGTTGATGTGGCCGTAGGCGTCGGCGTCCGACCAGCGCAACGGGATGTGAACACGATGGCGAGGCACCCGCCCATCGTCCCGCATCCGGGCCGGCCGCCGTGCGGCGGAGGGTCGGCGGAAGGCCGACCGACGGTCACGTGGCCCGAGTCACACCCGATCGCGGGATTTCCTGTTCAAGGGTCGCTGTGGGTGACCGATGAATCCACAGCACCCCGGACCGGGCGCCGGGAAGGAGGAGGGGCCTGGCCGGCGCCGGTCCGCGGGTTGCCAGATCAGCCCACCAGCACCGAGAACCGGCCGTGTGCCAAGCCCTCGGCCAGCCGGGACACCCCCTGCGCCGCCTGCTCGAAGGGCAGCGTCTCGCTCAGCAGCGGGCGCAGAGCACCGGCGTCCAGCAGCGCCGTCAGGTCGGCGTGGGCCCGCTGCACCAGCTCCGGCTCACGCTCGCGGTAGAGCGCCGAGTTCACCCCGAGCACGGTGAAGTTGGCGGCCCGCACCTGCTCCGGCGCCACCGGAACGGCCTGCTGCGAGGCGAACCCGGCCACCACGATGCGGCCCTCGAACGCGACCAGGCGGCAGGACAGCTCGAACATCGGCCCGCCCACCGGATCGAAGACGACCTGCACGCCCTTGCCGCCGGTGAGCTCCCGCACGGCGCTCTCGACGTCCATGGTTCCCCGGTGCAGCACCACGTGGGCCCCCAGACCACGGGCGATCCGGAATCTCTCGTCGTCCCCCACCACGGCCACCACCTTGGCCCCGGCCGCCAGGGCGAGCTGCACCGCGGCCCCGCCCAGGCCGCCCCCCGCCCCGAACACCAGCACCCATTCACCCACGTGCACGGCGGCCCGGCGGTACAGCCCGAGCCAGGCCGTCAGGTGGGCCAGGTGGAACACCGAGGCGGGGGCGTCGTCGAGCGCGGTCGGGGCCGGGAACACGTCCTGTGCCCGGGCCACCGCGTACTGCGCCAGCGAGCCGTTCGGCAGCGTGGTCTGGCCCACCACCCGCTCGCCCAGCCGGTACTGCGACACCCCGGGGCCGACGCCGACGATCTCACCGCACAGCTCCAGGCCGGGAGTGAACGGCGGGGGCGGGGCGTGCACCGAAAGCCCTTGCGCCAGTGCGGCATCGGTCAGGCCAAGGCCGGCCGCGGCGACCTGCACGAGCACCTGGCCGGGCCCGGGCGAGGGCACCGGCACCTGCTCGAGCCGCATCACCTGGCCCGGCTCACCGGCGGCGACGACCCGCCAGGCCCGCATCTCGCCGCCCACCTCGATCGTCCCGGACCCCGACACGGACGCCTGCGTGCTCATGCCGCCGCAACTTACCCGTATGCCGGGGAACCCGGTCAGCCCAGAGTCGGTCCAGGGTCGGTCCAGAGTCAGCCGAGACCGCCCGCCAGCCCCACCCCACCGTCCAGGGTGAGCGTCTGCCCGGTGATCCACGACGCGTCGTCACTGGCGAGGAACGCCACCGCGGCGGCCACGTCGTCCGGGTCGCCGAGCCGCCCGAGCGGATAGCCGTCGGTGACCTCCTGCTCGCGCCCCTCGTAGAGGGCGGTGGCGAAGCGGGTCTTCACCACCGCCGGCGCCACCGCGTTCACCCGGATCCGCGGGGCCAGCTCGAGCGCCAGCTGCGAGGTGACGTGGATCAGCGCGGCCTTGCTCGCGCCGTACACGCCGATGCCCGGCGACGGCCGCAGCCCGGCGATCGAGGCCACGTTGACGATGGCGGCGCCGTCCTGGCTGCCCAGCCCGAGCTTGCGGGCCTCGTCGGTCCAGGACAGCGCGGCGATCACGTTGACGTCGAAGACCTTGGCCGCGGCCCCGGCGTCGGCGCTCGTCATCGGGCCGTAGACCGGGTTGATGCCGGTGTTGTTGACCAGCACGTCGAGGCGACCGAAGGCGTCCAGGGTGACCCGCACCGCGTGGGCCCGGTGCTCCGCGTCGTCCGCGCGCCCGGCCACCCCGACCGCGACGCCCGCGCCGCCCAGCTGCTCCACCGCCGCGGCCAGCGGCTCCGGCTTGCGCGCGGTGACGCAGACCCGGGCCCCCTCGGAGATCAGCCGCCGGGCGATCGCCAGGCCGATGCCCCGGCTGGCCCCGGTGACCACCGCGACCCGGCCGGCGAACCGCCGCCCCGCGGGCGTCCCCTCACCGACCTGGCTGATCTGGATCCCCGTCTCCTCGTTGAGACGCATGTGCCCTCCATCAAGGTCACCCGGACGGACGTCCGTACCGGAAGCCAGCTTGCCCCTGTCCTTGACTGAACGCCCGTTCATGACATGCTCGCGCCATGGCGACCGGTTCGGCGATGAGCTGGACGGACGACGAGGGCAACCATGACGGCGCCCCCGGCCGATCGGGCGATTCGTCCCGACGGCTGGTCGAGGCCGCCGTCGAGGCCTTCGCCGACCGCGGCTACCACGCCACCACCACCCGAGACATCGCGACCCGCGTCGGGCTCAGTCCCGCCGCGCTCTATGTGCATTTTCCCTCGAAACAGGCGCTGCTGACAGAGATCAGCGTGGTCGGGCACGAGGCGGCACTGGATCTGGTCGAGCGGTCGGTGACCGGCCCCGGGTCCGCGATGACCCGGCTGCGCGCCGCGATCCGGGCCTTCACCGCCTGGCACGCCGAGCGTCACCGGGTGGCCCGCGTGGTGCAGCACGAGCTGGCCGCGCTGGCCCCGGAGCACCGCGACCGGGTGCTCGGCATGCGCCGCCGGATCGAGGGTGCGGTGGAGGCCCAGCTGGTGGCCGGGAACGCGAGTGGTGAGATGGACGTGCCCGACCCCCGTGCGGTCGCGCGTGCCCTGCTCTCGCTGAGCGTCGACGTGGCCCGCTGGTACGACCCCCGGGGCAGCCGCACCGCCGCGGAGATCGGGGAGTTGTACGCGGACCTGGCCGCCCGCATGGTGTGCGCCAGGCCGGACCAGGCAGGAAACGAAGGAGACCGCACGTGACGAGCAGCGACCGCGCGAAGGACGCGCTGGCGGCGATCACGGGGGTGGGCGCCGACGAGGTGCCCGGTGACAACCTGGTGCCGATCGACGAGCTGGTCGGCATCCTCGACGTGACACCCGAGGGCGAGGACCGCTTCGTCGGGCAGAACTACCACGCCCCGAACGGCCGGGTCTTCGGCGGTCAGGTGCTGGCCCAGTCGCTGGCCGCCGCCGTGAAGACGGTCGGGCAGGAGCGGCCGCCGCATTCCTTCCACGGCTACTTCCTGCGCCCGGGCGACCCGTCCGTGCCGATCGAGCTGGCCGTGGAGCGGCTGCGTGACGGCCGCTCGTTCAGTGCCCGCCGGGTGCAGGCCGTGCAGCACGGCAAGCCGATCCTGTCGATGATCGCGTCGTTCCAGACGCCCGCCCCCGGCCTGGACCACCAGGCGCCGATGCCCGAGGTGCCGCGCCCGCACGAGCTGCCCTCGGTCCGAGAGCGCCTCCAGGAGGCCGGGATCGGCCTGAGCGGCCTGGGGCCGTTGCTGTCCACCCAGCCGTTCGAGCTGCGGCACGTGCAGAGCCCGCTGTTCCTGGCCCCCGGCCCGGAGAAGGTGGCCGAGCAGGCCGTCTGGATCCGGCCGACCACCCCGCTGCCGGCCGGTGACCTGCTGCACGCCGTGGTTCTGGCCTATGTCAGCGACTACACCGTGCTGGAGCCGACGCTGCGCGCGCACGGCCTGGCCTGGGCCACGCCGGGAATGAAGACCGCCAGCCTGGACCACGCGATGTGGTTCCACCGGCCGGTCCGGTTCGACGACTGGATGCTGTTCGTGGAGGAGAGCCCCTCCGCCTCCGGCGCCCGTGGGCTCGGTCTGGCCCGGGTCTACGCGCTGGACGGGACCCTGGTGGCCACGCTGGGCCAGGAGGGCATGTTCCGCGTGCCGCAGTGAGCGTGTTCACCGCCGACGTCCGGCTCGGGATCGGCGTCGTGGTCCTGATCGCCCTGACCACAACCGTTTTGAGGACGGCGAAAGTACCACTGGGCTGGGGCCCGGCGTGGGCGGTGGCGCGCGGCGCCGCCCAGCTCGCCCTGGTCGGTCTGGCCCTGCGCGGCGTGTTCGACGCGCCGCCGCTGGTGGTGCTCGCCCTCGGGGTGATGCTGGGCGTGGCCGTGCGCACCGCGGCCGGGCGGATCAGGACGTTGCCCGGGGCGACGGCCGCCGTGGCGCTGGCCTGCGGCACCGCGGCCGTCGGCACCCTCGCGGTGATCTTCGCGCTGGGCATGCTCGAGCTGTCGGCCCGCTACCTGGTGGCGCTGGGCGGGATCGTGATCGGCGGGACCATGCTGGCCGCCAGCCTGACCGGCCGGCACCTGGCCGCCGGGCTGGTGTCCGAGCGCGAGGAGATCGAGGGGCTGCTCGCCCTCGGGGCGACGCCCCGCCAGGCCACCGCGCGGATCTGCCGCCGGGCCGTGGCCGAGGCGATGACGCCGGTCGTCGACCAGACCCGCACGACCGGCCTGGTCACCCTGCCCGGCGCGTTCATCGGGGCGCTGCTGGGCGGGGCCGACCCGATGGACGCCGCCCGTTTCCAGCTGGTCGTTCTGGCGGCGCTGATCCATGCCCAGGCGGTCAGTGGGGTGATCGTGGCGTACCGCCTGGGTGCACCCGCGCGGCTGCCGGGGGTGGGTGGGCAGCCCTAGACTTTGCGGCGAACCCATCCGAGGGAGACCAATGTCGCGCACCGAAGAAATCAGTACCGACGTCAAAGCGGTGAGCACGGCGGTGGACGAGGCCAGGACCCGCGCCGAGGAGACCCTCGAGTAC
Organism: Kineosporia corallincola; assembly: GCF_018499875.1. Lineage (GTDB taxonomy): Bacteria > Actinomycetota > Actinomycetes > Actinomycetales > Kineosporiaceae > Kineosporia > Kineosporia corallincola. The sequence continues at coordinate 176,104 of NZ_JAHBAY010000011.1, read as the reverse complement.
GCCCGCGGGCAGATCGAGCTGTCCTACGAGCACGGGTGGGACGGCGTCGCCCAGTCGATCAGCATGGCCGGCGAGGCGCTGGAGAAGATCAGCGCCGAGTTCGACAGCGCGCAGACCGGTTTCGAGAACGCCACCTCCACGCTCGACGAGATCAACGAGCAGATGAGCACCACCGAGGTGGCCGAGCACCTGACCCTCGCCCTGAGCGAGCTGGAGGCCACCCAGAACGTGCTGGAGGCGGCCGTGGCCCTGGTCGACGAGGCGGTGCAGGGCGCCGAGCAGGCCGACCACAACGCCCTCACCTCCCGCCTGTCCGGCCTGCGCGAAGACATCGAGAGCCTGTTCGAGCGCCTGGCCCGCTCCCGCACCGACACCGAGGGCGAGCACGAGCAGGCCGAGAACATGGGCGAGGAGAAGCGTCAGGAAGACGACTCCAAGAACCGTGAGCAGGACAAGGACGAGAACACCGACAACGACGGGAAGAAGCGGGAGAACGGCTCCTCGCCGGGAAACTGACACCGGGTGGTTCGGGGGGACCGTCTGGGCCACCCACCCGTCGTCGGTGGCCGGACGATCCCCAGCCGGGAACGTGGGAGTACGACCTCGGCTGGGATCCGGAGATCAAGAAGTTCCGGCCCCTCGAATACCGCACCGCGAGGCGCATCATGGACGAGCGCGGTGTCACTCTGACCCGGATTCCGGAGGGCAGCCCGGGCGACTGGCTCGACGAGCACGGCACCGTGTACGACGCGATGGGCGGATTTCCCGGCCGGTTCCTTGATCGGCAGTGAGATACTTTCGTCTGGCAGCTCCACAAGCACCTGGGCAAGGCTGAGCTGGTGCCCGTCGACGTCTCCGGCTTCACCGCCGCCCAGATCGAGCGGATCCAGAAGATCATCGAGCCCCTGGGTCCCCGAGTCTTCATGGTGGGTAGGTAATGGCCGGATCCGTGTTCCTCTCCGCCGAACTGAGCTGGGACGTCTCGTCCTGGGACTTCTACTGGGCCGTCGAGACCCTGGCCGGCCTGGTGCGTGGCCAGGATCTGGCGAACCATCTTCGCGAGATATCCGAATACCACCTCGGCATCCTCGACGTGTCGCAGCTGTCCGAGGATCAGCGCCGGGATCTCGCCCGGTCGGCCGCCGGGTTGCCTGGGCTGGCGAGAGAGGTCATGACCGACACCGCCCGCATCGCCCGCATCGAGGAACTCGCCGCGCTGTTCCCACCCGGCTGAGCGGTCCCGCAGGTCATTCGTCGTCTCTCATTTTTCTCCTGGTCAGCACGCTGTGCGAAGGTTTGGGCGTGTCGGTGCCCTCGGAAACGCCAGCTGTGCGGCCACTACCTGCGCAGGAGGCGCCGGAACCGGAGCGGGAACCGGGGTGGGGCCGGGTGATCGGGCGGGTCGTGCTGGTGCTCGCCACGGTTCTCGGCGGTTATGCGCTGCTCCAGCAGGTGGATTTCGCGGACCTCTTCGAGCGTCTGCGCTCCACCGACCCGCTCTGGCTGACCCTGGCCTGCCTGGCCTCGGTGCTGCCGATCGTCGGCAGCGCGGCCGGGTTCGTCGCTTTCGCCCCGGGCAAGCTCCCGTTCGGGCAGACCACGCTGGTCCAGCTGGCCACCTCGTTCGTCAATCTGATCACCCCGGCCAGTGCCGGCGGGCTGGCGCTGAACGTGCGCTACCTGACCCGCAAGGGCATCCCGCTGGCCGTCGCGGTCGCCGTGGTCGGGCTGGTCCAGACCACGTCCGTGCTGGTCACGGCCGTTCTGGTGGTGCTGCTGCTGGTGGCCTCGGGCCGGTCGCTGTCCGACGCGCCGCACGTGCCCTGGATGACCGTGGGCGCGGCGCTGGGTGTGGTGGTGGCCCTCCTGGTGCTGCTGCGGTTCTGGCCGTGGGGGCGGGCGCTGGTCACGAAGTACGTGGTGCGGCCGTTCCGGGACGCCGGCCCCGAGCTGCGCGACATCGTCACCGATCGCCGGCGTCTGGCTCTGGCGGTGGCCGGCCATCTCACCGTGACGCTGGGGTTCGTGGCGGTGCTCGGCTCGGCCCTGTGGGCGTTCGGCGAGAGCGCCCCGCTGGTGCTGCTGGCCGTCGTGGTGATCAGTGGCTCGGCGATCGCGGGGGCGGTGCCGGTGCCGGGTGGGATCGGCGCGGCCGAGGCGGCGCTGGCGGGCGGCCTGGTGGTGATCGGCGTGGACAAGCCGGTCGCGCTGTCGGCCGCGGTGCTGTTCCGCCTGATCACGTTCTGGGTGCGCGTTCCGATCGGCTGGCTGGCTCTTCTCGTGCTGCGCAGGCAGAGCGCGGTGTGAAAATTGAGGACGGCGATGAGCCCCGGCCGGGGCTCATCGCCGTCCTCAGTTTTTGCCCTGATCTCAGTCGCGGGTCAGCTTGCGGTGCGTGACCCGGTGCGGACGCGCGGCGTCTTCACCGAGCCGCTCGATCTTGTTCTTCTCGTAGCTCTCGAAGTTGCCCTCGAACCAGTACCAGTTGGCCGGGTCTTCCTCGGTGCCCTCGTAGGCGAGGATGTGTGTGGTGACCCGGTCGAGGAACCACCGGTCGTGGGAGATGACCACGGCACAGCCCGGGAACTCCAGCAGCGCGTTCTCCAGCGACCCCAGCGTCTCCACGTCGAGGTCGTTGGTGGGCTCGTCGAGCAGCAGCAGGTTTCCGCCCTGCTTGAGGGTGAGCGCCAGGTTGAGCCGGTTGCGCTCACCACCGGACAGCACACCGGTCGGCTTCTGCTGGTCGGGCCCCTTGAACCCGAAGGCCGCCACGTAGGCGCGCGAGGGCACCTCGACCTGGCCGACCTTGATGTAGTCGAGGCCGTCGGAAACCGTCTCCCACAGCGTCTTCTTCGGGTCGAGACCACCGCGGTTCTGGTCGACGTAGGAGGTCAGGACCGTCTCGCCGACCCGGACCTGGCCGCTGGTGGGCTCTTCCAGACCGACGATGGTCTTGAACAGCGTGGTCTTACCCACACCGTTCGGGCCGATGACGCCGACGATGCCGTTGCGCGGGAGGTTGAACGACAGGTCCTTGATCAGCTCGCGCTCGCCGAAGCTCTTGCCCAGCTTCTGGGTCTCGATCACCAATGAACCCAGGCGGGGACCCGCCGGGATCTGGATCTCCTCGAAGTCGAGCTTGCGGGTGCGCTCCGCCTCGGCCGCCATCTCTTCGTAACGGGCCAGGCGGGCCTTGCTCTTGGTCTGCCGGCCCTTGGCGTTCTGCCGCACCCAGTCGAGCTCGTCGGCCAGGCGCTTGGCCAGCTTGGCGTCCTTCTTGCCCTGCACGGCCAGACGCTGGGCCTTCTTCTCCAGGTAGGTGGAGTAGTTGCCCTCGTAGGGGTAGGCCCGGCCGCGGTCCAGCTCGAGGATCCACTCGGCCACGTTGTCGAGGAAGTACCGGTCGTGGGTGACGGCCAGGACGGCGCCGGCGTAGGAGGCCAGGAACTGCTCCAGCCACTGCACGCTCTCGGCGTCCAGGTGGTTGGTGGGCTCGTCGAGCAGCAGCAGGTCCGGCTTGGACAGCAGCAGCTTGCACAACGCCACCCGGCGGCGTTCACCTCCGGACAGCACGGAGACGTCGGCGTCGGGGGGCGGGCAGCGCAGCGCGTCCATCGCCTGCTCGAGCTGGGCGTCGAGGTCCCAGGCGTCGGCGTGGTCCAGAGCCTCCTGGAGCTCGCCCATCTCGGCCAGCAACGCGTCGTAGTCGGCGTCGGGCGACGCCATCTCCTCGGAGATCGCGTTGAAGCGGTCGAGCTTGGCCTTGATCTCGCCCACGCCCTCCTCGACGTTGCCGAGGACCGTCTTCGACTCGTTCAGCTCTGGTTCCTGCATCAGGATGCCGACAGTGGCCTCGGGATCGAGCCGCACGTCACCGTTCGACGGCTGGTCGATTCCCGCCATGATCTTCAGCACGCTCGACTTACCGGCACCGTTGGGTCCGACGACGCCGATCTTGGCACCGGGCAGGAAGGACAGCGTCACGTCATCCAAAATGACCTTGTCGCCGTGCGCCTTCCGCGCCTTACGCATGGTGTAGATGTACTCAGCCACGACCCACAGGCTATCTCAGTGAGGGCACTCACCAGGCCGTGTCAACGGTGACTGCCAGTTCCGCCGTCGTAACTGTGAACGCCCTGGCCATGCCCTGTTGTCCTACCAATTCTGATCATCCCGCAGTCATGTCCTAGGCTCCGGCAGCAAGGAGGACACTCAGCCATGTCAGCGCAGTTCGATCTGGGCTGGGTCTACGGGGTCTCACCGATGGTGACGTTCCGGATGATGACCCGGCTGGAACATCTTAATGAGAAGGCGAAACAGCTGGGCTACCAGGACTTCCACGTCCTGGAGCTGAGGGAGCGCGCGGGCGTCTTCCGGCATGTCGCCGAACGTCAGGCCGCGGACCTCATGCCCGCGCGCCGATTCTTCGGTGGCAAGTCGATGGCGACCGAGTCGCTGATCTGGCAGCCGTCCGCCTGGAACGGTGCGCGCACCGGTGAGTACAAGGTCGAACTATCGGCGGCACCCCAGGTGACCATCGACGGCCAGCTGACCCTCGAGCCGGCGGGCACCGTGGGCACGAAGTTCTCGATCTCGGTGCAGATCGAGACCTACGGGCGGCTGGGACGCAAGGGTGGCCCGGAGGTCGCCGAGTCGCTGAGCCGGCGTCTGGAGGAGGAACACCAGTTCCGGCTCCAGTGGCTGGAGCGACAGGTGCCGTACGGAATGTAGTTGTCGGTGGGCGCGGGTAGCTTCGGTTCCGTGACCAGAAACGAGACCGGCGACAACTGGTACCGATCCGCCGTCACCTATCAGCTGTACATCAGGTCGTTCGCCGACTCCGACGGCGACGGCCTGGGCGACATCACCGGGATCCGTTCCCGGCTGCCCTATCTGGCCGCGCTCGGGGTGGACGCGGTCTGGATCAACCCCTGGTACCCGTCGCCGCAGGCCGACGGCGGGTACGACGTCGCCGACTACCGCGACGTGCACGCCCCGTTCGGCGACCTGGACCAGGCGAAGGCGCTCATCCGGGAAGCCCACGCGGTTGGCCTGAAGGTTCTGCTCGACATCGTGCCGAACCACACCTCCGACGAGCACCCCTGGTTCGCGGCGGCGCTGGCCGGTGAGCCCGGCGCCCGCGAGCGCTACATATTCCGCCCGGGCACCGGTGACGACGGAGAGCTGCCGCCCAACGACTGGCAGTCGGTGTTCGGTGGCAGCGCCTGGCAGCGGGTGGCCGGTTCGGCCGACTGGTACCTGCACCTGTTCGACGTCCGGCAGCCCGACCTGAACTGGGACAACCCGCAGGTGCGCGCCGAGTTCGAGAGCGTGCTGCGGTTCTGGTTCGACCTCGGCGCCGACGGGTTCCGCATCGACGTGGCGCACGGCCTGATCAAAGACCCGGCACTGCCGAACCTGAACCTGCCCGAGAGCGAGCTGCTCGACCGGGTCCGGGGCGCGGGTCATCCCTACTGGGACCGGCCGGGCGTGCTGGAGGTCTGGCAGGAGTGGCGCCGGGTGGGCGATTCCTACGACCCGCCCAGGGTTTTCGTGGCCGAGGCCTGGGTGGAGAGCTCGGCCCGGCTGGCCGAGTACCTGCGCCCCGAGCGGCTGCACACCGCGTTCGACTTCGAGCTGATGCGCGCCCGGTGGAGTGCTCGCGAGCTGCGCGACACCGCCCGGGCGTCGCTGGAGGCGCACGACTCGGTCGGGGCGCCGGTGATGTGGACGCTCTCCAACCACGACGTCACCCGGCACGTCACCCGGCTCGGCCGCGCGCAGCGGCGCACCGGTGCGCAGGCCGACGCGCACAGCTGGCCCGAGGGGCCGTCCGACCTGGAGCTGGGCACCCGCCGCGCCCGCGCGGCCATTCTCTACGTGCTGGCGCTGCCCGGCGGCGTCTACCTCTACCAGGGCGAGGAGCTGGGGCTGCCGGAGATCGAGGACCTGCCCGACGAGCTGCTGCAAGACCCCACCTGGCAACGTTCGGGGCACACCCAGCGCGGGCGCGACGGCTGCCGGGTCCCGATCCCCTGGGCACGTTCGGGCCCGTCGTTCGGTTTCGGGGACGGCGAGGGCTGGCTGCCCCAGCCGCCGTCGTGGGGCGAGTTGTCGGTCGAGGCGGAGCAGGGCGATCCGGGGTCGATGCTGTCGCTGTACCGGCAGGCCCTGCGGGTGCGGCGGGAACTGCCCCAGCTCGGTGCCGGCGGCGGGCCGCTGGTCTGGACGGGTGAGGAGGACCAGGTGCTCGGGCTGACCCGGGGCCAGGGCTTCATCTGCATGCTGAACACAGGTGAGGTTGCGGTCCCGCTGCCGCCGGGCAGGGTGGTCCTGTCGAGCCTTTCCGTCGATGGGGGGCTGCTACCGCCCGACGCGGCAGCGTGGATCGTGACCGGCTGATCCTCCGACCCGTTCCGACGAAAGGGGGAACACCATGACCATTCCGTTCGACGGGATGACCCTGCCCCCAGACGACAGCACCCTGCCCCCGGCCGAGCCGGACCCGCCGCTGGAACCCCCGCACCCGGGTCCGGTGCCCGGGCCGCCCACACCCAGCCCACCGTTCCCCGGGCCGGGGCCGGATCCCGCACCACCGCCGCCGGGCAGACCGGAACCGACGTTCCTGACGGCCTGACCGGGCTGACCGGGCTGACCGGGCTGTCGAGGGTCCGTCCGGGGTGACCGAACCGCTCCGGGCGGACCTCGGCCCGACCCAGGGCGCTCACCTCGGGCCGACCTGGGTCGACCGCCCGCCGTGACGGACGGGCCGTGCCGCGGCGTGGAAGTGCCGGGCCGCACAGCCCGCGGCCCTGAGCGCCATCGGCCGCAGACCAGTCCCCACCGTCACGCGCATCAGCACGAGATGGAGAAGCCCCTGGCGTTCGCAGCGACGCCAGGGGCTTCGTCCGTGCCGAGGCCCACCAGGCGCACGACGCCCACGCCCACGCCCACGCCCACGCCAGGCTGCCCCACCTACGCCAGCGCCCACCGCCCCCGCTCCCCCGCACCGCCTCAACTAGGGTGTCCAGCGTGTCCACCGCTCCGCCGCTGCCCCCGCCCGAACGCCTGACCGTCGCGGGGATCGGGGCGGACGGATGGCCTGGGCTGGCCGACGCCACCCGCGACGTACTGCTCGGCGCCGACGTGGTGTTCGGCGGCGACCGTCAGCTGGACCTGCTGCCCGACGAGGTCACGGCCCGCCGGGTGCCCTGGCCCAGCCCCCTGCTGCGAGCGCTCCCGCTGCTGCTGGTGAAGACGCCCGGCGCCCGCAAGGTGGTGCTGGCCAGCGGCGATCCGACGTTCTTCGGCATCGCCACCACCATCGCCCGGGTCGCTCCCGGCTTCGACCTGACCGTGCTGCCCCACCCCTCCAGCGTGTCGCTGGCCTGTGCCCGGCTGGGCTGGGCGCAGCAGGACACCGAGGTGATCAGCCTGGTGGGCCGGCCTCCGGCCACGCTCACCCCCTCCTTCAGCCCGGGCCGCCGCCTGCTGGTGCTGGTACCCGACGAGACCACCCCCGCCGTGGTCGCCGCGTCGCTGCGCGAGCACGGTTTCGGGCCCAGCGAGCTGACGGCGCTGAGCAACCTCGGCGCCGACGACGAGTCGCGGGTCAGCGCGTCCGCCGGCGAATGGCCCGCCGAGGGCTACCCGGAGCATGCGCCGCGGGGATCGAGGGCGCTCACCGTGCTCGCCGTGCTCTGCCGTCCCGGGCCTGCCCCGATCCGGCTGTCCCGGGTGCCCGGGCTGCCCGACGAGGCCTACGAGAACGACGGCCAGCTGACGAAACACCATGTGCGCGCGGTCACTCTGTCCGTGCTCGCGCCGGAGCCGGGCGAACTGCTGTGGGACGTCGGGGGCGGCGCCGGGAGCATCGGGATCGAATGGCTCCGCACCCATCCGGCCTGCCGGGCCGTCAGCATCGAGCGGGATCCCGAGCGCGCGCTGCGGATCGGGCGCAACGCCGAGATGCTGGGTGTGCCCCACCTCGACGTGCGGGTCGGCTCCGCGCCCGCCGAGCTGGCCGGGTTGCCCACCCCCGACGCGATTTTCGTCGGCGGCGGGCTGACCTCGCCCGGCCTGATCGACCTGTGCTGGGAGGCCCTGGCCCCGGGCGGCCGGATGGTCGCGAACGTGACCACCCTGGAGTCGGAGATGATGCTGGCCCAGGCCCTGGACGAGTACGGCGGCACGCTGACCCGGATCGAAATCACCCGCGCCGCCCCGATCGGCCGGTTCACCGGCTGGCGGCCGGCGATGCCCGTCACCCAGTGGGCAGCTTGGAAAGGCACGGTATGACCGTTCATTTCATCGGTGCCGGGCCGGGCGCCGCCGACCTGCTGACGATCCGCGGGCTGCGGGTCCTCCAGAAGAGCCCGGTCTGCCTGTACGCCGGCTCGCTGGTGCCGAGGGAACTGCTGGCCGAATGCCCGCCGGGCGCGCGGCTCGTCGACACCGCCGGCCTCGACCTCGACCAGATCGTCGCCGAGCTGCTGAGCGCCCACCAGGCCGGTGACGACGTGGCCCGGCTGCACTCCGGCGACCCGTCGGTGTTCAGCGCGGTGGCCGAGCAGATGCGGCGACTCGACGGCCTCGGCGTCCCTTACGAGATCGTGCCCGGCGTACCGGCTTTCGCGGCCGCGGCCGCGGCCCTGAAGCGCGAGTTCACGATGCCGGGGGTGGGCCAGTCGGTGATCCTGACCCGGATCGCCCGCCGCGCCACCGCCATGCCCGAGGGGCAGGACCTGAAAAGCCTGGCACAGAGCCGGTCCACACTGGTGCTGCATCTCGCGGTCCAGGAGATCGACGACGTGGTGGCCACTCTCAGGCCGGTCTACGGCACCGACGGCCCGGTCGCGGTGGTGGCGCGGGCCAGCCGCGACGACGAGCAGATCCTGCGCGGCACCCTGGCCACCATCGCCGGGCAGGTGCGCGAGGCCGGGATCCGGCGCACCGCGGTGATCGTGGTCGGCCCGGTGCTGACCGCGAGCGAGTTCCCCGACAGCCACCTCTACTCCACCGAAAGGTGCCGGCACTGATGCGCAAAGTACTGATCATCGGGGTGGGTGCCGGCGACCCGGACTACGTCACCGTGCAGGCCATCAAAGCGCTCAACCAGGTCGACGCCTTCTTCCTGATCGACAAGGGCAGCGCCAAGGACGACCTGGTGCAGCTCCGCCGCGACATCTGCGAGCGCCACATCACCGGCCACGCCTACCGTTTCGTGCAGGCGACGGATCCGGAGCGCGACCGCACCGCCCAGGCCTACGGGGACGCGGTCAAGGACTGGCACCACCGCCGGGCGGAGATCTTCGAGCAGATGATCGCCACGGAACTGGACGACGACGGGGTGGGCGCGATCCTGGTCTGGGGCGACCCGTCGCTCTACGACGGCACCATCCGCATCGTCGAGGAGCTGATCGCCCGCGGCAACGTGGCGTTCGAGTACGACGTGATCCCGGGCGTGAGCAGTCTTCACGCCCTCACCGCCCGGCACCGGATCCCGCTCAACCGGATCGGCGAGCCGATCCACATCACCCCCGGCCGGCTACTGGCCGACGGCCTGCCCGCCGGGCAGGACAACGTGGTGGTGATGCTCGACGGCGACTGCGCCTTCCGCCACGTCACCGACCCGGACGTGGACATCTACTGGGGCGCGTACCTGGGCACGAAGGACGAGATCCTGTTCAGCGGGCCGGTGGTCGAGGTCGGGCCGCAGATCGAGCGGGCCCGGGCCGAGGCGAGGGCCCGCAAGGGCTGGGTGATGGACACCTACCTGCTGCGCCGCCGCCGGGGCTGAGACCATGGCACAGCGCCGGGTGCTGGTGCTGGGCGGGACCGGTGAGGGCCGGGGCCTGGCGTCCGGCCTGACCGCCCAGGGCATCGCGGTGACCTCGTCGCTCGCCGGGCGGGTCTCGTCGCCGCGCCTGCCCGAGGGCGAGGTGCGGGTCGGCGGCTTCGGCGGCGTCGAGGGCCTGACCGAATACCTCACCGCACAAGGGTTCTCGGCCGTGGTCGACGCGACCCACCCGTTCGCCGCCCGGATCACCGCGAACGCGGCGGCGGCCTGCCGGGCCACCGGAACGCCGTTACTCGTGCTGCACCGACCGCCGTGGCAGCCGCAGCCCGGCGACCGGTGGACGAGCGCCCCCGACATTCCGGGCGCCGCAGCACTTCTCGAAGCAACCCCAGCAACGACCCGGGTACTGCTCACCACCGGCCGACAGGAGACGCGGGCGTTCGCCCCCCTCCCCCAGCACTTCTGGCTGCGCGCGGTGGAGCCGCCGGACGGGCCGCTGCCGGAGCACTGCCGGATCATCCTCGACCGCGGCCCGTTCACCCTCGACGCGGAGCGGAAACTGTTGCACGAGAACCGGATCGACGTGCTGGTGACCAAGAACAGCGGCGGCCCGATGACCGCGGCCAAGCTCGCCGCAGCCCGGGAGGCGGGCGTCGGGGTGATCATGGTCGAGCGGCCGCCCCTCCCGCCCGGCGTCCCGACCGTGAGCGCCGTCGAGAGCGCTCTGTCCTGGCTGCGCGACCTCCCCGGACAACGTTGAATCCGGCCGAGGACAGCCACTTCTAGAACGCGCCCTGGGTTTATTACAACTGCGTAACACCATGGGAGCGCTCCCAAGAATCCCTTGACGACCCATATGCCCGGAGCGCACGTTTGGGAGCGCTCCCACAGACGTACCTCGGGTCGAAGAGGCCCCGAAAGGAGATAGCCATGAGCCCCTCCATGCGCGGCGGCCGGCGTTTGGTCGCCCTGGCCGCGGTAGCAGGACTCGCGCTCACCATGGCCGCTTGCGGCAGTGACGACGATGAGGGTGGCACCGGCTCCGACGAGCAGATCACGCTCAAGGTGTCCACCTTCGGCACGTTCGGCTACGACGCCCTCTACAAGGAGTACGAGGCGTCGCACCCGAACATCAAGATCGTCGAGTCCAACGAGGGTGACCTGGGCAAGTACACCAATGCGCTGACCCAGCGCATCGCCGCGGGCAGCGGCGCCGGTGACGTGGTCGCGATCGAGGAAGGCGCGATCATCCAGTTCCTCCAGGCGCCGGACAAGTTCGTGAACTTCCAGGACGAGGGCTTCAACGAGCTCAAGGGCAACTGGCTGGACTGGAAGAACGCCCAGGCCACCACCGCCGACGGCAAGACCACGATCGGGCTCGGCACCGACGTCGGTGGCCTGGCCATGTGCTACCGCAGCGACCTGTTCAAGGAGGCCGGCCTGCCGACCGACCGCGACGAGGTCTCCGCCCTCTGGCCCACCTGGGACGAGTACATCGCCACCGGGAAGAAGTTCCTGGAGGGCACGAAGGGCGACGCCAAGTTCGTCGACTCGGCCACGAACACCTACAACTCGATCCTCATGCAGGATGCCGGTAACACCACCGGCTACACGTATTTCGATCGGGACAACAAGCTGGTGTTCGACACCAACCCGGCCGTCAAGAGCGCCTGGGACACCACCAACAAGGTACTCGACGCCGGTCTGTCGGCCAACCTGAAGAGCTTCACCACCGAGTGGAACGCGGCCTTCAAGGGCGGCGACTTCGCCACCATCGCCTGCCCCGCCTGGATGACCGCGAACATCAAGGGCCAGGCCGGCGACGCCGGTGAGGGCAAGTGGGACATCGCCACGGTGCCCGGCGGCAGCGGCAGCTGGGGCGGCTCGTTCCTCGCCGTGCCCACCCAGAGCAAGCACCAGGAGGCGGCCGTCGAACTGGCCAAGTTCCTGAGCAGCCCGGAGGGCCAGCTGTCGGCGTTCAACGAGGCGGGCAACCTGCCGTCCTCGCCGCAGGACTTCGAGGACCCGGCCCTGAAGGACTTCAAGAACGAGTACTTCAGCGACGCCCCGGTGGCGGACATCTTCGTCCAGGGCGCCAAGAGCCTGAAGCCGGTCTACCTGGGCGCGAAGAACCAGGCCGTGCGTGACGCGATCGAGAACGACCTGCGATCGGTCGAGCAGGGTCAGCGCACCTCCGAGGAAGGCTGGCAGCAGGCGATCCAGAGCGCCAAGGCCGCGGCGGGTGTCTGACACCCTGGCCCCGGCCGCACCGGCTCGGACGCGCTCCCCCTGGCGGAGCCGTCTGAGCCGGTGGGACCTGAAAGGGTCGCCCTACGCGTTCATCTCGCCGTTCTTCATCCTCTTCGCGATCTTCGGGGCCTTCCCGCTGCTGTACACCTTCTGGGTGTCGCTGCACGCCTGGCCCCTGCTCGGTGAGCACACCTTCACCGGGCTGGACAACTACCAGAAGCTGCTGAGCGACGAGCAGTTCTGGAACGCCGCGAAGAACACCTTCGGCATCTTCGTCGTCTCCACCGTTCCGCAGTACGCGCTGGCCCTCTGGCTGGCGGTCACGCTGAACCGGAAGATCAGGGCCCGCACCCTGTTCCGGATCGGGGTGGTGATCCCGAACGTCACCTCGGTGGCCGCGGTCACGCTGATCTTCGGGATGATCTTCGCCAAGGGCTTCGGCCTGGCCAACTGGATGCTCAGCTGGTTCGGCGTGGCCTCGATCGACTGGACCGCGCACACCTGGTCGTCGTGGCTGGCCATCTCGATGATGGTGGACTGGCGCTGGACCGGCTACAACGCGCTGATCTTCCTGGCCGCGATGCAGGCCATCCCCAGCGACCTCTACGAGGCCGCCGCCATCGACGGGGCATCGCGCACCCGCCAGTTCTGGTCGGTGACGCTGCCGCTGCTGCGCCCGACCATCCTGTTCACCACGATCACCTCGATCATCGGTGGGGTGCAGCTGTTCACCGAGCCGTTGCTGTTCGCGCCGGGCGCCGGGGCGATCCAGGGCGGCACGCTGAGGCAGTTCCAGACCCTGACCATGTATCTGATCGAGAACGGCTTCACCCGCTTCGAATTCGGCTATGCCGGGGCCGTCGCCTGGATGATCTTCCTTCTCGTGCTGGTCATCTCACTCATCAACATCCTGATCGTCCGCCGGATCAGCGGTGCTGACTGATACCAGGGAGGTACCCCGGCCATGACCGCAGTCGCAACCGAACCGGCGACCGAACCCACGCCGAAGAAGCCGCTCCGGCGCAAGGTCGCGGAGAGCAACAACCAGCTGTTCCGGGCCAGCCCGCTGAACTACCTGGTGCTGGTGATCACGTTCTTCCTGTCGGTGTTCCCGCTGTACTGGATGCTCGTGATGGCCTCCCGCACGAACGACGAGATCGTGCAGATCCCGCCGGTTTTCACCCCGGGCGGCCACCTGGGCGAGCACGTGCAGACCCTGTTCGACAACCCCGACGTGATGTTCGCCAAGGCCCTGATGAACTCGTTCATCGTGGCCGGCACGATCACCGCGTTCGTGGTGATCTTCTCCGGCCTGGCCGGATTCGCCTTCGCCAAGCTGCGTTTCCGCGGCAGCAACGCGCTGATCTCGATCGTCGTGCTGACGATGATGGTGCCGGTGCAGCTGGGCACCGTGCCGCTGTACATGATGATGGACTGGTTCGGCATCCAGGGCACCCTGCCGACCGTCATTCTTCCCTACCTGGCCAGTGGTTTCGGTGTGTTCCTGATGCGCCAGTACGCCAGCCAGGCGGTGCCGGACGAGCTGATCGAGGCGGCCCGGGTCGACGGCGCCTCGACGATCCGGATCTTCTGGTCGGTGGTGCTGCCGGCGCTGCGCCCGGCGGCGGCCATCCTCGGCCTCTTCACGTTCATGACCTACTGGAACGACTTCCTCTGGCCCTACGTGGCGCTGAGCCCGGAGCACCCGACCGTCCAGGTCGCGCTGTCCCGGCTGTCCAGCGGCTACTACACCGACCAGAGCCTGGTGATGGCGGGTACCCTGATGGCGACCCTGCCGCTGCTCGCCGTCATCGTGCTGTTCGGCCGCCAGCTGATCAGCGGAATCATGGATGGAGCCGTGAAATCATGAGTCTGAAAGACGATTTCGTCTTCGGTGGCGCCACCGCCGCGTACCAGATCGAGGGTGCGGCCGGCGCGGACGGCAGAGGCCTGTCGATCTGGGACACCTTCTCGCACACCGAGGGACGGGTCGTCAACGGCGACTCCGGCGACGTCGCGATCGACCACTACCACCGCTACAAGGACGACGTGGCGATCATGGCCTCGCTCGGCCTGGAGGCCTACCGGTTCTCGGTGTCCTGGCCCCGCATCCAGCCGGACGGGCGGGGCCGCGGCCTGGAGGCCGGCCTGGACTTCTACTCCCGGCTGACCGACGAGCTGCTGGCGAACGGCATCGACCCGTGGATCACGCTCTACCACTGGGACCTGCCCCAGGCCCTGCAAGACGCCGGCGGCTGGCCGAACCGCGAAACCGCCTATCGATTCGCCGAGTACGCCCAGATCGTGCACGAGCACCTGGGCGACCGGGTGAAGAACTGGATCACGCTGAACGAGCCGTTCTGCTCCAGCCTGATCGGCTACGCATCCGGCCGGCACGCGCCCGGCCTGCAAGATCCGTCGGCCGCGCTGGCCTCGGTGCACCACCTGCTGCTCGGGCACGGGCTGGCGGTACAGGCGCTGCGGGCGCAGAACGTGGAGAGGGTCGGGATCACGCTCAACCTGTACGCGGTCGACCCGGCCTCCGACTCGGCCGTGGACACCGACGCCGCCCGCCGGGTGGACGGCTTCCAGAACCGGCTGTTCCTCGATCCGGTGCTGAAAGGCCGCTACCCGCAAGACATGCTGCACGACCTGTCGGAGTTCGGCGGGATGGGCGACGTGCGGGACGGCGACCTGGACACGATCAGCCAGCCGATCGACATGCTGGGCGTGAACTACTACACCCGCTACGTGATCACCGGCGACCCGGACCACCCCGACCTGGTCGGCGAGCGCACCGGTCAGCGTGACTCGCCCTACATCGGCGCGGCGCACGCCCGGGAGGTCCGGCACGGCATGCCGCTGACCGACCTGGGCTGGGAGATCGACCCGGACGGCCTGTACGACGTGCTCACCCGGCTGAAGCGGGAGTACCCCGCGGTGCCGCTGGTGATCACCGAGAACGGCGCCGCGTTCGCCGACCCGCTGAGTGAGGACGGCGTGGTGCACGACGCCGACCGCATCTCCTACGTGCGCGACCACCTGGCCGCGTGCTCCCGGGCGATCGACGACGGGGTGCCGTTGAAGGGCTACTTCCTCTGGTCGGTCTTCGACAACTTCGAGTGGGCCGAGGGCTACGCCAAGCGGTTCGGCGTGGTGCACGTCGACTACGAGAGCCAGGTGCGCACGCCCAAGGACAGCGCGGTCTGGTACTCGAAGGTGATCGAGACCCGTTCACTGGACGACCGGTCATAATCACCTAGATGAGCAGGCGAAACCCTGGCCGGGCCCCGACGCTGGAACAGGTCGCCGCGAGGGCCGGGGTCGGCCGGGGCACGGCGTCCCGGGTGATCAACGGTTCCGTCCAGGTCAGTGAGGCCGCCCGGAACGCCGTGCTGCGCGCGGTGGACGACCTCGGCTACGTGCCGAACCGGGCGGCCCGCTCCCTGGTCACGCAACTCACCGACGTGGTGGCGCTGGTGGTGTCGGAGCCCGAGGACCGGCTGTTCGGGGAGCCGTTCTTCGGGCAGCTGGTGCGCGGCGTCACCGCGTCGCTGGCCGGCACCTCCCGGCAGCTCCTGCTCACCATGGCGCACCGGGAGTCCGAGCGCGGCCGGCTCAACGACTTCCTCAGCCGGCAGCACGTCGACGGGGTGCTGTTGCTGTCGCTGCACGGCGACGACCCGCTGCCCGCCCAGCTGGCCGGGCGCGGGGTGCCCGCGGTGCTGGGCGGCCGCCCGCAGGACGAGAACCCGCTGCCCTACGTCGACATGGACAACGAGGGCGGGGCGGCCCTCGCCGTGGAGCACCTGCTCGCCGGTGGACGGCGCCGGGTGGCCACGATCACCGGGCCGGCCGACATGAGCGCCGGCCGGTCCCGGCTGGAGGGGTACGCCCGGGCGCTGGCCGCGCACGGGCTCCAGCCGCTGGTCGGGTCCGGCGACTTCAGCGAGAACAGTGGACGGCGCGCGGCCCGTGAACTGCTCGACGCCGCGCCCGATCTGGACGCGATCTTCTGCGCGTCCGACCAGATGGCGATCGGTGCGCTGGCCGAGCTGTCGGCAGCCGGCCGGAGGGTGCCGGACGACGTGGCCGTGGTCGGTTTCGACGACTCACCCTCCAGCCGGCACACCACGCCGAGCCTGACCACCGTGCACCAGCCGGTCGAGGAGATGGGCGTGCACATGGTGCGGACGCTGAGCCGGCTGATCGAGAACCCGGGCGAACCGGTGGACGACGTGGTGCTGCCCACGCATCTCGTCGTCCGTGATTCTGCCTGACTAGCCGAAAACCGGCTCGGCAGCAATATCCTCGATCAGCCCTGGCCCGGACGGCCGCCAGCCGAGCAGGTCCCGGGTGGCGGTGCTGGAGGCCGGCACGTCCAGCCCGAAGACCGTTCCCAGCCAGCCGAAGTGCTCGGCGGCCTGCTCCGGCGGCACCGAGGCGACCGGCAGGCCCAGCCCCTGGCCGATCGCCTCGGCGATCTGCCGCGCCGTCACGCCCTCCTCTCCCACCGCGTGCAGAACGCTTGCGGCGGGCGCCTTCTCGATCGCCAGGCGGTACAGCACGGCGGCGTCGTCCACGTGCACCGCGGGCCAGCGCGCCGACCCGTCGCCCGGGTGGGCCGAGATCCCCTTCTGCCGGGCGACAGCGCCCAGCAGCTGCACGAAACCCGCCGTGCCGTGCCCGTGCACGACGGTGGATGGCCGCAGGGACACCGACCGCACGCCCTTCTCGGCCAGCCGGAGGGTCAGGGCCTCCACCGCCGCCCGGGGCCGTGAAAGGTCCGGGCGGAACGCCTCGGTGACCACCGAGCCGGGCGCCAGGGCCGTGGTGCCGTAGGTGGTGACGAGCGGTTTGCCGGTGCCCTCCAGGGCCTCGCCGAGCGCCCGCACCACGGTCAGGTCCTTCTCGGCGGCCGTCGACAGGGCGCCCATGTCGCTGTGGTCGAAGGCGGTGTGGATGACGCCGTCGGCCGCCTCGGCCCCGGCCCGCAGGCCGTCCGGCTCGTCGATGGTGCCGCGGTACACCTCGGCCCCCGCGGCCTCCAGCCGGGCGGCACCGGCGTCGGAGCGGGCCAGGCCCAGCACCTGGTGACCGGCCGCGAGCAGTTCGCGGGTGACGGCCCCGCCGATGAAACCGGTGGCCCCGGTGACGAATACGCGCATGGTTCTCGAACTCCCTGCGAGAGCGGACTGGCTGACGTCCTCACCCTGCTCCCGCCCCTGCCGTCCGGTCCAAGGCCTGTTCCGGATGACGACATGCGGATCGGGCATCACCGCAGTTCACACGGATCTTCATGGGAAGAGGGCGCCGATCACGGCGGTACGCTCCGGGCATGAACGGTTCCGACCTCGACCTGCGCCTGGTGCGGTACTTCGTCACCGTGGCCGAGCACCGGCACTTCGGCCGCGCCGCCCAGGCCCTGCTGGTCGGGCAGCCCTCGCTGAGCCGGCAGGTGCGGCGGCTGGAGGAGCAGGTGGGCGCCCGGCTGCTCGACCGCACGCCACAGGGCACCCAGCTGACCGGCGCGGGCACGGCCTTCCTGCCCCGGGCCCGGGCGCTGCTGCGGATGGCGGCCCAGGCCACCGGCGAGGCCCGGGCCGCCGCCGACCCGAGCCGGCTGACCGTGGGCTACATCACCAGCCTGATCGTCACCCCGGCCGTGCTGGAGATGCGCCGCCGGCACCCGGACTCCGAGATCCGGGCCACGCACGTGGAGTGGCCCGACGTGCCGGAGGCGCTGCTCGGGCACCGGATCGACGTGGCCGTGGCCCGGCTGCCGTTCCCGACCGCCGGGCTGCACGTCACGGTGCTCTACGACGAGCGTCGTGCGGTGCTGCTGCCGGCCGGGCACCGGCTGGCGAGCCGGGAGTCGGTCAGCCTGGACGACATCGCCGACGAGCCGATCCCCCGGCTCGCCGACCCGGAGTCGAACGCCTACTGGCGCATCGACCCGCGCCCGGACGGCCGCAGACCCCCCGACGGCCCGCTGATCACCGGCGTGGAGGACAAGTTCGAGGTGGTCGCCTCCGGCCAGGCGATCGCGATCGTGGTGGCTGCGCCTCGCCCTCCGCGGCGCGACCTGGTCATCGTCCCGCTGGTCGACGCCCCGCCGAGCCACGTGGTGATCGCCTCCCGCGAGGGCGACAACAGCCGCCTGGTCAGCGCCTTCCGCAAGCACGCGCAGAGCCTGCTGCCGCCGGTCGGGTAACGTTCGGCGGACCCGTGGAACCCGCCGGGCACGGTGCTCGTTGAGACGCTCTTATTGCAAAGCCTGTGCAATTGAGCGAATCTGTCCTGGCCAGCACACCTCCAAGGAATCGAGACCAGGCCCATGCACGCACCCGACGGGTTCATCGACGCCCCGATCTCGATCGCGGCCGGCGCGGTCGCCGTCGGCGGCCTGGCGATCTGCCTGCGCGGGGCCCGCCGCGAGCTGGACGAGCGCACCGCGCCGCTGGCCGGGCTGGTCGCGGTGTACGTGTTCGCCGTGCAGATGCTCAACTTCCCGGTGGCCGCCGGCACCAGCGGCCACCTGCTCGGGGGCACCCTGGCCGCGGTCCTGGTCGGGCCGTTCACCGGGGCGTTGTGCGTGGCCGTCGTGTTACTCGTGCAGGCGGTGCTGCTCGCCGACGGCGGCCTGACCGCACTCGGCGTGAACATCATCGACATGTCGCTGGCCACCGTGCTGATCGGCTTCCCGCTGGCGGTGCTGCTGATCCGCCTGCTGCCGCGCACCCGCGCCGCCACGGCCGTGGCCGCCGGTGTCGCCGCCGGTATCTCGGTGGTCGGCGCCTCGCTCACCTTCGTCGGGCTGTACGCGCTCGGCGGCACCACCGACGTCGCGCTCGGCACCGTGGCCGCCGCGATGGTCGGCGTGCACGCGCTGATCGGCATCGGCGAGGGCCTGATCACCGCCGTCACCGTCGCCGCCATCGCCGCCACCCGGCCCGACCTGGTCTACCTCAACCGGTTCCGGCGTCCGGAACCGGCCGCCGCGACCACCCCCGTGACTCAGGAGGCCTGATCCCGTGCGCACCCGCAACCTCCTCATCACCCTGCTCGCGGTCAGCCTGCTGTTCGCCGGGGTGGTCAGCTACTACGCCAGCAGTTCCCCCGACGGCCTGGAGAAGGTCAGCGAGGACCAGGGCATCTCGCAGCAGGCCCGGGAACATACGATGAGCGACTCCCCGCTCGCCGACTACGGCGTGAAGGGTGTCGACAACCCCCGGCTGTCAACAGGTCTGGCCGGCGTGATCGGGGTGGGAGTGACCTTCGTGGCGGCGTCCGCACTGATCCTCGTCGTGCGCCGGCGCAAGCCCACCGACGCAGACGCGCCTGCCGACGCACCTGCCGACGTTCAGTGAGCGGCGGGCACGCCCACCACACCCTGTATCTGCCCGGAACCTCGGTGCTGCACCGGCTTCCGGCCCAGGTGAAGCTGGTCGCCGCGGTGCTGGCGGTGCTCGCCGTGGTGTCCGCCCCGCGCGAGCAGTTCTGGGCCTTCGGGGTTTTCGCCGCGGTGATCCTGGCGCTGGCCGCCGTCGCCCGCATCCCGCCCGGCCTGCTGGCGCGGCGTCTGCTGATCGAGGTGCCGTTCATCGGGTTCGCCCTGCTGCTGCCGTTCGTGGCCCGCGGCGAGCGCACCGAGGTGCTCGGACTGCACCTGAGCGTCGAAGGACTCTGGGGCGCCTGGGAACTCATGGCCACGGCCACGCTCGGGGTGGCGGTGTCGATCCTGCTGGCCGCCACCACTCCCCTGCGCGAGGTGCTCACCGGCCTGGAGCGGCTGCGGATGCCCACGCTGATCGTGCAGATCATGAGCTTCATGATCCGGTACGCCGACGTGGTGGCCGACGAGCTGCGGCGGATGCGGATCGCCCGGGAGTCAAGGGGTTTCGTGGCGAGCAACCTGCGGCACTGGCCGGTGCTGGGGCTCAGCGCGGGAGCCCTGTTCGTGCGCTGCTTCGAGCGTGGCGAGCGGGTTCACCTGGCCATGCTCTCGCGCGGCTACGACGGCCGGATGCCCACCGGGTCCGAGGCCGGTGCGGGCCTGGCCAGCTGGGGCGTGGGCCTCGCCCTGCCGGCGACCTTCGCGGTGGTCAGTATCGTGGCGGCCGTGATCGGATCATGAGCGAGGTTCCACCGGCGGTCCAGGTCGAGGGCCTGTGCTTCAGCTACCCGGACGGCCACCTGGCACTGGACGGCGTCGACCTGACCGTGCGGCGGGGCGAGCGGGTGGCCCTGCTGGGCCCGAACGGGGCCGGCAAGACCACGCTGGCGCTGCACCTGAACGGCATTCACTCGTCGTCCACCGGTTCGGTCCGGATCAGCGGCACGCCGGTCACGAGGGCCACGCTGCCGGAGATCAGGCGGCGGGTCGGCATCGTCTTCCAGGATCCCGACGATCAGCTGTTCATGCCGACGGTGCGCGACGACGTGGCTTTCGGGCCGCGCAATCTGGGGCTGAGCAAGCAGGAGGTGGCCGAGCGGGTCGACACCGCCCTGGAGCGGGTGCGCCTGGCCGACCTCGCCGACCGGCCGCCGCACCACCTGTCGTTCGGGCAGCGCCGCCGGGCCGCCGTGGCCACCGTGCTGGCCATGGACCCCGACATCCTGGTGCTCGACGAGCCCTCCAGCAACCTCGACCCGGCCTCCCGGCGAGAGCTGGCCGAGGTGCTGCTGTCGCTCGACGTGACCGTGCTGATGATCACCCACGACCTGCCCTACGCGCTCCAGCTGTGCCCGCGCTCGGTGGTGCTCGCCGATCACCGCATCCAGGCCGACGCCCCGACCGCCGAGCTGCTGGCCGACGAGGCCCTGCTGGCGAAGTACCGGCTGGAGCTGCCGTTCGGGTTCGCTGTGCCCCGATAGCCCGATAACGGCTTCGTCCGATCCGGTCGTTGCCGTCGCCGGGAGCTCGACCCGTGGCCGCGGGCGTTCGATGACCGGATCGAGCGTTCCCCCGGCCGAGGAGTCATCCATGTTGGGCACACTGGTCGCTCTGGCCGCCCTGGCACTGCCGCCGCAGACCTCCTCCGTGTGCACCGGCGTCCCCGGTTGTGACGTGGTGAAACGCATCGACGTGGACGGCGACGGCAACCGGGACCAGATCGGCGTCCGGCAGAAGAACCGGCACTCCGTCGAGTTCCGGGTGCGCACCTCGAAGCGCTTGCTGGTCAAGCGTTTACGGGTGGAGAGCTGGGACGACGACGCGTACTTCGGCGCCGCCCGGATCGACGGGGTGCGCGGCGCCGAGATCGTCTACGCCAACCAGCTGGGCGCCGACCTGATCGCGTTCAAGGTGCTGACCTTTCGCGACGGCGCCCTGGTGGTGCAGAAGCCCCCGACCACCCGGGCACCCGGCAACCCGTTCGCCGGGCAGTGGGTGGTGGCCGGCTCGTACGGCGTGTTCGAGGGGATCC
Organism: Kineosporia corallincola; assembly: GCF_018499875.1. Classification (GTDB taxonomy): domain Bacteria; phylum Actinomycetota; class Actinomycetes; order Actinomycetales; family Kineosporiaceae; genus Kineosporia; species Kineosporia corallincola. The sequence continues at coordinate 154,627 of NZ_JAHBAY010000011.1, read as the reverse complement.
GCCGCACGGTGCGCGACCACCGCGCCTTCATCACCCTCTACCAGGGAAACCGCGACCACTTCGGCGCCCAGAGCTGGTCGGGACGCGCCACCACCTTCGTCTGGCGGAAGAAGCAGGCGGACTGGCGGCGGCACTCCGTGCGCCGGGTGACAGCGGGGTCGGACAAGAAGGTGCGCTCGGCCTACTACGGCTGGCACGTGAAGGGCCTGCCGCAGTTGTGAGACGCGTGGGCCCCGACCGGCCTGTGCGGACGGGGGATCCTTTTACGTTTTGACACCACCTCGGGCGCCTGGCCGGTGTCAAAACGTCAAAGGGTTCCCCCCGAGGATCCGGGCACCTGACATCCGGCGAAGACCCCTACACCGTCGACAGCGCCCGGCCGGGCACCTCGCGCGCCGGCTTCACCACCTAGGGTGGCGGCATGTCGCGCACCGACTCCGCTTCACTGGTGATCGCCGCGCCGCCCGGGCGGGCGTTCGCGGCCCTCGTCGACCGGCAGGCCCTGGAGAGCTGGCTGCCGCCGGACGGGGCCACCGGCCGCTTCGAGCACTTCGACCTGCGCGCCGGCGGGTCGTACCGGCTCGTGCTCACCTTCGCCGACGCGCCGGGCAAGACCACCGCCGACTCCGACGTGGTCGACGTACGCATCCTGGAAGTAGTTGATGGGCAACATGTTTCGCAGGCCGTGGAGTTCACCTCCGACGATCCGGCGTTTGCCGGCACCATGCTGATGACCTGGCAGGTGTCACCGGCGCCGGACGGCGGCAGCCTGATCCGGATCCGGGCCGACGACGTGCCCCCGGGCATCTCGGCGGAAGACCACGCCGAGGGCCTGGAGTCGTCGTTGCGGAACCTGGCCGCCTACCTGACGCGCTGAGACCGGGATCAGTCGGCGGGGCAGAACCAGCCGCCCACCCGCTCCTCGATGGGTAACGCGCACTGGTCCGAGGTCTGGTCCAGATCGACGGCATCGGTACGAGCCCGCTGGGCCGTGACCATCATCGTGGTCCCGAGCATGATGGCGACAGCGGCCACCAGCGCGATCTTGATCCAGCGTCCTTCGGACACCATCAGAGCACCCACCACAAGTTCCCTCCGACTCGCGTAAGTGCCCACCCTACGCACAGCTTTGGTTACGGTAGGGAAACGTCAGGAAAATTAGCTGATACCCGCATCATCCTGATCCCGGGCCACCTGCCAGCCGATCAGGATCTGGAGCACGTCGTCGCTGGTCAGGCCCCAGGCGGCGTTCTGCTCCGCGGCTCGCTCCTGGGCCTCGGCCAGGGTCGGCCCCCACACCTGGTCCTCGCCCTCGATCACCAGCCGCGAGTAGCGGATCTGTCCCTCGACGATCACCCGCGGGAAGAATCCGCCCTCGGTCGAGGACGGCGTCATGATCATCCCGTTCGGTCGCTCGATGACCGGGATGACGACGCAGCGCCGTTCCATCGGATCCTTCACCCCTCCCAGCTCACGGATGTGCCGGAACAGCGTGACTCAGGGGGGCCGGGTGGGCGACCGCCGATCGGGTGAAAGGCGTTCGGAGAGCTCAAGAAGTGACGGGCAGCCGCCGATCGGTCAGGGTTTCGGGTGGCTGCGGCGCGACGCCGGTCAGGAGCTCCAGCACGGTCCGCGCCAGAAGGCCCGCCGGGTCCGGCGCGGTCGGCACGACCAGCCGCGATCCGGCCGACCACGGTCCGTCGTGCCGGTGGACGACGCCGGCACCAGCACTCCCGGCCCCGCTCCCGGCCACACCCACAGCCGCGCCCACGGCCACACACGGGGTCGCCACCGAGGAGGCCAGGTGCATCGCGTCGCCGACGCCCCCGAGGTACAGGTCACTCCCGGCCAGCAGGGCCGCCGTGACCCGCGGCCGGGTCCGCCCGACGGCGCTGACCAGCGGAACCGAGGCCGCCAGGGAACGCACGAAGACCTCGGCCGCCGGCTGGTCGTGCAGGCCGCCCAGCAGCACCACCCGCACCGGCAGCCGGGCGTGCACCTGGTTCAGGGCCGCCGCGTGCACCGCCGGGTCGTGCGTCCCCGGTTCGACCGCCACCACCGGCCCCTCCGAAAAGGCCAGCGGTGAGAGCAGAGTGGCGGCCGCGGCGCGGTCCGCCGGGCCGATCACGCTCAGCCCGGGGGCGTCGTAGGCGTCGGGGGTGATGGTGACACCCACCGCCCCGGCCGGCCGTTCGCCGGAGCGCAGCGGGTGCGTCCCGGGGCCGGTGTCGGCGACCCGGTCGGTGAGCAGGTCACGCCCGGCGTCGGCCGGGTCGAACCCGACCACCCGCCGGGCGGCGGCGCGGGCCACGTACCGGGCGGTGCGCTGGCCCTCCTGCCGGGCCGCGCCGGGCAGCAGCGCCAGGTCGAAACGCCCACCCCGGGGCCGGGTCCGGCGCAGCAGCCGACGGGCCAGGCGCCAGCAGCGGAACTGCCCGCGCAGCGACTCCGGGCCCTCCGCCCGGTCCGGCCAGGCGACCACCTCGTCCACCAGCGGGCCGCCACGCAGCAACTCACCCCGCGTCCCCCGGGCCACCAGCGTGATCCGGGCCTGGGGCCAGGTGGCTCGCAGCGCGGTCAGCAGCGGCAGGGTCATCACCAGGCCGGCCACCTCGTCGGTCCGGATCACCAGCACCGAGCGCGGTGCCCGTGGGCCGCCCGGCTGCATCACCGGTGACAGGCAGTCCACCAGGTCGCCGAAGAGCCTGGGCGGCAGGCACTTCGGGATCGGGCGGGAGCTGGGGAAAACCGGCAGACGCGGGACCCGCGGGGGAATGATCCCCCGCGGGTCCCGCGTCCGTTCCGCGTTCTGTGCCGTTGCCACGGTCGACTTCCTCGGCCACCCGGGTGGCCGCCTTGATGATCAGATCTGGGCGGGCAGCTTCGTCCGCAGGTCGATGGTCTCGGTGTCGGCGTCCACCATCAGCCGGGCCAGTTCCGGGGTGAGCACCTTCGGGGTCCAGCCGAGCACGTCACGGGCCTTGCTCGCGTCACCGATCAGCGAGTCCACCTCGGTCGGGCGCAGGTAGCGCTCGTCGAACCGCACGTACTTCTCCCAGTCCAGGTTCACGTGCTCGAACGAGAACTGGAGGAAGTCCCGCACGGTGTAGGCGGTTCCGGTGGCCACCACGTAGTCGTCGGCCTGCTCGGCCTGGAGCATCAGCCACATCGCCTCGACGTAGTCCTTGGCATAGCCCCAGTCGCGCACCGAGTCCAGGTTGCCCATGTAGAGGTAGTCCTGCTTGCCCGCCACGATGTTGGCGACCGCCATCGAGATCTTCCGGGTCACGAATGTCTCGCCGCGACGCGGGCTCTCGTGGTTGAACAGGATGCCGTTGGTCGCGAACATCCCGTAGGCCTCGCGGTAGTTACGCGTCATCCAGTACGCGTACACCTTGGCCGCACCGTAGGGACTGCGGGGCCAGAACGGGGTGCTCTCGTTCTGCGGCGGCGGGGTGGCGCCGAACATCTCCGAGCTGCTCGCCTGGTAGTAGCGGCACTCCAGGCCGATCATCCGGATCGCCTCGAGCAGCCGGGTGCTGCCCACACCGGTGGACAGGCCGGTGAACTCGGGCTCGTCGAAGGAGACCCGCACGTGGCTCTGCGCGGCCAGGTTGTACACCTCGTCGGGCTGCACCTTCTCCAGCAGCGTCACCAGCCGCGACCCGTCGGTGAGGTCGCCGTAGTGCAGGAAGAGCCGGGCGCGCGGGTCGTGCGGGTCGACGTAGAGATGGTCGATCCGGTGCGTGTTGAACTGGGACGAGCGACGCACGATGCCGTGCACCTCATAACCCTTGTCCAGCAGCAGTTCCGCCAGGTACGAGCCGTCCTGACCGGTGATCCCGGTGATCAGCGCCTTCTTCGGAGTCTCCAAAGCGTGCTGCCCCCTCCAGATGTGGTGAATTCGAGGCGCGGCTGCCGGCATCACCGACGGCAACGGCGCGGACTCGCGGTAGCCGATTCGGTCCGTACCGTAGCGTGACGAGACGATCACGAAGAGGCATTACGGGACAGTTCCCGGAACCTCCGGCGTTTACCCGATGCGCGCCCCCCTCCCAGAGCGACACGCACAGACATTGCACCGATAGTCACCGAATGAGCACTCAAAGTTTCGAACCTCGGGTACCGTTCGGCGTCATGACCACGATTCCGTCCTCCACCACCCCGGCGGACCTCTCGCTCGGGCAGGCCGGCGGCCCCCGGCTCACCCCGGACCAGAAGGTCTACGTGGCCGGTCACCGCGGCCTGGCCGGTTCCGCCGTCTGGCGGGCCCTGAGCAACCGCGGGTTCGGCTCCCTGGTCGGCGCCACCTCGGCCGAGGTGGACCTGCGCGACCGCGGGGCCACGATGGACTTCGTATCCTCGACCCGGCCCGACGTGATGATCGTGGCCGCCGCCCGGGTCGGCGGGATCCTGGCCAACGACAGCTACCCGGCCGAGTTCCTCTCCGACAACCTGCGGATCCAGGTCAATCTCATGGACGCGGCGCAGCAGTTCGGCGTGGGCCGGCTGCTGTTCCTCGGCTCGTCGTGCATCTACCCCAAGTTCGCCGAGCAGCCGATCCAGGAGTCGGCACTGCTCACCGGCGCGCTGGAGCCGACCAACGACGCCTACGCGATCGCCAAGATCGCCGGCATCATGCAGGTGCAGTCGATCCGCAAGCAGTACGGCCTGCCCTACATCAGCGCGATGCCGACCAACCTCTACGGCCCGGGCGACAACTTCGACGCCACCAACTCGCACGTCATGCCGGCCCTGATCCGCCGCTTCCACGAGGCGAGACTGACCGGCGCGCGCGAGGTCACGATCTGGGGCTCGGGCACGCCGCGGCGCGAGTTCCTGCACGTCGACGACCTGGCCTCGGCCCTGGTGTTCCTGCTGGAGAACTACGACTCGCCGGAGACGATCAACGTCGGCACCGGCATCGACGTCACCATCCGCGAGCTGGCCGAGACGATCGCCGACGTGGTGGGCTGGGACGGCCGTCTGGCCTTCGACACCTCCAAGCCGGACGGCACCCCGCGCAAGCTGCTGGACGTGTCCCGCCTGCGTGGCCTGGGCTGGTCGCCGTCGGTCTCGCTGCGCGACGGTGTGGAGAGCACCTACCGCTGGTTCACCGGCAACCTCGACAGTATTCGGGTGGAGGACGGCCTGGTCGGCCTGCCACAGTGACCGGATGGACACCTCGCAGCTGCGCCATCACCTGAACACCGAGTACGCCCGTCTTCGATCGGTACTACCGGTGGACGGCGACCTGGCCGCGATCCGCGTGCCCTCCTGCCCGGACTGGTCGCTGGACGACCTGGTGCGGCACGTCGGGGAGGTGTACTTCCACAAGGTCGACTGCATCCGGCTCAATGCCCGCCCCACGCAGGAGCCGGACCTGTCCGGCCTGAGCAGCGTCCAGATCCTGGAACGCGGATTCGCGGCGGTGAGCGAGGTTTTCGACGTCCGTGCGCCTCAGGATCCGGCCTGGACCTGGTTCGCGCCGGACCAGAGCGTGGGGTTCTGGATCCGGCGCATGGCCCATGAGACCGCGATCCACCGCCTCGACGCGGAACTGGCGGTGCACGACCCGAGCGGGATCGACGCCGCGCTGGCCGAGGACGGACTCGACGAGGTGCTGGCCACGATGCTGGTGGCCGACATCGAGCCGCACGAGTACGAGATCGGCCGGCCGCCGGTCGAGGTGCGCACCGAACACCGTTCCTGGTTCGTGCATTTCGAGCCGGAGGCCCTGCGGGTCAGCGACCGGGGCGAGGCCGCCACCGTGATCCGCGGCGGGGCAGCCGATCTGGAGCTGTGGCTGTACAACCGCGGGAGCGGTGACGACCTGACGTTCAGCGGCGACCTGGTCGGCATGGGCGTGCTGAAAGACCTGATGACCGAGGCCACCCAGTAGCAGCCCCACCCGCTCAGGCAGCCAGTGCCGCGTCCACCGCCCGGCACAGCTCGGCCGAGGTCATCGGCTTCAGCAGGAGACCGGCGTCGAGCTCGGCCGCGGAGCGCTCGTCGGCGGCCAGCTGCCGCGCGGTGAACAGGATCGCCCGCAGCGGCGTGGTGGTCGGCACCCGGCGCAACGCGGACAGCAGCCCGATCCCGTCGGTGCCGTCCATCACGATGTCGAACAGTGCCAGGTCGGGCAGGCCGTGCAGGCCGATGAGCGCCAGCGCCTCCTTGGCCGAGCCTGCGGAGTACACGTCGTGATCGAGACGCCGGAGCGAGAACTCCACTAACAGCCGGTTGTCCGGATCGTCCTCCACCACCAGTATCTTCGCCATCCCGACCTCCTTCTGCGCGGTTGCTGACAGTGAGTCTGTCGCGACCGAACGCAGCCGGTCGAGCGGAGCGTCACCGCATCACCCGCCCGGCCTACCGGCGGCTGAGCACCTGCTGCACCGAGGTGTGCAGTTCCTCGGTCAGGGCCGTCGAGCCGATCAGGTTCAGGTGGTTGAAGTCGTAGTAGGCCAGCTTGCCGTCGATCAGCGGGCTGCACGTGGTGCCGTCGCAGAACCGGTCCCAGGGGTCCATCACGGTGACCCCCGGCACGCTGCCGGCCACGTCGAACTCGGCCTGCCGGGAGTCGCCCTGGTAGTCGAGGATCGCCTGCTCGCTCTTGTCGCAGACGAAGTTCAGGAAGCCGCCGCTGCACGCCGTCTGACGGTTCATGGTCTGGGTGGCGTAGTTCGGCACGTCCATCGCGTAGATCACCGGGATGCCCGCGTCGGTCAGTTCCTCCAGGGCCGGCTTCAGCTGCTCGGGCCAGGTGTGGCCGTTGTCGTAGCGCGGCAGCGCCCACTGGCCGATCACCACCAGCGAGGGCGGGTCGTCGGTCTTGGTGGCCCGGTCGAGCAGGGCCGAGGCCAGCGAACCGCAGTTCGACACCTCGCGGCTGGCCTGCGCCTCCCGCATGAACGGGCAGCTCGCACCGGTCAGGGCCAGAGTGCTGTAGCCGAGGTCGGTGTCGGCGGAGATCAGCCCGGTCGACAGCGCCTCGGCGTGCGAGTCACCGGCCAGCATGACCCAGCCCTTGGCGTCGGGCACCGTGGTCATGCACTTGTCCATGTCGGACTCCTGGTACGGCCGATTGCGCACCAGGCAACCGTTCTCCCGGCCGTAGGTCAGCTCGGCCGCCTGCTTGGTGTAGGCGGTGGCGTTCGGGACCGCCCACGGCCCGGCGACCTGGAGCGTCAGCGCGGCCAGCACCACCAGCCCGGCCGACACCGCGCCACCCAGATACACCCGGGGCAGCCGCACCGTGCCGTGGCGCAGCGGCTGTTCCACGTAGCGGTAGCTGAGCACGGCCGGGATCAGTGAGAACAACGCGGCATACACCGGGGAGTCGGAGTCCGGCCACAGCAGGGTGGAGATGACGATCAGCGGCCAGTGCCAGAGGTAGATGCTGTACGACAGGTCGCCGGTCACCACGAACGGTTTCGACGAGAGCAGCCGCTGCACCGGGCCGGTGCCGATCGTGCCGGCCAGGATGAGCAGCACCGTGGCGATCACCGGCAGCAGCGCGGCCCGTCCGGGCCACACCGTCTGCACGTCGACGGTGCGGTTGAGGACGACGAGAAGAGCCAGCCCGGCCAGGCCCAGCGCGGTCGGCAGCCACCGGCCGGCCCGCACCGCCCACAGACTGCCCACCGGCCGGTCCACGTCGAGTACCTGCCGCCGCGAGCGCCGCGACCAGGCCGTGGCCCACACCGCCAGCATCGCGCCCGCGCCGAACTCCCAGGCCCGGGTGGGCGAGGAGTAGAAGGCGATGTCGGACACCGGGTAGGTGTGGATGCGGAAGTCGGCGTAGGAGAACCAGACCGAGACCGCGAAGCTGGCCGCGGTGAGCAGCCCGAGCGCGGCGAACTGCCGGCGCACCCCCCGGGGGCCGAGTTTCCAGGTGAGCACCAGCAGCAGCGGGAAGACCAGGTAGAACTGTTCCTCCACGCTCAGCGACCAGACGTGCAGCAGCGGGTTCATCACCGCGCCGGCCGCGAAGTAGTCGCCCGTGGTGCTGAGGATGTTGAAGTTCCCCCACAGCAGCACCGCCGCCCGGGCCGTGCCCGCGGTGTTGGACTGTGTGTTGATCGGTGACTGGAACAGGAACGACAGCAGCAGCACCGCCAGCAGCATGACGAGCATGGCCGGCAGCAGACGGCGGATCCGGCGCGCGTAGAACGAGCCGAAGGTGAACCGCCCGGCCTCGCGCAGCCGCTCGATCTGCCCGGTGATGACGAATCCGGAGATCACGAAGAACACGTCGACACCGGCGAAACCCGCGGGCAGGGGCAGGTTCGCGTGGTACACCACGACCATCACGACGGCGATCGCCCGCAGCCCCTGGATGTCTCCCCGTTTACCCTGCTGAACCGCCGGGGCACGGCCGTGGACGCCGGGGTCGGTGCGGGTGGCCGGACCGGCAGTGCTCGTCATGATGCCTTATCGTGCCCAATCAGGCTGTGTGCCGCCTCCCGAAGCACACATCCCAGGGTGTTCACACGAGCACCACCGGTCAGAAGGATGAGGTCAGTCGCACCACCCCGGTCGTGGCCGCGGCCGCGAGATCGTCGTCCAAACAGGTGACCTCGTACCCGGAGCGTTCCAGCACACCGGCGGCGACGGACGCCCGCGAGCCGTCGGCGCAGTGCACCCAGACCCGGGTTCGTGCGCCGGGCGGCGGCAGCCGCCGGCCCCGGAACGCCGCGCGAAGTCTGCCCAGGACCCCCTTCGGCTGCGTCTCCGGGAGGGCAGCGACGCGCTGCCGGATGTGGTCGGGCAGTTCGTACAGCGGAACGTGCACGGCTCCGCGCAGGTGGCCGGCGGCGAACTCGGCCGTCTCCCGCACGTCGAGCACGACCACCGGCAGGAACGGCTCGTCGTCCCAGCCGAGCAGGTCTGTCTCACCCCGCTCCCGCCGGGCTCGGGACAGGTCGCGGAAGGTGGCCCGGGGGTAGGTGGCCAGGGCGGTGCCCGGCGCGGGCGGGCCGACCACCACCCGCTCGGGCCGCAGCCCGTAGGCCTCCAGTTGCCCGGCGGCCCGGCCGATCTCGCCGGCGTCGCTCCCCGCCAGCACGAACCGCCCACCCTCCGGCAGCAGGGCGGCCACCCGCGCGCCGAGCTGCTCGCCCGGCTCGACCCCGATGCCGCCGTGCACGTGCTCGGCGGCATAGGCGGCCCGGTCCCGGACGTCGAACACCCACTCCTCCACGACCTGGGTCACGGTCTCAGGCGTCGAGCTCGTGCCAGGCCGGTGCCCCGCCCTCGACGTGCACCACGTCGACGAAGCCGCGCCCGATCAGGTTCTGCGCCACCGGGCCGGACCCGTTCACCGATCCGCAGATCACCACGATCGGCGTGTCCAGGGCCTTCACCTCGGCGTGCCGGGTGGGCGAGCCGAAGTCGAACTCGGCGTCGAGGTCGTCCCGGTCGACGATGATCGCGCCCTCGATCGGGCCGGTCTTCTCCCGGCCGCCCGGGCTGCGGGTGTCCAGCAGCACCGCGCCGGCCGCCACCCGGGCCCGGGCCTCGGCGGCGCTCACCAGCGGCGCCTCGATGTTCTCGCTCATCACTACTCCTTGGATCCGTGAGAAGGCTGACGGGTCAGCCCGGTTCGTTACCGGTCGCGATGGCCGCACCGGGCAGGTTCGCCCACTGCGAGTAGGAGCCCGGATACAGCGCCACCCGTGCGGTGTCGATGCCGGCCACCTCCAGCGCCACCAGGTCGTGCGTGGCCGTGACCCCGGAGCCGCAGTAGACGCCCAGCTCACCTGAGCCGTCCGCGCCCAGGCCCCGGAACCGCTCGGCCAGTTCGGCGGCGGGGGCGAATCGCCCGTCCCCACCGAGGTTCGCCAGGGCCGGGGCGCTGACCGCCCCGGCGATGTGCCCCGGAACCGGGTCGACCGAGGCCACCTCGCCGCGGTAGCGCTCGGCCGGGCGGGCGTCCAGCAGCAGGCCGCCGGCCTTGACGAAGGCCGTCACGTCGTCCGGGCCGACGGTGGGCAGGTGCCCCTCGCCCAGGGTCGCCGTGCCCGCGGCCGGCGCCGGTTCGTCGCCGGTGACCAGCGGCCGGCCGGCCTCGGTCCAGGCCCGCAGGCCGCCGTCGAGCAGCTTCACCTCGCCCTGGAAACCGGCCCAGCGCAGCAGCCACCAGACCCGGGCCGCCGACAGCAGCCCGTTGTCGTCGTAGGCCACCACCGTGTCGCCGTCGTTCAGCCCCCACGAGCGCGCGGCGGTGGCGAACGCGGCCGGGTCGGGCAGCGGGTGCCGGCCGTCCTGAGCGGAGGCGGGTGCGGCCAGCTCGGCGTCCAGGTCGACGTAGACCGCGCCGGGCAGGTGCCCGGCCCGGAACTCCTCCGGCCCGGGCGGGCCGCCCAGTTTCCAGCGCACGTCGAGCACCCGGGGGCCGGGCAGTGCCGCGAGTTCGTCGGCGGTGATCAGTGGATTCATGCTTCCAACCTAGTAAGCGGCCGTGGCGTGGAGGTCTCGTCGGCGAGCACGTCGTCGATCGTGTTCACCCCGGGCGGCAGCCCGGCCGCGGCCTGGGCACCCAGCAGCCGCTGGAGCCGCTCGTTCACCGGGGTGGGCACGCCGTGCCGGCGGCCGAGCCGGACGATCTCGCCGTTCAGGTGGTCCACCTCGCTGGACGCGCCGCGGGCGAAGCTCTGCCAGGTGGACAGGTGCCCGGCCACGTGACCGGGCACCGGCTCCACCACCAGGTGCCCCGGGGAGGCCGTGGCCACCTCGACGCCCGCGGCGGCGAACACCGCCCGGGCCTCGGCCACCAGCAGTTCCCGGGCCCGCTCGCGCTCGTCGTCGGTGCCCAGCAGCACGCCGAGGCCGTTGGCCAGGTTCACCAGCAGCTTGCGCGCCTTGTAGGCCTGGATGTCGTCCACCAGGTCCACGTCGTACCCGGCCGCGCGCAGGTCGTGCGCGTACTGCTCGGCCTCCACGTCGCGGCGCCCGAACCGGCCCTGCGGCCGGTCGTTCGCCGGGTAGCGACCCAGCCAGGCCACCCCGATGATCGGGTACGACGGCGAGACCACCTCGCCCGGCGTGAGGTGGCTGGCCGCCACCCCGATCGACACGCCGTACACCCGGCGGAACCGGCGCAGCGCGAGATCCTCGGTGGCCAGCCCGTTCTGGAAGGTCAGGACGGGCAGATCGGCCCCCAGCAGGGTGGGCAGCCCGTCCTCGTCCGACACCGGCAGCCAGGCCCAGCGGGTCAGCGCCTCCTCGGCGTCCTGCGTCTTGGTGGCCAGCACCAGCACGTCCTGGTGGGTGAGCCGCAGCTGCTCGGGCCCGGCGACGACCGGCACCCGCACCTGCTCGGTGCTGCGTGGGCGCCGCACCCGCACCCCGTGCTCGGCGACGGCCGCGAGGTTGTCGCCCCGGGCCACCAGCACCACCGCCTGACCGGACAGCTCCAGCTGGGCGGCCAGCAACGCGCCGACGGCCCCGGCCCCGATGACCACGTAACGGTTGCTCATAGCGGGCGGCTCAATCCGGTAGAGGACTCGGCCGGCTGCGCCCGGGGCAGGCCCCGGCCGGCGATCGCGTTCAGCAGCTCCTGGGTGTATTCCGACCGCGGCGCGGCGAAAACCTGCCCGGTGGGCCCCTCCTCGACCAGTTTGCCGTGCCGCAGCACGGCCACCCGGTGCGAGAGGCCGGCCACCACGGCCAGGTCGTGCGACACGAAGAGGTAGCTCAGGCCGAGGTCTTTCTGGAGCGAGGTGAGCAGGTTCAGGATCTGCTCCTGCACCCGCACGTCGAGTGCCGACACCGGTTCGTCGAGCAGCAGCAGTTCCGGCTCCAGCGACAGCGCCCGGGCGATGGCCACCCGCTGCCGCTGCCCGCCGGACAGCTCGGACGGCAGCCGCCCGGCGTAGATCGTGGGCAGACCGACGGCGTCGAGCAGCTCCCGCACCCGCTCCCGGCGGGAGGCCCGGTCGCCCACCCGGAACGAGACCAGCGGCTCGGAGATCGTCTGCTCCACGGTGAATCTCGGGTCGAGCGCGGAGAACGGGTTCTGGTGCACCAGCTGGAACCGGCGGCGCAGCGGGCGCAGCTGCCGCCAGCCCAGCCCGGTCAGGTCCTGTCCGTCCAGCAGCACCCGACCGGTGGTCGGGGTGATCAGGCCCAGGGCGATGCGCAGGGCCGTGGTCTTGCCCGAACCGGATTCCCCGACCAGGCCCAGGGTCTGGCCGGCCGGCACCGCCAGGGTGACGTCGTCGAGGGCCCGGTGCACACCTCCACCGGGCAGCACGTAGTCCTTGCTCAGGTTCTCCAGGCGCAGAACGACGGACGACGAGGAGCCCGCGACCGGTTCGGCCGCCGGCCGCGACCCCACCGAGAAACCCGGAGCGGCCCGCACCAGCTCACGCGTGTAGTCGGTCGACGGTGATCCGAGAACTGCCGCTGCCGGACCACTCTCGACCACCTCACCGGCCCGCATCACCACCACCCGGTCGGCCCGGTCGGCGGCCACGCCCAGGTCGTGTGTGATCAGCAGCAGCGAGATGCCACGCTCGGCCACCAGCTGGCGGAGGTGGTCGAGGATGCGCTTCTGCACGGTCACGTCGAGGGCGCTGGTCGGCTCGTCGGCGATCAGCAGCCTGGGCCGCCCGGCCAGGGCCGCGGCGATCAGCACCCGCTGCCGCATGCCGCCGGACAGTTCGTGCGGATACTGCCGGGCCCGCAGCTCCGGCCGGTCCAGCCCGGCCGCGGTGAGCGCGGCCAGCACCTCGGCGGGCACGCTGCGCCTGGCGACATCGGTTCTGCGCAGCACCGACTCGGCCACCTGCGGGCCGATCCGCCGGGTCGGGTTCAGCGTGACGGTCGGGTCCTGCGGCACCAGCGCCACCACCCGGCCGCGCAGGTCCCGCAGCTCTCGCTCGCGGGCACCGACCACCTGCCGTCCGGCCACCGTGACGGATCCGCCCGTCACCGCGCCGTTTCCGGGCAGCAGCCCGAGCACGGCGGCGGCCAGGGTGCTCTTGCCCGAGCCGGACTCGCCGACCACGGCCAGCGTCCGGCCCGGTTCCAGGCTCAGCGAGACATCTTTCACCGCGGGAACTCCGGCCTGCCGCCGGTTCGGCCGGTAGGCCACCGACAGCCCGGAGATCTCCAGAACCGCGCTCATCGCTGGATCTCCTCCAGGCTGCGGGAAATGTGGTTGAGGCTGAAGACCATCAGCCCGACGAAGACTCCGGGCAGCAGGGTGAGCCACGGCGAGGTGATCAGGTAGCTGCGGCCCTGCGAGATCAGGGTGCCCCACTCGGCCGCCGGCGGCGCCGCGCCGAACCCGAGGAAGCTCAGGGCCGAGATGGCCAGGATCGCCACCCCGAAGTCGAGCACCGCCAGCACCAGCACCGGGCCCCAGCTGTTCGGCAGGATGTGCCGCACCAGCACCCGGGTCCACGAGGCGCCGCCGGTGCGGGCGGCCTCGATGTAGGGCAGGGCCTTGATGCTCAGCACCCGGGCCCGGGTGATCCGGGCGAAGCCGGGCACGATGCCCACGCCCACCGCCACCGCGATCGGCAGGGTGCCGAAACCCAGTGCGGTGACGATGGTCAGGGCCAGCAGGAGCCGGGGAACCGCCAGCAGCACGTCGACCACCCGCATGATCACCGAGTCGGTCCAGCCGCCGAAGAAGCCGGACACCACCCCCAGCGCCAGCCCGGCCACCACCGCGATGCCGATCGCGCCCAGCGTGGCCTGGATGGTCAGCGTGGAGCCGTGCAGCACCCGGCTGAACAGGTCGCGGCCCAGCTCGTCGGTGCCGAACCAGTGCTGCGCCGAGGGCGCCAGCAGCTTGTCGGCCCCGGCCGTGGCGTTCGGGTCGTAACCGGTGAACCAGTCCGGCACCACGGCCGACAACAGCACGAACGCCACGAACACCAGGGCCGCGCCCAGTCCGGGCCGGGCCACGAGAACCCCCAGCCGCCTGCGGGTTCCGGCCGGCGCCGCGATTTCCGGTGCGGTCGTCGTCCCCAGTTCCGGTGCCAAGTCGATCGACATACCAACTCCTACGAGACCCGGGGGGTGTGCGTGATCCGCGGGTCGAACAGCGGATACACCAGATCGATGACGAGGTTGATCAGGACGAACGCGGTGGCGGCCACCACCACGATCGCCTGCACCAGGGGCACGTCCTGGGCCAGCACGGCTTGCTGGGCCATCTGCCCCACGCCCTGCCGGGAGAACACCGTCTCGGCCACCACCGCCTCGGTCACGGTGGCGCCGAGCAGCAACCCGAGCAGGGTCAGCGCCGGCAGCACCGCGTTGCGCAGCGCGTGCCGCGCCTGCACGTACTGCCGGCTGAGACCCCGTGCGGCGGCCGTGGTCACGTAGGGCTCGGCGAGCTGGTCGTCGAGACTGCGGGTGAGCACCTGGGCCAGCATGGCCGCGGTCGGCAGGGCCATCGTCACCGCGGGCAGCACCAGGCTGGAGAATCCCTCGGTGCCGGTGGGCGGGAACCAGCCCAGCTCGAACGCGAACACCTGCACCAGCAGCAGGCCGACGAAGAACGGCGGCAGCGAGACCCCCACCGCCGGAAGCCGGTTCAGCGCCAGCTTGAGCCTACCCGGCCGCACATAGGCGGCCAGGTAGGCCAGGCCGCCGCCGAGCAGCAGGGCCAGGGCGATCGCGGTGGCGCCGAGGGCCAGGGTGGAGGGCAGCCGCTCGGCGAGCAGCTCCCCCACCGGCCGGTGCAGCGAGATGGACCGGCCGAAGTCCCCGTGCAGCAGACCGCCCAGGTGGTCGAAATACTGTGTGGACAGCGGCCTGTCCAGACCGTACTGGGCCTTGGCGGCGGCCAGCTCCGCCGGGCTCAGCTCGTCCACCTGCACGTTGGCGGCCGCCAGCTGGAGCGACACCGGGTCGCTGGGCAGCAGGTAGAGGATGCCGAAGGTGACCGTGTACACCGCCCACAGCACCACCACGGCCTGCGCCACCCGGCCGGCGACGTAGCGCACCGTGGGGTGCAGCCGCCGGCCACCCGATGACCGGGACGTCGTCACTGATCCACCCAGATGTCGTTCGCCCGCAGGAAAGCCTCACTGGTCCAGGCGAATCCGTGCACCTTGGCGGAGATCCCGGCGGTCTGCACCCGCTCGTACAGCGGGAACATCACGCCCTGCTCCAGGATCTCCTGCTGGAGATCGGCGTAGGCGCCGGACCTCTTGCCGTCGTCGGTGGCCTCCAGCCCGGCCCGGAACAGGCCGCTGATCTCGTCGGCGGTGGCACCGGCCTGCGACAGCTGCGCGGTGCCGGCCTGGCTCACGGCCTGGTCGAGCACCGAGCCGAGCACGCTCGGGTCGGCCCGGGTGTAGTAGGTACCGAGCAGGTCGTACTCGCCACCGGCCGCGGCCGCCTGGTACTGCGCCAGCGTGAGCACCTTCAGCTCGACCCGGAAACCGGCCTGCTTCAGCTGGTCCTGCACCAGCTGGTCGCCGGGCGTGGTGTCGCGCACCGGGATGGTCAGCGTCAGGGTCTTGCCGTCCTTGGTGCGGTAGCCGTCGGCGCCGGCACTCCAGCCCGCCTCGTCGAGCAGCTTCTTCGCGCCCTCCAGGTCGTGGGCCAGGGCCGCGGACCCGTCGGTGGAGTAGGGGGTGGTGGAGTCGAACGGCCCGGTCACCACCGGGTAGTCGGCCCAGAAGATGGTGCTGGCATAGCTCTTCCGGTCGATCGCCTTCTGGAGGGCCTGGCGCACCTTCTCGTCGGCCAGCACCCTGCCCTCGGTGACGTTCGGGAAGTAGCTGCTGCTGATGCCCGGCAGCGACCGGGACTCGACGCTCGCCCCGGTTGCCTCGATCACCTTCTGGTCGGCCTCCGAGATCGGCAGGCGCGGCCAGGCGATGTCGACGGATCCGCTGGTCAGGCTGCCGACCCGGACGCTGTCCTCCTTGATGTAGCTCACCTCGATGGCGTCGAGGTAGGCCGCGCCCTGGTTCTTCACCAGCTGCGAGGGCCAGGCGTAGTCGTCACGCCGGGTGAGGTGCGCCTCGGTGGCTGCGGTGTAGCTGTCCAGCGTGAAGGCGCCCGTGCCGACCAGGTTCTCGCCGGTGCAGCGCTCCTCCGGCGTCTGCTCGTAGGTCTTCGGGCTCAGGATCGACAGCGTGGTGGTCGAGGTGGCCTGGAGGAAGGCCGCGTTCGGGGTGTCGAAGTCCACCTCGACGGTGTGGTCGTCGATCACCTTCGACGACTTGTAGCCGGCCGTGTAGGTCAGGCCGAGCAGCGACTTGGCACCCAGGTCGTGCGTGGCGTCGAAGGCCGTCTTCACCGCGGCGGCGTCGAAAGCCGTTCCGTCGGAGAAGGTCACGTCGTCACGGAGCTCGAAGGTGTACTTCGTGGCGTCGTCGTTGATCTTCCAGCTGGTGGCCAGCCAGGGCACGATCTTGCCGGTCTCCGGGTCCTGGTCGGTCAGCGAGTCGGCGAACTGCCGGTTCAGCGAACGGCTCTCGATCCAGTACACCTGGTTCGGGTCGATGCAGCCCTGCTGGTCGTCCCAGAAGGCCAGGCGCAGGGTGCCGCCCTTCACCGGGGTGCCCTCGTCACCGCCGTCACCGGCGGCCGTGGCCCCGCCGCCGCAGGCGCTCAGCAGGGCGAGGGCGGTCAGCGCGATCAATGGACGTTTGTAGCGATGCACGTTGGGCTCCGGGGGTTTTCGGGGGGAGGAGTCAGCGGGAGAGGGACGCGCGGCCGGTGATGATCAGGGCCGCGTCGTCCTGCGGCGGATGCACCCGGGAACAGAGCACGTCGCGCAGGTGACGCTGGAGCGGGTTGTGCCGGGTCAGGGCCGGGTTGCCGAGGGCGGCGACGGCGGTCTGCACGGCGGTGACGGCGGCCCGGGTGGCGATCAGCTTGCCCGCCAGGGTCTTGCGGGCCGCCGCGGGGTCGTCGGCGTCGACCCGGGCCGCCAGCCCCAGCAGCACCTCCTCGGCCTGGATCAGCTGCACCTCGATCTCACCGGCCACGCTCTGGATGCGCTCGGTGGTGGCGATCGGCCGGCCCAGCGAGGTGGGCACGCGCTCGTTGGCGAAGGTCACGAACCACGCCTGGGCGGCCCGGGCGACGCCGACATAGAGGGCGGCGATACCCAGCCCCAGCCCTCCGCCCGGGTCGGTGCGCTGCCGCGACAGCGGCACCCCGCGGAAGTTCTCGTCCGGCACGAACACGTCCGTGTAGACCACGTCGTGGGTGCTGGTGGCCCGCAGCCCGAGATGGTCCCAGGTGCGGATCACCTCGATCCCGGCCGAGGTGGCCGGCACCACGGCGTGAGCGAGCAGCGGGTCGTCGTCCGGGTCGGTCGAGGTGGTGGCCCACACCAGGTGATAGGCCAGCCCTTCCGATCCGGTGGCGAAACCCTTGCGGCCGTTCAGGATCCAGCCGCCGTCCACCTTGCGCACGGTGGTGGCGGGCAGCCCGCCGCGGGCCGGCGCACCCCACTCCGGTTCCGCACGGACGGCGTTCAGCAGCACCGGCCGGGTCAGCGAGTCGGCCACCACCCGGCGGTACAGCTCGTCGGGCCACCACGGGGCCAGGGCCTGCGCCCGGTGCTGGAACACGGTCATCGCGGTGAGCAGGGCCACCGACGGGTCGCCCTGTCCCAGGGCCTGGAACAGCCGCACGGTGTCGACGACGGTGAGCGGATGACCGCCGTGGGCCGGGCCGATGCCCGCCCGCAGCAGCCCGGCGTCGTGCACCACCTGGATGCCGGCCCAGGGGAACTCGGCGGTGCGGTCGTTCTCGGCGGCGCCCGCGGCCAGCTGCGCGGTGACCGCGGCCAGATGGGCGTCACTCAGGTCGGGCGGCAAGAGGGTTTCGCCGTCACCAGTTCTCGCCGCCAGCGCGGTGTCGGTCACGAGGTCACCAGACCGGGCTGCCCCAGCGGGGCCTGCTCCAACGGGTCCTGGCGCACCACCGTGCCGCGTTCCCCGGTCGCCTCGCGGTGGGCGAGCTCCTGACGCACCAGCGGGATCAGGTAGCGGCCGTAGTCGATGGCGTCGTTCAGGTTGTCGTAGCCCCGGATCGAGATCAGGTCGGCACCCAGGTCGACGTAGTCCAGGATGGCGGCGGCGACCGTCTCGTAGCTGCCGACCAGCGCGGTGGACGCGCCCTGGGCACCGGTCGCGGTGGCCGTGGGGGTCCACAGTGCCCGGTCGTGCAGGTCTTTCCGCGCGGCGATGTCGAGCAGACGCTGCGAGCCGACGTTGGCCGGCCCCTCCGGGCTGTTCCAGTTCTTGCGCCCCACCCACGGCGAGTTGGTGTTACCGGAGCGGTCTTTCAAGATGTCGAGGGTGCGGTGCGCCTTCTCCCAGGCCAGCTCGTCGGTGGGGGCGATGATCGGGCGGAAGGTGACCCAGGTGCGGGGCACGTCGTCCCGCCCGGCCCGGCGCGCCTCGTCGCTGAAACGCGCGATCTGCTGAGCGGTCTCGGCCAGCGGCTCACCCCAGAGCCCGAAGATGTCGGCGAGGGCGCCACCCACCCGGTAGGCGTCGTCGGAGGAACCACCCACACTGACCGGGACGGTGCCGTTCACCGGCCGCACCCGCGACACGAAATCCTGGAACTGATAATACTTTCCGTCGTGGTCGAAGGCCTCGGTCTCGCTCCAGACCCGGCGCAGCACGCGGATGTACTCCTCCTGCCGCTCGTAGCGCTCGGCCTTGCTCAGCGTGTCGCCCTCGCGCCGCTGCTCGCGATCGCTGCCGCCGGCGATGAAGTGCACCACCGCGCGGCCGTTCGACAGCTGGTCGAGGGTGGCCAGGGCCTTGGCCGCCACGGTGGGATACACCGTGTTGGGCCGCAGCGCGACGATCGGCTTGATCCGCTCGGTGTACTGGGTGACCGCGGCGGCGACGGTGAACGGGTCGTGACCGGCCGAGCCGTAGGGCACCAGGGTGTAGTCGAAGCCGCCGTCCTCCAGCAGCCGGGAGTAGCGGCGCAGGTAGGGGACGTCGATGTCGGCCAGCCCGAGGCGGTTGACCTCGTTGGCCGGGTTGACGTTGATGGCACTGATGAACTCGATGGGGCGAGCAGGCATGACCGTCTCCCGGGAGGCGATGTGCCCGTGCGTCAGGGCACCACCCGCGGCTGCGGAACCGATGGTGCGGCGATCACGGGCAGGAGTGGGCGGCGTTGATGGGCGGAACCGAAACATGCCGATGAAGAGGCATTTTCAGGAGACACAGAGGTGATTCGGATCAGGAGCAACAACAACAGCCGGACCGGGCCCTACCCGCCGACGACGTGATCCACCGTTCCATGTCGATTACTCTACCTAGCCGATAGAGATTGTCCATACCCATCTCGAAACCCGCCGGTCCCACGATCACGCCGGTTCCGGCAGCACCTCGTCGTCCTTGCGCATCTCGTCGGCCAGCGGGCCGGGCAGACTCAGGTGGTACCCCTGGCCGTAGCCGACGCGCAGACCGCGCAGGCAGGCCAGCTCGGCGGCGGTCTCGATGCCCTCGGCGATCACGCTGCTGCCGATCTTCTGGGCGAACGCCGCGAGCGCCCCGGCCAGGGCCCGCTTGGCCGGGTCGGTGTCGATGCCGCGCACCAGCGAGATGTCCAGCTTGATGAAGTCCGGCACCAGGGTGAGCACGTGGCGCATGCTGGCGAACCCGGCGCCCGCGTCGTCCACCGCGATCCGCATGCCCCGGTCGCGCCAGGGCCGCAGCACCTCGTTCAGCGCGTCGTAGTCGTCCACGGCCTCGTGCTCGGTCACCTCGATCACGATGGACTTCAGCGGCAGCGACGTGACCAGGCGGCCGAAGGCGGGTGAGACCAGGGTGCGGGGCGACACGTTGATGGCCAGAAAGCCGCGCAGGGCAGGCAGAATCGTCAGCGCGTTGCGCACGGCGGCGAGTTCCAGCTCCAGGCCCACGCCGGCCCGGGTGGCGGAGTTGAACCACTCGTCCGGGCGGCCGCTGCCGGCCGGGAACCGGCTGAGCGCCTCCACCCCGATCGTCGACAGCCCGTCCAGCGCGTGCACCGCCTGGAACACCACGCCCGGACCGCCGTTGGCCATCAGCCGGTCCATCCGGTCGAGCATCTTGTGCCGGTCGCGCTCGGTGCGGTCCTCCATGTCGACCAGTTCCATCACCACCGTGCCGATCGCCCGCAGCACGTCGGCATCCCGCTCGCGCAGCGCCTCGTCCGGCCGGGTCGACCAGGTGCACAGTGAGCCGTAGAGCCGGCCGTCCCGGCGGTGCAGCGGAACCCCCACGTGCGCGCCGATGTTCAGCGCGCGGGTGACCGGCATCGAGCGGGCCACCGGGTCCTTGCTGGTGTCCGGGATGACCGGGCCCAGGCGGCCGTCCGAGATCGCCTTGCAGTAGGTGTCGTCGGCCGGGTGCACCTGGCCCACCGCCAGCGGCACGTCGACGGTGGTGATCAGGTTGCGCACCCGCTGCTGCCAGCCCGCCTCCTCGAAGGTGCCGAGGAAGGCGACCTCCATGCCGAGCTGGTCCTTGGCCAGCTGGAGCAGGGCGTCCACGCTGGTCAGCCGGCGGCCGACGGCCGCGGCGGCCTCGACCTGCCCGGCCTCGGGCGCGCCCTCCCCGGTGGCCGTCGCCTCCCCGGCGCCCTCCTCGGCGGCCGCGGCACCGGTGACCACCGCCGCGTCCACGGCCTCGTTCACGGCCTCGGGATCGTCTGCGCGCTCCGGGTTCTCGCCGGTGCGGTTCTGCTCCGGGATCTCCTGGATCGCCGCGTCGGCGCCCCGCCGGACCCTGGCCCGGCTGCGGCGCCGTTCCGGGCCGGTGTACGGCTCCTTCTCCTTCTGGTCGGCGGGGGCCGGATGCGGCGCGGCCACCGTCTCGCCCTCCGCGGGAACCGCTGTCTGGCGCGGGATCCGGCTGCCCGCGGCCTGGAGCTTGTCGGCGTACATCTCCACGTCGGCGGCCCGCCAGGCGGCCTGCAACCCGGTGTTGCTGCGCCGCTGGCCGATCCCGAACGACGCGGTGATCCCGGCCGCGCTCAGCGACTTGCGCAGGTCGACCAGCACCGTGCCGGCCTCCTCGGCAGTGGTCTCCGGCATCAGCACGCCGAACTCGTCGCCACCGATCCGGGCGACGAAGTCGACCGAGCGCATCCGGCCCGACAGCACGGCCGCGGTGGTGATCAGCAGGTCGTCGCCGGTGCTGTGCCCGGCCCCGGCGTTCACCCGGCGCAGGCCGTCGATGTCCAGCACCAGCACCGCGGCCGAGCTGGCGTAGCGGGCGGCCCGGGCGTCCTCCGAGCGCAGCGCGTCGTCCCAGGCCCGGCGGTTGGCCAGACCGGTCAGCGGGTCGGTGAACTCGGCGTCGGGCGACTGCTCGCGGCGGTGCTCCTGCTGGGCCGACAGCTCGTGCCCGAGCAGCGCGCCGAGCAGGGCGGCCTGCCGGCGCACGGCGGGCAGCTGCTGCTCCAGCTGCGGCACCGGGTGCGGGTGCACGGCGGCCAGGGCACCGAGCAGCTTGCCCTCCGGCGAGCGCAGCGGCACCAGCATGGCCGCGCGCACCAGGATCCGGGTGCTCTCGACCGCCCGGCTCAGCGCGTGCGACTCCGAGGCGTCGGCCACCGCCTCCGGCCGGCCCCACTCCACCACCTGGCGGCAGTACGACTCCGACCAGGGGGTGACCAGGCCCGGGTGCATGCCGAACGTCTCGTCGTTGGTGAGCATGACGATCAGGTCGCCGTCGTCGCGGCGCAGGATCGACCACGACTCCAGCCCGATCCACGCCCTGAGGTCCGACAACAGCCCCTGGGCGGCGGAAACGAAGTCCTCCCCGCTCTCGCGGCCCGCATCCACCACCTGAACGACCCTCTCGAGAGCTCCGGACCTGCCAGCCGTCACATCGGCCGGTCCGGGCCGATTCCTGAGCGCTCAGACCCGGGTACGGGCCGCCGTCACCACGTTGGCAGTGATCACCATCAGCACGCCCACCCATTCGCGGACACCGAGCAGTTCGCCCAGCAGCACGGTCCCGGTGAGCGAGGCCAGCACCGGCTGCACGCTCATGAACACGCCGAAGAACCGGGCCGGCACCCGGCGCAGCATCATCAGGTCGCAGGCGTAGGGCACCACCGACGAGCCGATCCCGGCGCCGATCGCGGCCGCCAGGGCGGTACCGGTGAACCGGCCCTGCACGGCCAGGGTGATCAGCAGCGGCAGGGTCAGCACGGTCGCGACGGTGGACGCCGCGGCCGTCGCCTGGAGTCCCGGCAGCCGGGCCCCGGCCTCGGCGTTCAGCAGGATGTAGGCGGCCCAGCCGGCCGCCCCCAGCAGCCCGGCCCCGATGCCGAGGAAGTCGCTGTCCGGCCCGGGCGCGAGCAGCACCACCACACCGGCCCCGGCGAACACCGCACAGGCCGCGTCCCGCCGGGTGCGCGAGCGGGCCAGTGCCACGCCGAGCGGGCCGAGGAACTCCAGCGTGATGGCCAGCCCCAGGCCGACCCGGTCCACCGCCGTGTACACCCCGAAATTCATGACGGCGAACACCACGCCGAGTGAGAGCACCGGCCACCACTGCCGCCAGGTGAACCGGTGCAGGGGCGGGCGGGCCACCGGCAGCAGCACGCAGGCGGCCACCAGCTGCCGCACCGCCACCACGCCGGGCGGCCCGATCGCCGGGAAGGCGTGCGACCCGACCGCCGCACCGACCTGGGTGCTGGTTCCGCTGAACAGCATCGTGGCGATCGAGACGGGCAGACCGCCGCGGCCGCCGAACACCTCGGCCCGCGGGGCGGGCGCTCCGGCCGTCGTCACCGGTGTCACCGTCGTCATGCCCGTCACTGTGCGGACTACCGGCGGGAACCGGAAATGCGTGGCCCGGCGGATTCATACGATGCGCGTATGGATCCGGAACTGCGTCAGCTGCGCTGCCTGGTCGCGGTGGCCGACTGCGGCACGTTCACCGACGCGGCGATCGAGCTGGGGGTGTCGCAGGCCGCGGTGTCCCGGGCGGTGGCCGCGCTGGAGGCCGGGCTCGGCGTCACGCTGCTGCGGCGCACCACCCGGCGGGTCGAGGTGTCACCGGCCGGGGCGATGGTGCTCCCCCGGGCGCGGCGCATCCTCGGCGAGGTGGCCGAGCTGCGCCGGGCCGTCGACCAGTCGCGCTCCGAACTGCGCCTGGGCTTCGCCTGGTCCGCACTCGGCCGGCACACCACCGGCCTCCAGCGCGGCTGGGCCCGGCGGCATCCCGGCACCCGGCTGCTGCTGGTGCAGTCCAACACCCCGACCGCCGGGCTGGCCGAGGGCACGGCCGACGTCGCGGTGATCCGCCGGCCGCTGGCCGACGCCCGCTTCACCACCGAGCAGATCGCCACCGAGGCCCGGTTCGCCGCGGTCGCCGCCGACGATCCGTGGGCCCGCCGCCGGTTCGTCCGGCTCGGCGACTTCGCCGGCCGCACCATCTCGATCGACCGGCGCACCGGCACCACCACGCTGGACCTGTGGCCCGAGAACGCCCGGCCGGCCCAGGTACTGCCCTCGCACTCGGTGGACGAGTGGCTGACCATGATCGCCGCCGGCGGGGCGGTGGGGATGACCGCGGAGGCCACGGTCGCGCAGTACCCGCGCCCGGGCATCGTCTACCGCCCGGTGCGCGACGCCGGCCGGCTGCCGGTGTGGCTGGCCTGGTGGCGGGGCGAGGCGCCGCCGCTGGTGGCCGAGCTGGTGACGCTGTCGCGGGAGCTGTACGCCGCCGGGTGAACCGCTCAGACCACGGCCGGGGACGGCTCGGGCTCCTCGTCGTCCATGGTTCGAAGCCGCCCCCACACCCGGGAGACGAGCCACTGACCCGTGAGCACCGCGAGCATGATGCCGGTGGCCACGATCCCGTCGAGCCACCAGTGGTTCGCGGTCGCCGCGACCACGAGCACGGTGATCACCAGGTGCGCGGCGCCGGTCCAGCGCAGCGGGCCGCGGCCGAGGCGGGTCACGTACCAGCCGACGACGGCCGCCCAGGCCACGTGCACCGAGGGCATCGCGGTGAGCTGTGACGCCACGCCGGTGGCGTACTCGCCGTAGACCGACTGCCCGTACAGCAGCGCGGTGTCGACGTAGCCGGAGTTCGGCAGCAGCCGCGGCGGGGCGACCGGGATCGCCTGCACGAACAGGCAGATCAGGGTGGTGCCGACCACCGTGTTGCGCACCGCGCGGAAGTCGTCGCGGCGCCGCCACCAGACCCAGACCAGGAACAGCGCCATGCCGTTCAGGTGGGCGAAGGCGTAGTAGGAGTTCATCCCCCGCACCAGCCACTCGTGCGGCAGCACCAGGTGCTGGAGCTCCAGCTCGTCGGGCAGGTGCAGGAACCGCTGCGCGTTTTGCACCCACACCGCGTGCGAGTAGGCGCCGTCCACGTGGGTGCGCACGAACCGCCCGACGTACTGCCAGATCCCGAGCAGCGTCATCACCACGGCGAACTCCCGGGCGAACGACCGCAGCAGCTCGGTGGCCCGGTTGCGGGAGGTCAGCGTGAGCAGGCCCCACAACACGGTCAGGAGCACGGCGCTGGTGGCGGAGAGCTGCCAGCTGGGGTGCAGGTAGGTCATCGGTCGCCGCGCTCGGACATGCGTGAAGACTACGACGCGATACCTGTCTTCAATTCATCCCATGAATCGGCTCTAGAGTGGCCACCTGTGACCACGACCGAGCCAGGCCCCCACCGACCGATCGAGCGCGCCCCGGAACGGCCCGCCGTCACGATGCCGCTGCTGGTGCTGGCCGGGGTGCTGCTGGTCTCGCTCACCATGCGGGCGCCGATCATCGCCGTGGCCCCGGCGATCGCCGACATCCGCGACGCCCTGCACATCGACAGCGCCACGGCCGGCCTGCTCACCTCGATCCCGGTGATCTGCTTCGGCCTGGGCACGCCCCTGGTGCTGGTGCTGACCCGCCGCACGGGCATCAACCAGGCGGTGCGGATCAGCCTGATCGTCATCCTCGCCGGAATCCTGCTGCGCTCGGCCGGAGGGCTGGCGGCGGCACTGGCCGGAACCCTGGTGATGGGCCTGGGCATCACGATCACCAACGTGCTGGTGCCCGCGATCATCGGCCGTGACTTCCCGGGCCGCACCACCCAGGTCACCGGCTTCTACACGGCGGCCCTCAACATCGGCTCGCTGTCGGCCACCCTGCTCGGGGCGCCGCTGGCCGGCTGGCTCACCTGGCGCTGGGCGCTGGCCACCTGGGCGGTGGTGGTGCTGGTCGCGGCCGTGGTCTGGCAGCGCGCCGTCCCCCTCACCGCGGAACACCGCTCGAGGACGACGAAAACCTCCGCACCCGTGCTCCACGACCCCACCCCGCTCTGGCGGCGCCGCCTGGTCCTGGGCATGATCGCGGCCTTCACCGGGCAGTCGTTCAGCTACTTCGGCATCACCGCCTGGCTGCCCACCCTGCTCGCCGACGAGCGCGGCCTGAGTGCCGCGCAGGCCGGCGCGAGCTCCACGTTCTTCCAGGCCACCGCGCTGTTCGCGGCGTTCGGCCTGCCCTGGGCGATCGGCCGGGGCCTGGGCCCGCGGGCCGCGCTGCTGGTGGTCTGTGCCTGCTGGATCACCCTGCCGCTGGGCCTGGCCCTGGCCCCCGGGCTGTGGATGCTGTGGTGCTGTCTCGGCGGCTTCGCCCAGGGCGGCGGATTCACCGTGATCTTCAGCGTGGTGGTGGCCCGGTCGGTGAGCCCGGACGACGCCCGGCGGATGTCGGCGGCGATCCAGGGTGTCGGCTACATCCTGGCCTCGCTCGGGCCGATCATCGTCGGGGCGGTGCACACCGCCACCGGCACCTGGACCGCACCCATGCTGCTGATCGCCGGGATGCTGGTGATGATGGCCGTCGGCGGATCCGTGGCGATCGGCGGGCGGCGGACGGGCACAACCATGGCCCGGTGAGCGTTCGGCCTGGGGTGAGGTGCAGGATGCTCCCCGTCCTGTTTTCCGCCCGACGCCGTGCGCACCCGTTCGACCGGAGGGGTCGATGAACCTCGAGAAAGTGATCTTCGGCTTCTTCGTGCTGCTGGCGGCGACGCTGAACTTCGGATTCTTCATCGGTGACATCTCCAACTCCGAGCTGCACAGCGAGTACGAGCTGTACGCGGCGGTGGTGGTCAGCCTGATCACCACCGTGCTCAAGTTCGGGGACCGCACCCAGATCGGTGCCGTGCACCTGGCCACCAGCCTGGTCGCCGACCTGCAACTGGGCACGGCGGCCATCGTCTGGGTGTACGCCGACTACGTGTCCTCCTCCGGCCTGGACGCGCACGCGATGGCCAGCATCGTGTCGCTGTCCGGCGGTGCCCTGCTCGCCAACCTGGTCTCGGTCGTGCTGCTGGTGATCGAGACCGTGTCGTTCCACCGCCGCTGATGCATCCGCTGGACAGGCCCCGCACCGAGCAGGAGATGTGGCACGACCGGCACCCCGGTCGCCGCTACGGCGGCCGGCGCCCGGGCGGCCGCACCCGCACGCCCGGCGAGCCGATGGAACCGCTCCCGCCCGATCACGACGCCGCCGCGACCAACGCGGTGATCACCGGCGCCACCCGCTGGGCGGCGATCTCCCGCTTCCGCCAGGCCGGCGACCTGCCCGGCCCGGAGGGCGGGCCGCTGAGCTCGCGCGGCGTCGACACCGGCTCGGCGCCGATCTTCCTGGTGATGCGCCGCATGCGCACGCCGCTGATCGTGCTGATCATCATCTTCGGCATCACCACGGTGGGCCTGGCCCTGGCCCCGGGTGAGACCGACGAGGGCGAGCCGCACCGGATGGGCCTGTTCAACGCGTTCTACGTGATGAGCTACACGGCCAGCACGATCGGCTTCGGCGAGATCCCGTTCCCGTTCACCGCGGAGCAGCGGCTCTGGATGACGGCCAGCATCTACCTCACCGTGGTCGGCTGGGCCTACGCCATCGGTACTCTGCTCTCGCTCTTGCAGGACCGCGGCTTCCGCACCGCCCTCGACATGCGCCGGTTCACCGGCCGGGTGGCCCGGCTGCGCGACCCGTTCCTGCTGATCGCCGGCTACGGCCACACCGGGCAGCGGCTGGGCCGGGCCTGGGACCAGCTCGGGCGCAGCTTCGTCGCCGTCGACGTGCAGCCCACGCAGATCGAGTCGCTCGACGTGGACCAGTACTTCGCCGATCCACCGGGCCTGACCGCCGACGCCTCGAACCCGTTCAACCTCAAGCTGGCCGGGCTGAAGAACCCGAACTGCCAGGCCGTGCTGGCGCTGACCGACAACGACGACGTCAACCTCGCCATCACCATGTCGGCGGCCCTGCTGCGTCCCGACCTGCCGGTGATCGCCCGCACCATCTCGGCACCGGTGGAGGACCGGATGCTGGCCTGGGGCACGCCGACGGTGATCAACCCGTTCGACCGGTTCGGCGACCACCTGCGGATGGCCCTGCGCGCCCCGGCCTCGTTCCGGCTGTACTCGTGGCTGGAGGCCGGACCGGGGTCGGAGCAGCCGCCGCCGATGTCACCGCCCGCCGAGGGCCTGTGGATCGTCTGCGGCTACGGGCGTTTCGGCCAGGAGATCGTGGGCGACCTGCTGGCCGAGGGGCTCGACGTGGTGGTGATCGAGCCGGACCCGCCCTCGGACGAGTTCCTCGCCGCCGAGCTGGACCGGCCGGTGGAGGAGCTGCCCCGGGTGATCCACGGCGAGGGCTCCGAGCCGGAGGTGATGGACGAGGCCCGCATCGAGCACGCCGTGGGGTTCGTGGCCGGCACCGACGACGACACGACCAACCTGTCGCTGATCGCCGCCGCCCGCCGCCGCAACCCCGACCTCTACGTGGCCGCCCGGCAGAACCTGCCCACCAACCAGTCGCTGTTCACCGCCATGCACCTGGACATGCTTCTGGTGCCGGCCGACATCGTGGCCCGCGAGGCGTACGCCCGGCTGTCCACCCCGCTGCTGTGGCGCTTCCTCGAGGAGATGCCCCAGCGCGGCGAGCAGGAGGCCCTCGACCTGATCCAGCGCATCAAGCACCGCTGCGGCCAGTACATGAAAGACGTCTGGAACGTGGAGCTGGACGCCTGGCAGGCCCCGGCCCTGGCCGGTTACCTCGACCCCGACGCGGTGTCGTCGCGCACCCGGCAGCGCCGCGGCATCCCGGACGGCCGGCGCATCCCGCTGACCATCGGCGACCTGTTCCGCGACCCCGACGACCGCGAGGAGCGACTGCCGGTCGTGCCCCTCATGCTGCTGCGCGACGGCGAGGCCACCATCGCCCCGCCCGACGCCACCGAACTGCGCCTGGACGACGAGCTGCTGGTCGCGGGCACCCGGGTGGCCCAGCGCGAACTCCAGACCACTCTGCTCAGCGAGGGCACGGCGCAGTACGTGGTCACCGGCACCCGGATGCCGGAGAGCTGGATCTGGCGGCAGCTGGCGGGCCGACGCCTGCCGCAGTAGAGCCTCGCCGCCCCCGCACACGGACTCGGGCGGCGCTCCGGGAGGGGTCGGAGCACCGCCCGAGGGCCTGTGCGGGTGCCACCGATCAGGCGGTGACAGAAAGTTTTACGCTGGAAACACTCACAACAGCATGTCAAAAGCGACCGGCGACGAATGACCAGGCCAGGAAGAGCCATTCCTACGGCCTCAGGGATTTATTACCCCGAGCAATCCGAAGCAATATGCCGCAGCGATGAGCCACCTGTTGGACCCATGCTGACCAGCAACGATGATGTGCGCCGTCCCCAAAGACGCCCCCCGCGAACCCAATCTCACTGTCGCTAAAATCTACGCGGCCGCCCCTCGCGTCGTCCACCATTACCGACATAAATCGCGTATAAAAAATGAAATCGGACGCGGCGTGGCGACTTTCCCACACCGCGCCCGTGCTCCACGCCGGAGGTCTCAGGCGCTGGGCAGCTTGGAGATCTTCTCGATCACCGCGGTGGTCGAGATGGAGGGCGTGCGGGGCAGGTACACGACCTCACAGAACTCCTTGATCCAGTCGAAGCGGCCGGCCCAGTCGTCGCCCATGACCAGCAGGTCGGCGCCGAACTTCTTGACGTACTCGGCCTTCAGCTCCAGCGACTCCTCGATGAAGACCTCGTCGACCACCTTGAGCGCTTCGATCAGCGACGAGCGCTCCTTCTCGCTGAAGATCGGGTTGCGGCCCTTCTTGCTCATGTTCAGTGCATCCGAGGACACCCCCACCACCAGGCGGTCGCCGTGCGCCTTCGCCCGCTCGAGGATGCGCAGGTGACCGATGTGCAGGACATCGAAGGTGCCGAAGGTGATCACAGTCGTCATTGAACGAGCTCCGTAAGGGGACAGCGGGGACGCGACAGCCGACGGACGGTCGCTCGCGCGGGTCGTGAAGCGATGATCGCGACACGGTGAACGAGGTATGTCCGGTGAGCGAACTATTCTGCCTCACAGCTCCCACCCAACTCACCTCGCGAACTCAAATCGGTATCAACCATCACCCGGTCCGCCTCCGGGTGCCGGGCGGCCGGAGCGCACCGAGACTGGGGGCATGGCGAGAACAGTGCTGGTCACGGGCGCTTCCGGATTCATCGGCTCACACCTGGCCGAGCGCCTGGTGCGTAAGGGGCACACCGTGAGGGCGATGACCCGGCACCCGGAGAGCTACTCCGGTGCGGGCGATCCGGTGTTCGGCGACGTCTCCGACGCCGAGAGCCTGGGCGCCGCGCTGGCCGGCTGCGACGCCGCGTACTACCTCGTGCACTCGCTGGAGTCGGACGACTTCGAGCAGAAGGACGCCGACGCGGCCCTCAACTTCGGGTCGGCCGCGCAGCAGGCCGGGCTGGAGCGGATCGTCTACCTGGGCGGCCTGGGCACGGACGACGAGAACCTCTCACCGCACCTGCGCTCGCGCCGGCAGGTCGAGCAACTGCTGCCCCTCGCCGGGGTGCCGGTCACCTCGCTGCGGGCGGCGGTGGTGGTCGGGCACGGCGGGATCAGCTGGGAGATCACCCGGCAGCTCGTCGACCATCTTCCGGCCATGGTCACGCCGCAGTGGGTGAACACCCGCACGCAGCCGATCGCCCTGGCCGACGTCGTCCGTTACCTGGAGGGCGTGCTGGAGCCGGAGGCCGCGCGGGGGCGGGTGTTCGAGATCGGCGGCCCGGAGGTGCTGCGCTACCGGGACATGCTGGCCCGGGCCGCGGCGATCATGGACAAGCGCCTGCCGAACGTCACCGTGCCGCTGCTCACGCCGAGCCTGTCGTCGCGCTGGCTGTCGCTGGTCACCGACGTGGACACGGCCACCGGGCGCAACCTGGTCGACTCGATGATCAACGAGGTGGTGGTGAACGACCACTCGATCGAGGAGGTCGTGCCGGGCCCGACGATCGGCTACGACGAGGCGGTGCGCCTGGCCCTGGCCGAGCGGGAGCGCGAACTGGCCGAGCAGGCCTGAGTGCCCGAGATGCCCCACGACACCGGACATCCCACCCGCTCCACGTTCGAGGCCCGGGCCAGCCGCCGGCTGGAGCGCTTCGCCGCGGCCGGCCTGCGCCGCACCGCCACCGGCCGCGCGGTGGAGACCTTTCTGCGCACGACGCTGATCGAACGGGTGCCCCGGGACCACCAGCAGTCCGACTCCGGTTTCCGGCGCCGGCGCGTGGTCACCGCGATCACGCTCGTGCTCGGGGCCACGTTGCTGGGCGTCTCGCTGTCGGTCGCACCCGGCGATCCGGTGTTCTACCCGCTCACGCTGCTGGTGGCCGTCGTCTGGACCGTCGGCGGGCTGGCCTCCGGTCCCCTGCACCTGGGCTGGACGTCGTACCGCGGGGCTCTTCGTCGTCCCCTGGTGAACGGCATCGCCCTGGGCCTGATGGCGGGCGCGATCTTCGTGGTGGGGGCGCTGATCGTGCGGGAGATCCCCCCGCTGCGAAACTTCGTGGCGCACGTGCTGGCCCACGAGAAGGAGGGATCGCTGCTGCTCGTGGTGGTGGTGACGCTGCTGAACGGGCTGGCCGAGGAGGTGTTCTTCCGGGGTGCCCTGTTCGCGGCCATCGGACGGCGCCATCCGGTGCTGATCTCCACCGTGGTCTACGCCGTGGCCACGATCGCCACCCGCAACCCGATGCTGGTGTTCGCCGCGTTCCTGCTCGGTGCGGTGCTGGGCCTGGAACGCCGCGCCAGCGGCGGCATCCTGGCGCCGATGGCGACCCACGCCACCTGGTCCGCCGTGATGCTGACGACCCTGCCGCCACTGTTCCCGTCGTGAGCTCGGCACGCCCTAGGGCCGGGTGACGCCGAGGCCTCGGTGCTGCTGCACCGGCGGGGTCCAGGGCGTCCCGTCGGCACCGGCCTGCTCGGGCCGCAGGTGTTTCTCGGCGAACTCGGCGTGCCCCACGGCCTTTCCCCACAGCCAGCCCTGCCCCCGTGCGACGTCGAGGCCGATCAGCGCGTCGCGCTGCTGCTCGGTCTCCACGCCCTCGGCGATCACCCCCAGGTGCAGGGCGGCCGACATCGCGACGACGGCCCGCACGATCGCCTCGTCGCCGGGGTCCACGCCGAGGCCGGTGACGAAGGCCCGGTCGATCTTGACGGTGGTGACCGGGAACCGGCTGAGGTAGCTCAGCGACGAGTAGCCGGTGCCGAAGTCGTCGACCGACAGGCCGATGCCGAGCCCGCGCAGGCCGCTGAGAACGTCCATCACCTGGGCGTTGTCGCCGATCAGGATGGACTCGGTGATCTCCAGGTTGAGCCGGTCCGCACCCAGTCGGTACACCCGCAGGCCGTCGGCGATCTTGCGGCGCAGGCTGTGGTCGCGCAGCTGCCGGGCGGAGGCGTTGACCGACATGTAGAAGGTCTCCGGCAGCAGGCCCTCGTCGCGCCAGAGCGCCATCTGGCGCAGCGACTCCTCCAGCACGAACGAGCCGATCTGGTCGATCAGGCCGGTCTCCTCGGCCACCGGGATGAACTCGACCGGTGAGATCGGGCCGCGCACCGGATGGGTCCAGCGGATCAGCGCCTCGGCACCGACCACCCGGCCGGTGCGGGTCTCGACCAGCGGCTGGTACGACAGCCACAGCTGGTTGCGCTGCACGGCCTGGCGCAGGGCCAGCTCGATCTCCACCCGCTCGCGCACGGTCTGCCGCATCGCCGCGTCGAACACCCGCGCCCGGCCGCGCCCCTCGGCCTTGGCCCGGTACATCGCCAGGTCGGCGTCGCGCAGCAGGGACTCGGCGTTGCGCTGGTCGGTGAGCGGGGCGATGCCGATCGAGGCGACCGCGACCAGCTCGATGCCGGGCAGCTCGATCGGCCGGGCCAGTTCTTCCTGGATGCGCGCGGCCATCGCCTCGGCGTCCGCCGCCTGTCCGTGGTCGGCGATCACGAACTCGTCGCCGGCGATCCGGGCGCACACGGTGCGGTCGCGGGTCAGCCGGCTCAGCCGCTGCGACACCTCGATCAGCAGCAGGTCGCCCACCTCGTGCCCCCAGTGGTCGTTGACCAGCTTGAAACCGTCCAGGTCGAGGTAGAGCAGCCAGAGCCCGTCCGGCCGGCCGGCGGCCAGCATCTCGCCGACCTCCTGGGTGAGCAGATCGCGGTTGGGCAGGCCGGTGAGCGGGTCGTGGGTGGCGCGGAAGACCAGGCCGCGCTGGATGTCCGCGTTGCTGCGCACGGCCGAGACCGAACGGAAGACCAGCGCCGCGAGCAGCCCGCCGGTGGCCAGCGTCAGGGCCAGGTTGTCGGAGCTGTTGCCGTTGACCGAAAGCATGACCACCAGCGGGGCGGCCAGGGCGGGCACCATCAGACTGAGCCGCACGGCCGACCAGGCCTGCACCGGGCGCTGCCGGATATGGGCCATCTCGGCCATGCTCGGGTGCAGGGTGGCCGCCGCGAGCATGCTGAAGCCGACCAGGAAGGGCAGGTCGAGCAGCGCGGAGCCGGTGAGCTCGCCGCGGGCGCCGATGACGGCGTAGCCGGTGTCGCCGATGAACAGGCAGACGATGGCCAGGGCGAGGAACCGGAAGCTGGCCAGCCGAACGGCGGTGGAGAAGCCGAGATTGAGCACCAGCAGCAGGATCACGATGTCCCACAGCGGATAGAGCCCGGCCATCAGGGACACCAGGTCGGGCCGGTCGCCGACCCGGGCCGCGGGCAGGGCGAGGAACTCGGTGGCGATCAGGCCGGCGCCGAGCGCGACGATGATGCCGTCGACCACCGCGTGCCGTTGCACCCCCACCCGGCGACGCAGCATGACCACCAGCGCGAGGCTGGCCAGGGCGTAGCCGGTGAGCGCGAAGAAGTCGGCGGTGAACGAGAGCACGCCGGTCTGCTCGACCGCCCACGGCCGAAAGGCCATGCCCCCGAGGAAACTCATGCTGGCGAGCACCAGCAGCACCCAGGGCAGCCGGTCGGCCGGACGGTTCAGCCACAGCCCG
The DNA here is from genome assembly GCF_018499875.1 of Kineosporia corallincola. Lineage (GTDB taxonomy): Bacteria > Actinomycetota > Actinomycetes > Actinomycetales > Kineosporiaceae > Kineosporia > Kineosporia corallincola. Next base: position 121,277 of record NZ_JAHBAY010000011.1, on the reverse strand, counting down.
GCGAGCTGCCCGGCCACGGTGCCGAGCCCGGCCACGGCGCTGATCACCTGTCCGGCCGGGGCATCGGGTCGTAGCGCATAGAGCACCGCGAGAACCACACCGCCGATGACGACGAGATCAGAGGCACGACGGCCGACCAGCACCGATGTCCTCCCCGAAGCGGTCACTACTTGCCTGGCTCTTCGACGCACTCCCCCGGAACCTGAAGCTGCCGTGAGTCACCGTCGGAATAAGGCTCTTTGAACTATCTCGCGGGTTTTTCCCGGAGTGGACGGGCCACTCGGCACAGAAGCTCGGATCCGATCGCCGGAACCGGCTGAAGCCCCTTGCTTTTGCCCGGTTTTCCGGATAATTCCCGGGCCCGGACGAAGGTTGACGTAGTGTCGCGAACACATAGCGCTGTGAATCAAATACCCAGAGCTATAGTCGCGGCGTGTCGGAGTACCAGCGTCGCCGCGACCGTCGAGCCCTGCGGCATTCCAGTCAGACGCAGTGGGGCGCGGACGGCCCCGACGAATCGTTTCGGGATCAAGCACTCTCCGGGGATTCCGCCATTCCCGGAGCAATGTCGCCGGGGCGGGACGACGCTTACCGGATCGGCGGTGCGGACGGTTACGGCCCAGGGACAGCGGACGCTTACGGGACTGACCTTTACGGCCAGGGACCAGAGGACGCTTACGGCGCGGGCGCCGCGGACGATTACGGGACGGACGTTTACGGGACGGACGTTTACGGAGAAGACCCCGCGGACCTTTACGGAGCGGGCGCGGACCTTTACGGAGCGGGCGCGGACCTTTACGGAGCGGGCGCGGACCCTTACGGAGCGGGCGCCACGGACCCTTACGGAGCGGGCGCCGCGGACGCTTACGGGCCAGGGCCCGCCGACGCTTACGACGCAGGACCCGGCGGGCGTCATGGGGTGAGGCCCGGCGATGCATACGGAACAGGGCCCGCACGCGGTTACGAGGCGGGGCCCGCCGGCGACCATGAGGCGGAGCATTTCCGGGGCTACCCGACTGGGCCCGTCGGCAGCTACGGAGCGAATTCCTTCGACGGCCGCGAGGCGGACGCCGGGCGCGGATACGGCACCAACCCCTATGCAACGGAAAATCCCTACGCCTCCGGGGCCGGATATCTCTACGCGGCGAGGACGGGGGACGACTACCGAGCGAACCTCGATGACGGCTACGGCTACCCCAGTGCGGGTGATCCCACCCAGGACACCGATTACACGTATCCCCCGCTCCGGAACGCCCGGTACAACGATGACACCCGGCGCCGGACAGGCCCCCTGCACACCGAACACATCCGGGACGCACCGCCCTCCGGTGAAGCCCTACAGAATGATCCTTTTACAAATCCTCCTCCTTACCGGTTCCCGGACGTCTCCGGTGATCCCATGTCGGGCAACAGGTTTCCAGACCAGGATCAGGTCGAGTTCGGGGCGTTCCCGCAGGAACAGGCCGGTCCGTGGCACGATCCGTACGGGACGGCGGAGGGAGGGTGGGACGGGCGTCCCGAGTTCGTGGGCACTCCGGAACCCGAAAGTCTCTCCCCCGAAGACTGGTTCGACGAGGAGGACCCCGTCGACAGCCGGTACGGCGACAACTGGCTTCCGCGCACGGACGACGAGACAAACGTCCCCAGCTCCCCCTACCTCGGGGATCCGGACGCGGGTCCTCGCACGTGGGGTGATCACGAGGCGCCGTTCGAGCAGCCGCATGCCGATGAGTGGCCGACGGTTGCGTCCGGGAGCGACAGGAGCATGCGCCGCCCGGATCCCGCCGGACGCGGACCGGACCCGATCACCGCTGACCAGAACGACTTCCAGCACGGTCTCCACCGTCAGGACCGAGGGGGCGAGACCTTCGGCGAGCGCTCCGCGCCCGCGGCCGGCAGCTACGACCGCGCCCTCCAGACCGGCCGGCGCAACACTGCGACCCGCGCCTACGCCGAGCACGGCTCGACGGGGGCAGGAGTCGGTGACGTCGCGCCGGCCGGAACGGTTCAGACCCGTGCCGGCCGGACCGGCACCCGTCAGACCGATGTCGGCCAGACCGAAGCCGCCCCGGCCAGTACCAACCAGACCAGCGCCGCCCAGATCAACGCCGCCCAGATCAGTGCGGCCAGGATCAGCGCTGCCCGGATCAGGACCGCGACCGGCATCGAGACCGCGGCGGGGACGGATCCCGGCCCCGGATCCGATCCGGCAGCGGAGTTCGATCCCGCCACCGGATTCACCACCGGATTCACCACCGGCGCAGGCACCGGCGCCGACCCCGCAGCCGGGTCCAGCGCCGCGCCGTCCGAAACGTTCCCCGGGGCCAACGCATTCACCCGGGCCGTGGCAGCGGCCCTGCGCTCCGGCGATGCGCCGCCCACCGACACCGGCACGGGACACCCGGAGGGCCGCGCGCACGGGAACAACGCCGCGCAGGGGATCAGGCGGGCCGAGGGCATACGGAATCCGGCTGGGGGATCGGAGGTTTCGTCGTCCTCAAGCACCGGGACGCCCAGGCCGGGCAACCGGACGCGGACCGCGCCCGCACCGCACCGGAACGGGCCCGCGGCGCCGGTCCGCACGCCGGCGCCGGTCCCCGCACCTCGGCTCTCGTCGTCCCTGGCATCGGCACTGGCCTCGCTGGCACCGCCCCGGGCACCCGCGGGGCGGGCCACCCGCATCCCGACCACCACCCCCCGCCCCCGGCAGCACCAGCCACGACAGAGCCAGAACGCGCCGGAGCAGACCCAGCCGACACCGCCGAAGCCCCCGGAGAGCCGCCGCCCCGCGGCGGCGGCCCGGGGGTTCGCGCCGAACGCCGACCGGGTCGGGACGGCCCGTGAGGTGATGACCTACCTGGCCCGGCGGCCCTGGCTCCAGCTGGACGTGGTCGACATCATCCTGGGCACCCAATTCGACCGGGACGACGTGGCACACGCCCTGATGGTGCTCCAGCAGACCGGCCGGATCCGGAGCCACCTGCGCGGTGACCGGGTCTGCTACTCGTACGCGGTGATATGAGCGGAACAGCGGTGACAGACGGAATGAGTGGCGACGCCATCGGACTCCTGCTGGTGCTGGGCGGGGCGGTGGTGGCGCTCGCCCTGTGCACGCTGGGCATCGCGCGCCTGCGCTCGGCCCTGGCCGAGGTGGTGGTCGACGAGGCGATCCTGCCCTACCAGCTGCCCGATCTCGACCCGGGCGCCCGGCTGGCTCGCGACCAGCTGGTGCGCCGCTACGTGCGCCGGGGGCTGCGCGGCTACCTGATCATCGTGCTCGGCCTGCTGGCCTGGTTCACCGGGCTGTCCGTCCTGGCCTCGGGCGTGCTGTGGTGGCAGAGCTCCACCTGGGGCCTGGAGACCGGGGTTCCGGCCCCGCTGCGCTGGCTGCCCTACGCCCCGGCCCTCGCGGTGGTCAGCGGGTTCGGGCTGCTGCTCTACCTGCTGGCCCACGACGCCCAGCGCCGGCCGAAACTGCGCGTGGCACGGTGCATGCGGTGCCTGCTGCCGTGGTCGTCGTCCGGCTACCTCGACCCGGACCTGACCGGGGAGCGGGACCTCCTGACCCGGTCGAAGCTGGCCCGCTCACGCGCCACCCAGCAGACCGCCCGTGACCAGGTGGCCGACCTGGCCCACGCCCTGCTGCCGCAGGCCCGGCGGATGGCCGACGAGGATCTGCGCCGCACCGTCGGCACCGCCGTCGCCTTCGCCCCGCGGCAGAGCGGCCAGCAGCTCGACACCGACCGGTTCGCCGACCTGCTCAGGCTTTTCGACGCCCTCTTCGACCGGCTGCGCGACGACACCGGGCACCAGGACATCTGGCGGATCGCCATCCTGCGCCAGCTGATCCGCTACACCGGGCCGGAGGTGCTGCCGCGGATCTTCGGCGAGATCCAGGGCGACCCGGACGGTGTGGACATCGAAGGGCTCAGCCTGCTGTTCGGCCGGCAGCGGGCCGAGGCGGACGAGGTGACGGCTTCGGTGCTGGACACCGCGTTCGGGCGCGGGATCCCCGAGGAGGAGGCCGAAGGTCTGGGCCTGATCGTGGATCTCACCCGGTCACAACGTGAAAGTGCTTCGGAGGCCGGGTATCACGACGAATGATGCCGACGACGCGACCGGGCCCACGCGACGGTCAGGGTCGTCGCGCGGACACCGGGCCACGCCGCCGGCACCATGGAGAACCGCGACGAAACCAGGCTGGAACAGCGATATTCCGAGGCTGCGGAATGCGCTGCCGACCGGTGATCGCGGACTCGCGACCATGTAATACCGCTGGACAGCACTGGTCAATTCATGGGGAGACTTCATATATGCAGCCTGACTGCCTCTTAACACTCAGACCTTGATCACCGTACGGGCCTTCATCGCGGTGAGCGCGATCAGCCGCACCTCCATCAGCTGAGCGACCGTCGCGGCCAGGTCGGCGAGCAGACTCACCTGCACCGGGTCGAGCTGCGGACGGCTCTTCTGGTCGATCACGTTGACCGTGCCCAGCGCGTGCCCCTCCACCTCGATCGGCGCCGCGGCGTAGAACCGCAGCCCGAGATCGCCCGTCACCAGCGGATGTTCCGCCGTGCGCGGGTCGTTCGCGGCGTCGTGCACGACGTAGGGCCCGTCGGCGTGGACGACGGACGCACACAGGCCGGGCTCGGTGCCGACCTGACGCACCCCGTCGAGCCCCTGGGTGGCGGCGAACCACACCCGGTCCTCGTCGACGATGCTCACCGTCGCGATCGGGGTGTCGAAGATCTTGGCCGCCATCGCCGCGATCCGGTTGAACGAGCCGTCTGCCGGGGCCCCGAGCTGGTCGGTGTACTTGCGCACCGCCGCGAGCCGCGGATCGGCCGGCACGGTGAGGGCGGATTCGCTGGTCTGTGGGACGTCTGTGCTCATGCGGTGTCGTCTCCCTGACGTGGTCCGGCTCGATATGCACCGATCGCGGCGATCTTAGACCACCAGTCGTGATCGGGAGAATACATACAGTCAGTTCTCCTCCGGATCCGGTCCTCTCACCGCGCGGCCACCGTCGACCGGGAGCACCGCCCCGGTGACGAACGAGGCGGCGTCGGACAGCAGATAGGCCACGGCGTCGGCGACCTCGGCGGCCAGCCCGACCCGGCCCAGCGGATGCAGCTCGGCCATCTGCCCGGCGACCGCCGCCACCGCGGCGGCGTCGCGGCCGGCCAGGAACTGCTGGTAGCGCTCGGTCTCGATCGACCCGAGCGCCACCGCGTTCACCCGGATCCCGGCCGGGCCGTGGTCGACGGCGGCGGCCCGGGTGAGTCCCTCGATCGCGGCCTTCGCCGTGGCGTAGGGCAGCGCGCCCCGCACCGGCCGCTGGGCCTGATGACTGGAGACGTTGACGATCGCACCGCCGTCGCCGACCGTGAGGTAGTGCTTGACCGCCACCGCGCAACCGGTGACGGCGGCCGCAATGTTCGATGTGATCAGATCGAGAAGCGTTGCCGCGTCTTCGGTGTCGAGCGAGGCGTCGCGGAAGAGCGCGGCGTTGTTGACCCATCCGGACAGTGGCGCGATCGCGGCGGCGAGGCCGGCCGCCCGCTCGGCCACGTCTTCCAGCGAGGCGTCACCGCGCACCGCCACCACGCGTCCACCGGCCGGATGATCCGCGATCCAGGTGAGGGCCCGGGCGTCCAGCTCGACCGCGACCACCGCGTCGCCACCGGCCAGCAACCTCTCGACGACCGCCCGCCCGACACCCCGACCGCCACCGGTGACAACGAAACTCCGCATCGCGCCAGTCTCACCCCCGTGACCCAGGTCACGAAAGGGCCCGACGCCCCGCGATGCGCAGTTCAGATCGCCTTGCCGGGGTTGAACAGGTTCAGCGGGTCGAGGGTCTGCTTCAGCGCCACCTGCATGGCCTGCACCTGCGGGGACAGTTCCTTGCGCAGCCCTTCGCGCTTGAGCAGACCGATGCCGTGCTCGCCGCTGACCGTGCCGCCCATCCCGATGGCGGCGGAGAGGATCTCCTCGAACGCGCCCTGGGCGGCCACCCGCGCGGCGTCGTCACCGGCCGGCACCAGGATCAGCGGGTGCAGGTTGCCGTCACCGGCGTGCGCGATGGTGGCGATGGAAACCCCGTGCCGCTCGGCGATCTCGACGATCGCGGCAAGCATGGCCGGCACCTTCGAGCGGGGCACGCAGACGTCCTCGGTGAGCACCGGGCTGAGACGCTCCAGCGCCGGGTAGGCCAGGCGGCGGGCGGCGAACAGCGCCTCGGCCTCCTGCGCGTCGGTCGACACCGCGGCCCACATCGCTCCGGCCTTCTCGAACACCTCGGCCATCGCGGCGGCCTCGGCCTGACCGGACTCACCCGGGGTGTCGATCTGGGCCAGCAGCAGCGCCTCGGCGTCGGCCTCCAGGCCGAGGTGCTTCCACTCCTCGACCGCCGTCAGGCAGGCCCGGTCGAGCAGTTCCAGAGCGGTCGGCAGCAGACCGGCCGCGGTGACGGCGGCGACCGCGGCTCCCGCGGCGACCAGGCTGGAGAACGCGCCGACCACGGTGCGCGGGGCCTCCCGGCGGGCCGGGCGCAGACGCAGCGTGACCTCGGTGACCACGCCGAAAGTGCCCTCCGAGCCGACGAAGAGCCCGGTCAGGTCGTAGCCGGCCACGCCCTTCGTGGTGCGCCGGCCCAGCCGGGTGACCGTGCCGTACTTCCCCGCCGGGCCGCCGACCACGACCTCCATGCCGAGCACGTAGTCGCGAGTGACGCCGTACTTCAGGCAGCACAGGCCACCGGCGTTGGTGCTGACGTTGCCGCCGATCGTCGACCACGGCGCGCTGGCCGGGTCCGGCGGGTACCAGAGGCCGTGCTCGGCCACCGCGGCCTTCAGGTCGTCGTTCACCACGCCGGGCTGGACCACGCAGATCATGTTGTCCGCGTCGATCTCCAGCACCCGGTTCATCTGCGACAGGTCGAGCACCAGGCAACCGTCGACGGCGTTCGCCCCGCCGGACAGGCCGGTGCCCGCGCCCCGGCTGACCACCGGGACCGCCAGCTCGGCACAGGCCGCGACCGCTCGGCTGACCTCGTCGGTCGAGGTGGCGCGCAGCGCCGCCAGGGGGCGGCCGACCGGCGCCCACTCCGCGTCGTCGTGACTGAGCGAGGCGAGCACGTCGCCGTCCACGATCAGTTTCGACCCGGGCAGTGCGCGTTCCAGCGCCGTGATCTTGCCGGCGGGCGAGGTGGTGGTACTGATGACGGCCTCCTGAGGTGCGCGGTTCCCGGTCCAGCATAAGAACCCGGTTCGGCCGTATTCTCGACCACGGCACTGAGGAAACGCTCCGCGGTCATTGCAGTGCCAGGAGTCATCTTCTGGGAATAGCGGGACGTGACTTTCCCGAGTCGTACGGTGTCAAGCACGCCCTGCTGGCCTAGAGTGGCCCTCATGGTGGGGCATTCCGAACGATTCGGCCCAGGCGTTCCCAAGGAACTGGACCGTTACCTCATCCCGAGCGAACAGATCGTGTTCATGCTCCGGCGGCACTGGGTGGTGCTCGCCGAGCCGGTGGCCACGTCGGTGCTCGGCCTGATCATTCTGGCCTGGGTCAGCAGCAAGACCGACGGCGTGCTGATCAAGATCCTCACCGTGCTCTGGCTGCTGCTGCTCAGCCGCCTGATCCTGCGGGCCTGGGAGTGGTACGACGAACTGTTCCTGGCCACCGACCGCCGGCTGATGCTGGTGCACGGCATCGTCACCCGGCAGGTCGACATCATGCCGATGTCCAAGGTCACCGACATGCGGTACGACCGCTCGGTGACCGGGCAGATCCTCGGCTACGGCAAGTTCGTGATGGAGTCCGCCGGTCAGGACCAGGCGCTCAGCACCATCAACTACATCCCCGATTCCGACCTGCACTACCAGCAGATCTCGCAGATCATCTTCGCTCCGTCGGAGCGCAAGCTGACGCAGAAGGCGGCCGCGCCCGGCTCGCGGGTTCCGATCACCGAACCCGAGCAGGCCTGGTGGCGTCGGAAGAACTGAAAAACTTGGGACGGCGATGAGCTTCGACGGAGCTCCTCGCCGTCCACCGTTCTGCGCCGTCTAATTCAACGGGGACCTGAAGCCCCCGGGCAGCTTCTTGCGCATGTTGCCGCGGAACTCGTCGAGGAAGAGCTCGCGGATCGCGTCGCTGTCGAGCGCGCCGGAGACGCCGGTCAGCTTGCCCTGCGACAGGCGCGAGCAGACCGTGGTCCAGGCCTGGCCGACCGCCCAGGTGACGCTGGAGGCGACCGCGGCCGCGATGCCACCGCCGATCAGCGAACCGGCGCCCGGCACCGACTTGATCAGCCCGGTGACCAGGGAACGGCCGCCCGCGGTGGCCGCCGCGGTGGCGGCCAGCGCGGCGGCGGTGGCGCGGTCGACGCCGACGTCGTAGATGTGCGAGATCGTCGCCATCATCGTGAGCTGGATCGGGACCAGCACGGCGGCGTCGGAGAACGGGATCGGCGTGGCACCGGCCGCAGCGGACGCACCGACCGCCGCCCGGATCGCCTTCTCGGCCGAGGCCCGCTTGCGCTTCATGTCGATCTTCTGCGCAGCCACGAGCGCGTCCTGAACTCCCGCCGGGGCAACGAGAAAGGTGGCATCGAGCAGCTCTTGCAGACCGTGCGCCTCCAGCCCGGCGAAGTCATCGGCCTTCGCGTTGGTCAGGAAGATCGGGTGCCCGCCCAGCGGCAGCTCACGCTCGGCGATGGCGTCGCGCAGGGCGATCGCGTCAGGGTGGTAGCGGCCGTCGCGCATCGGCACCTGGGTGAGCACGAGCAGCACCGACAACCCGAGTCGGTCGAGGCCCCGGATGAAGGCTTCCTCGGTGTCTTCGAAGCGACGGTCACCGGCCCGCACGCAGTACCAGGCCACGTGGACCTGGTCGGCGAGCGCGCTGCGGCGCATCTCCCGCACGTACTGCTCGAGCTCGGCCAGGATCGTCCCGTCGTCCGTGCCGATCTCCAGGCCACGGGTGTCGAGAACGCCGAAGTGCCCGTCGGCGTGCAGGTAGAGGTGGCTGCCCTGGGTCACCGGCTGGCCGATGCCGGTCTCCGCCACGTCCTCGCCGAAGATGGCGTTGACCAGCGTGCTCTTGCCCACGCCGGTCTTGCCGAAGATGGCCAGGTTGAACCTGCCGATCTCACGGGCCTTCTCGTCGAACGTGTCACCGAACTGCTTGCTGAACCAGTCCCGGGGTGCGGGTGCCATGCCGGTCATCCTCCCATCAGGGGGACGAACACGCAGAAGTCCCCGGCCGTCAGACGACCGGGGACCGCTGGTTGTCGCGTCAGTGCATGATCACCGGCTCGGCGTCGGTCGCGTCGGTCGTGGTGACCTGCGTGACCGTGGTGGAGCGGGACCGGTACATCAGCGCCGCCAGGATCGCGCCGGCCACGAAGAACCCGCCGACCCAGGCGTAGGCCGTGGAGTAGCTGCGGATCGACGCGTCGGCCAGCACCTGCGCGGTGGCCGGCTGGTGGCTCGCCAGGTACGAGGTGGCGGCCGAGGCGGCGAGCGTGTTGATCAGCGCGGTGCCGAGCGAACCACCCACCTGCTGGCCGGTGTTCACCAGGGCGGAGGCCACACCGGCGAAACGCGGGTCGACGTTCAGCGTGGCGGTCTGGATCGCCGCGGGCATCATCTGGCCGAAGCCCATGCCCATCAGCACCAGCGGGACCACGATGCCCGGCCAGTACGAGCTGTTCAGGTCGAGCGCGGTCAGCCAGAACGCGCCGGCGGCCGCGAAGATCATGCCGGACGGCACCATGATGCGCGGGCCGAAGCGCGGCAGCAGGAAGTTGCTGCCGATCTGAGCGGTGAACACCAGGGCCACGATCATCGGCAGGAACGCCAGACCGGTCTTGATCGGCGTGTAGCCGAGCGTGAGCTGGAGGTAGTAGGTGAGGAACAGGAAGATGCCGAACATCCCGATGCCAGCCAGCAGCACGGACAGGTAGGACGCCGAGCGGTTGCGGTCCAGCACGATCGACAGCGGCATCAGCGGGTGCTCGGCCCGGCTCTGCCACCAGACGAAGGCGGCACCGAACACCACCGAGGCGATCAGCAGGCCGATGGTGAGACCGTTGCCCCAGCCGTCGGTCTCGGCGTGCGAGAAGCCGTAGACCAGGCCGAACAGCGCGGCCGAGACCAGCACGGTGCCGGGCACGTCGAGCTTCGGGCGGGGGCCGGTACGGTGCACGTGCGGCAGGAAGAACAGGGCCCCGATCACGGCGATCACCGCGATGAAGCAGTTGACGTAGAGGTTCCAGCGCCAGTCGAGATTCTCGGTGAGCACCCCGCCGAGCAGCAGGCCGATGGCGCCGCCCATGCCGGCGATCGCGCCGAAGATGCCGAAGGCCCGGCGGCGTTCGACCGGGTCGGTGAACGTGGTGGCCAGCACCGCCAGGGCGGTGGGGGCGAGCAGCGCGCCGAACACGCCCTGGAGGGCGCGGGCCGCGACCAGCAGGCCGAACGAGGGCGCGGCACCGCCGAGGGCGGAGGCCAGGGCGAATCCGATGAGAGCGGTGATGAACGTGCGGCGGCGGCCGATGAGGTCGGAGAGGCGGCCGCCGAGCAGCAGCAGGCTGCCGAAGGTCAGGGAGTACGCGGTGACGATCCACTGCCGGTCGCCGTCCGAGAAGCCGAGGTCGGCCTGGGCGGAGGGCAGTGCGATGTTCACGACGGTCGTGTCCAGCACGACCATCAGCTGGGCGAACGCGACCGTCGTCAGCGTCAGCCAGCGGGCTGAGGATGCCGTCGCGGTGGACGGCACGGCTGTGGTCTGGGACATGACGGCAACCATATACGAGACTTTCTAGTTCCGAAACCAAGAAGTTTCGGGAATACTCCGTTCCGGTACCCCGAAGTTCCACAACCTGTGCGTTCCGGAACCGCCCGGGTACGATTTGCGCCGGGGCGTCGTTGTCCTCAATGGGCGACGACGCGCCCGCCGACCGACGACGAACTGGGGTGCACCACCATGACCACCGAGACCGCGAAGACTGCCGAACCAGCGCGGCTCGGGCGCAAGCGTGACCACTCCCGTGACCCGGAGATCCTCGCCGCCGCGCTCGACGTGCTGGCCGAGGTCGGATACGACGGCATGACCGTCGACATGGTCGCCGCCCGGGCCAAGGCCGGTAAGGCCACGCTGTACCGGCGCTGGCCGTCCAAGGCGGAGCTGGTGGTGGACGCGGTGGGCTGCATGAAGCGGCCCCTGCACCACGACGCGAACGGCAACCTGCTGGTGCCCGACACCGGCACGCTGCGCGGCGACCTGATCGCCATGGTCAAGCCGAAGGCGGTCACCGACGGCAGCCGGCATCTGAAGATCATGCTGGGCGTGGCGTCCATGCTGTCGTCGGCGCCGGAGCTGCTCGACTCGATCAACAGCATCATGATCGAGCCGCGCACCGAGGCCTACCGCCTCGTGTTCGAGCGGGCGGTGCAGCGCGGCGAGATCAAGCCGGGTGCCGACGTCACACTGCTGGCCTCTCTCGGCCCGGCGCTGTCCATGTTCCGGGCGGTCTACCAGCAGCAGCCGCCCTCGCGCGAGCTGTTCCTGCACATCATCGACGCGGTGATCCTGCCCGCGGTCGGGCTGTCAGCGCCGGGTGAGGGTGCGCACGAGTGAGTCGTCGATCTTCCCGGTGATCTTCAGCGCCCGGGCCCGGCCCTGGGCGGTGTCGTCGAACGGGCCGACGTAGACCACGAACCAGCCGCGGTTCAGCGGTGCGTACAGGTCGGAGCGGAGCACCCCGGCGTCCAGGCCGGACCGCCGCAGCTTGTCCGCCTCGGCCTGGGCCTGGGCCCGGGTGGGATGGCTGGCCACCTGCACCACCACGAACGGCTGCTCGGCGGAGTGGGTGGGCAGCGGGGTCCAGTCGGTGCGCGGGTTGCCCTCACCGACCGCGGCCATCGACGAGTGCGCCACCGAGGCCACCACGATGACGAACGTGGTCAGGACGGTGGCGAGAATCGGCCAGAACACGTCGATGCCGGGGGCCTGCAACGACCAGCGGGAGACCGGGGCGCCTTCCTGGGGCTCATCCGTCCCGGACTGGGCCGCGCCTGCCTCGGGCCTGGCTTGACCTGCCTCGGGCCGGGCTTGACCTGCCTCGGGCCGGGCCTCACGTGTCTCAGGCCGGGCCTCACGTGTCCCGGGCCGGGCCTCACGTGTCTCAGGCCGGGCCTCACGTGTCCCGGGCCGGGCTGCGGCCGTTTCGGGCCTGGCTTTATCCGCCTCGGGCCTGATCTCGGCCGTTTCGGGCCTGGCCTCGGCCGTTTCGGGCACGGTCTCGGCCGTTTCGGGCCTGAGTTCGGCTGCCCGGCCGGTCTGGCCCGCCTGCTCGGGGGCGTGCTTCAACTCCGTCACGATGGGGCGAGTCTAGGGGTAACCCGTTCCGTCATCTGCCTTTCCTGTGGGTTCGCTGTCGCTTCACCCTCATGAGCCTCAGTTTTCACGGTCAGTACGGGGCCGACAGCAGTTCGCGCTGGTAGGCACCCGCGGTCAGCCAGGCCCGGGCCAGGGTGGTGGAGCTGTCACCGGTCAGACGGCCGAACACGTCGTGCGTCGCCGGCTGCGCCGCGTCGAGCAGGGCCTCGAGCAGCATCGCCGCTGTGCCCAGTTGCTCCCTCCGCAGCAGTGCCGCCTCCGACCGAACCTGCCGGGGGACGCCGGGAACCGACAGCGTGCGGCGTCCACCGGAAACCACGCGCTCCAGGCGCCGGCGGTAGGCAGCCAGCGGGTCGGTCACCTCGGCGGCCTGCGGGAACTGCGGTGCCGGGCCCGACGGGCGCAGGAACCGGGCCGACAGCCGGTCGAACCCGACATCGACGCGGCCCTGCATCACCGCGGGCAGACGTAGGTCACCGCCCCCGACCGCGATCAGCTCCAGAGTGCCGGGCAGACCGAGGAAACGATGCGCCCCACCCTCCTCACCGGGAAGCGGACGGGCGACCGCCAGCATGCGCAGCCCCGGCCGGGCTGCGATCAGCCGCAGGTTGTCGCGCTGGATCTGCCGGTGCCCGCCGCCCGGTACGACCAGCCTGACCCCCTCCCCGGCGGGGTCGACGGCCAGCACGGCGTCGCGGTCACTGCCGCACACCGTGAGCGCGAGAAGCCTCGGCTCCCGGTTATTTCCGTGCAGGTGGCCACCGATCCGGCCGAACCGGCCGAGCAACTGGGGCTCGGTCCAGGCCACCCCTGCCGCCCGCACCGCCCGCACCGCCTGGCCGGCGCCGAGACGGCCGTCCGGGTTGGCCGTGGCGGAGGCCATGATCAGGCCGGCCCGGGACAGGTTGCGGTGCGACAGACCGGTCTCCCCGATCGCCACCGGCGACGCAGCCGACGACGGAACTCGTTCGGGTCCACCAGGTTTCACGTCGGATACAGACCACAGGCGCCCCTCCGCGTCGGTCAGCCAGACCACAGCACCGGCATAACCGGCGGAACTGATCACCGGTTCGAGACACAGCCCGGCCAGCCTCAGCCCGCCGACCGGCGCATAGACCGTGCGAGCCGTGCCCCGCCACTCCTCCGGACGCCCGGTGCCGCTGATCACGGCGTGGGCGACCGACAGCACCTCGAGCAGATCGGCGGTCAGCTGCGGCAGGGAGAACGCGGCGGCGTCGGAGCGGGCCTGACGAATGCCCGTCACCACCCGGGTGGCCGCCGCGGCCAGCCGGTGGAGAGTACGTAACCTGGCCTGGTGCACGCCGGCCAGGAGCCGGCCCTGCACAGCGACGCCGGCACCGGCCAGACCCGCCTCCAGCACCTGAGCGGCGGCCCGCCAGAGGGCCTGGGCCGCGGCCTTCTCGGCGGGTTTCCAGGGGTCTTCGGCGACATCCCCGGATGGGTCTCTTATCATGGAATCGGCTGCTGGAAAAACCTTTTCGGATCCCCCGCTACCGCCCGACTCGCCGTCCGGCCGGTCGCCCGGCTGGCCGTCCAGTTCACCGCCTCGCGTGCCGCCCGGTGCACCGCCCCGCGCGTCGTCCGGTCCGCTCCCCGCCACCGGTGCGACGCTCAGCACCCCGGCGCGGTGAAGGCACGCGGGCGCGAGAAGGCAGTCGCACCGGACGTTCTCGGCCTGTCGCAGCGCCCCGTTCTCGGGAGTCAGGGTGACGTGCGCACCGCCGACGTCGACCACGCCGTCGGCATGGATCCAGCCGGACGCGCCGGAAACCGTTGCGTCCAGGCGTTGACGCAGACGGGCGGGCAATGCCTCCAGGGTCTGGGCCACGAGCAGCGGGTCGGCCGGGGGCAGGTTCATCGCACCTGCTCCCCCACCCAGCGGGCCAGTTCGAGCGGACTCAGCGCGGCGACCGGCATCCCGGCGGCGACCAGTTGCCCGGCCACCGACACGCTGTACCGAGCCGCACCCGTCTCGTCGAGGCCCGCGCAGCCGAGCACGTGCACCCCGGCGTCCACCATCAGCCGGACCTGGGCGAGCAGGGGGCCGATCGCGCCGCCCTCCTCGAAATCGCTCACCACCACGACCATCGTGCGGCTGGGCACCGTGACCAGCTGACGCGCGGCGGCCAGCCCGGTGGCGATCGAGGTGCCGCCGCCGACCGAGACCTCCAGCAGCAGGGACAACGGGTCGCTGACCATGCCGGTCATGTCGATGACCTCGGTGGAGAACGCCAGCAGGTGCGTGGTCAGGGCGGGGACGCCGGCCAGCACGGCGGCGGTGACGGCCGACCAGACCGTACTCGCCTCCATCGACCCGGACACGTCGACCAGCAGGATGATGCGCCAGTCGGTGCTGCGCCTCCCCCTGGTCCGGAACACCGGGCGCTCGGGGATCACGGTGGGCGTGCCGTCCGGACCGATCCGGGCCGTGCGCAGGTTGGCACGGATCGTGCGATGCAGGTCGATCGGGCCACCGGGGCGGCGCGTGGGCCGCGGCGAGGTGAGCCCGGTGAGCGCCGGGGTCAGGGTGCGGGAGAGCTCCTGGGTGAGGTCGGCGACCACCTTGGCCACGAGCGGCCGCAACCGGGCCACGGTGCGCTCGGGCAGCGCCCCGGCCAGCGACAGCACGCTGGTCAGCAGCTCCACCGAAGGACGTGCCGACGCCGGGTCGATGGCCAGCGCCGCGTCCACCCGGCCGCCGGCCGCCGCGGCCGCCAGCACCTCCTCCCGCACCGTGGCCCCGAACAGCTGGGTCAGTTCCTCGGCCCATTCCCGCACGCCGGGGTAGGCCGATCCGTCGCCCGGGCCGTCACCGCGCAGGTCGGCCCCCGCTCCCTCACCTCGCCCCAGGCCGTACAACTCGTCGAGCGCCACCCCGTAGCGCCGGGCCGAACCCGGTAGCTCACCCTGCTTCTGGCCGAGCACGAGTCGCCAGCGGTCGGCCGGGGCCAGCGTCACGGCGTCGGCCAGACCCCGCGCCCGTAGTGCCTCCAGGGCGTGGGCGTCGGCCTGGGCCCAGCGCCCGAGCAGTGCCGGGTCGGTGGTGAGCACCAGGTCGAGGCGGTCTTCGAGACGCTGCTCCACCGCGGTCAGCAGGCGCCCCCGCGCGGCCGGGGTGAGCACGTCGAAACCGCCGCGCACCGCGGGAAGACGCCGCAGGAAGAGCGCGTCGGGCAGCGCTTCCAGCCGGGCCAGGAGCGGGTCGAGCACGTCGCCGCCCGCCTCGAGCAGCGGACCGGCGACGATCAGCAGGCCGGACAGCCGGGCGGTCAGCTCGGCCGCGTCGTCCAGGTCGAGCCAGGCCGCCGCCCGGTCGCCCAGCTCGGCCGCGTCGTCGAGCCCGAGCAGCACCCGCACCGCCGCGCCGGCCCCCCGCATGAGCGGACTGCCATCGCCGGTGAGCCTTTTCAGCGAGGCGTCGAGCCGCAGCCCGGTGCCGACCCGGTCGTGACGCACCACCAGGGCCAGCAGGGCCCGGGCGTCGGCCGGGTCGGTGGAACCGGCCAGCCCGTCGACCTGCCGGATCGCCGCGGTGTGCAGTTCCTCGGTGACCAGGGCCAGGGCGGGCAGTGGGTGGTCGGCCAGCCCCGGCACGGTCTGCTGTGTCAGGCGGCTCAGCAGGTCCAGGCCGGTGAGCAGCTCGGGCAGGGTGGCCGTGGCCGGCAGCACCCGGGAGACGTCGTCGAGCCGTTCGGCCGTCAGCCCGGGCAGGCCGCACTCGGCCGCGACGAGCAACCCGTCGAGCACCTGACCCGCGGTGCCGCCGCCGTCGGCCCGCTCCCGCTCCCGCTGACGGCGCAGCGTCCCCTCGGCCGCCTGTTCCAGCGTCACCCCGAGCAGCCCGGCGATCTCGGTGAGGGCGGCTGCGGACGGCGTCCACTCCGCCCACCAGTGCGTGGTGAGGGCGGCCGCCGCCCCGACACCCTGCACCTGCGCGGCGATCGCGTAGTGGATGCCGCAGGCCTGCGTGCGCTGGAGGGTGACCTCGCGGCGGCGGTCGAGTGCGCTGCGCAGCGGATCGAGCCGCAACTCGCGGCGTTTCGGGGCGTCCGGGTGCGGCAGCCGCAGCTCGCGCAGCAGGGCCTCCAGCGACGGGCCGAGACCGGAGCGGGGTGTGCCCGGGGCCAGGCGGCCCCGGCGCTCCCCGATCAGCACCTGTTCCATCGCCTGGGCCACCACCCGGCCGCGGCCGAAGGTCTCGCCCTGGGCCAGCACGGAACCCAGCGCCTCGACGATCTCGCTGCGCCCGGGGGCCGGCAGACCGCGCAGCCGGGCGAGATCGTCGGTCAGCCGGACCACTTCGCGTCCCTCTCCCGGGCCGGCCGGGTGTCCCTCGGCCCGGATCCGCGCGCACACCTCCACCGCCACCCGCGCGGCCGCGGCCGACACCCGCGCCGGGTCTCCACCGGCCCGCACCGTCTCGGACTGCCAGCGCGGGTCGCGGATGCCCGCGGGGTATCCGGAGCGGCTGTCGAGCAGTGGGTCGGCGTACGGAATCAGGCTGGTGGTGACCTCTTTCACCGGGCGCGGCCCGGACCGCGCGCGCGAGCGGTACCTGGCGGCCGGGTCGATCGTGACGTCTTCGGTCAGTGCCGGGGCGTGAAAGGCCCCGACCAACAAGGCGATCCGCTGCTCCGGATGACGGCCGAGACGGTCGGCGACCACCGCGCGCATCTGCGCCTCCCGGCGCAGGTCGACCGCGGCCGGGCGGCCGGACACGCACTCGTCGGCCCGCATCGCCCACCCCACCGCCAGCGCGGCCCGGCGCACCTGCTCCGGCGTGGAGCCGGGGGCCGGGGCCTCGACCGTGCGGTCCCACAGGTCGTCGCCGTCCCGCCCGGTCTGGGAACGCCGCAGCGCCCGGGAGAACGGCTGGGCGGCGACCCGCACGCCCGCCCCGCCGTGGTGAGCGCGGTCGTCGTCAGCGACCCGGTCGCCGTCAGCATCAATGTCGTCGTCGCCCCAACCCTGGTCGCCCAACGGCAGGTCGCACGGCACGATCTCGACGTCGTGCAGCACCGCCCACCGGATCGCCACCAGTTCCGGGGAGAAGTCCGCGAACGGGTAGAACGGCAGCGGCTCGCCCGACCCGGCCAGCGCGACCGGCGCCATCGTGCGTGGATGCCCGAGCCAGGGCATCCAGGAGGCGAACTGCGGCGGCATCTCGATCAGCAGGGCCTGCGGGCGCAGTTCGTCGAGCAGCGCCGGGATCACCACGGACAGCGCGGGCGAGTGGTGCCGCACCCCGATGAGATACGGCTGGGCACGGACCATTCCGTCGACCGCCGCCCGTGGGTCGGGCAGTCGTGCGGTGCGCCGGGCGGCCACGTCTAGGCCTCGAGCCGGTCGCGCAGTTCCCACACCTGGCGCCACAGCCGCCCGCCGCGCTCGGCCCGGCGGCGCACCGCGCCGTCCCAGTAGCCCAGCAGCCGGGCCGCGTCGGCCGGGTCGTCCTTGCGCACCACGCCGAGCAGATGGCCGGGCAGCAGCGACAGCACGTCGCGGTCGCCGGGGAAGTACGCCGCCGCCAGCCCGAGCGCGGCGGCGACCGAGACCGCCTCGGCCGTGCTCATCACGGTGGACGGCCGCTCCACCTCCCAGCCCTCCACCGTGTTGCCGGTGCGCAGGTCGCGGAAGGCGGTGACCAGCACCTCCAGCACCGAGTCGTCGATCGTGAACGGTGCCCG
Source organism: Kineosporia corallincola (assembly GCF_018499875.1). Lineage (GTDB taxonomy): Bacteria > Actinomycetota > Actinomycetes > Actinomycetales > Kineosporiaceae > Kineosporia > Kineosporia corallincola. The sequence continues at coordinate 103,158 of NZ_JAHBAY010000011.1, read as the reverse complement.
CACCCGTTCCAGCACGGCCGAGGCCTGGCGCCGCACCAGGGCGGTCTCCAGGTCGATGTCGGCGATCGGGTGCACCTGCTCGAAGTTGAACCGGCGCTTGAGCGCGGCCGACATCTCCGAGACGCCGCGGTCGCGCAGGTTGGCCGTGGCGATCAGGCAGAACCCGGGCACCGCGTGCACGGCGGAGTCGGCGCCGGACAGTTCCGGCACCGCGATCCGCCGGTCGGACAGGATGCTGACCAGCGCGTCCTGCACCTCGGGCAGGCAGCGTGTGACCTCTTCGACCCGGGCCACCGCGCCGGCCGACATCGCGCTCATCACCGGCGACGGCACCAGCGCCGACCGGCTCGGCCCCTGGGCCAGCAGGGCCGCGTAGTTCCAGCCGTAGCGCAGCTGGTCCTCGGTGGTGCCAGCGGTGCCCTGCACCACCAGTCCGCTGGTGCCGCAGACCGCGGCCGAGAGCAGTTCGGACAGCATCGATTTGGCGGTACCGGGCTCACCGACGAGCAGCAGTCCACGTTCACCGGCGAGGGTGACCACGCAGCGCTCCACCAAAGCCCGCTCCCCGACGAACTTCTCCGAGATCGTCATCCGCCGGGGCACCCCCTCCGGCACCGGCCCGTCCGGCAGCGACAGCGGGGACCCGCTGCCCACCACGAACGTGACCACGGCCCGCGGCGTCAGCCGCCAGCCCGGCGGCCGGGCGCCGCCGTCGTGGGCGGCCAGGAACGCCAGCTCGGCGGCGTACCGGTCTTCCGGCGGCTCGGCCTGCCGGGCCGCCCCGTCCGGGGTCGTCGTCTGCGTCATCGCCCTGCTCCCACCGCGCTCATCGTTCGTGGTCCGTCGTACTGCACCCCACCATGCCCGGCCCGCGGCCCGTCACCGGCGCCGCCCGGTGCGCGACGTGTCGAGCGTCTCCATCCGCGGGCCGTCGTCGTTCAGCACCCGTTTCCAGGCGCGGGTGTACAGCTCCCGCACCGAACGCACCGGGACCGTGAGGTCGAGCGGCGACGACCCGTCGGGATGCAGCCCGAGCAGGCCGGTCTTCCATGCCTCCACCGGTAGCCCGGGGGCCTTCACCTCGAGCCAGGCCGACGGCAGGAACACCGACCGCCCGGCCCGGGCGCGGCGCCCGCCGGTGACCAGCCCGGCGGCCAGCAGGGCGTCGCGGGACGCCCCGAGCGTGCGGGCGCTCCAGCCGTTCCAGAGCCGGACGTTGCGGTCGGTGGGATCGGGCAGCGCCAGCAGCTGGAGATAGAGCTGCGCCGCCGGCCTGGCTCGAGGCCGTGCCGCTGCTCCACCTCGGCCACCAGGCCGGGCACGCTGACCAGCGGGTTGTGGGGCCGGCCCGGCGAACCGGCCCCGGCCTCCGCGCGGATCTCCTCGATCAGCCGGGCCAGGCTGCCGCTTCGGGCCTCCAGGAGTGCCGCGGCGAGGTGACCGGGAGCGGTGTGCGCCAGGGCGAGCAGCGGCGCACCGGTGGTGTCGAGCGCCGCCGGATGGGCGTAGACCTGCGCGCCGTAGCGCCCGCTGACCAGGTATCCGGCATCACCCAGCGGCAGCACCTCGACCGGCTGGTTCGGCCCGGACGGCACCGTCGGCAGCCCGTAGACCTGCCGCAGACCGTCCAGCTCGCCGGCTTGCAGAAGCGGCAACAGCAGAGCCGGATTCGCGAGCCGCTGCCGGAGCAGGTCGTAGGCCACGGGCAGCTGCGTCCGGGCCGGATCGCCGGGCGGCAGGTGGTAGGCCAGCCAGTACAGGCCGATCACCGTGTCGGCCAGATGCTGCGGCTGGAACCCGGAACCCGCTCCGGGCACCAGCTTTCCCTCGTCGATGCGGTATTGCAGATCGCTGGTCAGCCACGGTGCGGACTCCGGGGCGACCAGACCACGCAGCACGGAGACCGGTTCACGCGCACCGGACCAGGTGCCGCGACGCACCCGGGTGAACGCCGATCCGCCCCGGCGCCGGGCACCGGAGCGGATCGTCGTCCTCAAGCAGGTGACCTCACACGGCGACCTGACCGTAGGTGCTCCAGCGGGCCTGCCCGTCACCGCGACGCAGGCTGTCGACGCGAAAGCGCCACTGCGGCCGCAGGCCCGGATTGGCCGCCAGCACCGGCAGCACGCTGGTGACCAGCTGGAGCTCCCGCAACCGGCGCAGAGTGCCGAATCCCGGCCAGGACAGCACGTCCTGCTGGTAACTCGCGGCGAACCGGGCAGCCAGGTCGCCGCCGTAGTCGAACCGCAGCGCCCCGACCGCGATCGGGGTCAGGTCCCACTCCCGCGGCCCCCAGCAGGTGGAGTCGAAATCGCACAGCACCGGCCCGTTCTCACCCACGATGACGTTGCCGAGGAACGAGTCGCCGTGGATCAGCCCGGCCGGCAGCAGCGGTTCCAGCTCGCGCAGGGCCGCCACCTCCAGCGCCACCGCGTCGCTCTCGGCGCGCAGGAAGGCCAGGTCCTCGGGCGGCAGCGGACCGGCCGAGGCGATCCGCCGGCGAATGCCGGAGACCGGTTCCCAGCGCACCAGCGACACCGGGGCCGACGAGCCGGCCTGCACCGGCACCGGACCGGTGACCTGCCCCGGCACCGACGGCCGGCGGCGGCTGCGGCCCCGCCGGGCGGGCACCACCGGAGCGGCCGGTGCGGGCACCGGCACCGCGTGCACCGCCCTCAGCAGGTCGGCGAGGTCTTCCGGCAGCGGATCGCGCACCGGCCGCACGTCGTACCAGACCGTGACCTCGTGTCCGCGCACCATCATCGGCTGGTCGTCGGGCTGGGCCAGCCGCACGGCGGGCACCCCGTGCCTCTCCAGCAGGCGGGCGACGTGCACCACCCGCCGGGCCCGCTCGCCCACCGCCGCCGATCCGGCGATCCGCAGCACCACCCCGGCGTGGGGCAGCCGCAGCACGGCGTTGTTCGTGAACTTGAGCACGGTGTGACCCCGGGGGTCGAGGTCCAGGATCCGGCAGGCAGCAGTCACCGTCGCAGTGATCTCGGCCGGATCCAGCGCTGGGCGCATCAGCCCCGGACTGGTCTCCGCGGGGTTCACGAGACGGAGACCTGCTCGATCCGCCGGCCCAGGTCACGCACGGCGTCGCCGCCGGGCCCCAGGTCCTGGCAGGCGACGGCCAGATCGCGCAGCGGCTTCAGCCGCTCGGTGACCCGCCGCGAGCGCAGCCGGTGTGCCTGGTCGAGGGCCTGCTCGCCGAACTCCAGGGCGGCCTCGCTGTCGCGGGTGAGCAGGCAGGCGGTGGCCAGGGCCCCCTGCTCGAAGGCCAGGCTGCGGGCCATGCCCTGGTCGCGCTGGGCCACGCTGGCCTCCAGCGCCTGCCGGGCCGGCACCGCGTAGACATCGTTGTTCGACGCCAGAGCCAGCTGCGTCATGCCGTCGAGCGCCATCACGTCGAGCTCGTGGAAGAACTGCACCCAGGGCTCGCTGTCGGCGCCGTCGGCGCGGGAGAACTCGTCGGAGGCGCGGTTCAGATGGGTGATGGCCTGTGCCTCGTCGCCCATCTCGGCGTAGGTCCAGGCGATGTTGGCGCACAGCATGGCCACCGTGCGGCGCGAGCCGGAGTCCTGGGCGGCCAGCTGGCCGAGCTGGAAGAACCGCAGCGCCTCGCTCACCCGCTTGCGGTGCAGGTAGACCCGGCCGGCCCGGTAGAGCACGTTCGCGGTCAGCGAGGGCACGTTGGCCTGCCGGGCGAAGTCCAGCGCCAGGGCCAGGTGCCGCCCGGCCACGGTGTAGAGGCCCACGTCGAAAGCGGTCCAGCCGGCCAGGTTGTGGACGTCCGCGGCCGCCACCCGCAGTTGGGTCTGGGTGGCCGGGCGGGCCGGCAGTTCGCAGAGCTTGTCCACCCAGCGCGCGTGCGCGGAGACCGCGTCGCGACAGGCACCGCCGCCGAACCGGTAGTCGAGGTTGCGCAGGGTGGCCGTGACCGCCTCGGCCTGGTCGACGTCTTCCGGGCCGACCTGGCCGGGCAGCGGCGTGGCGGCGGAGGGCACGGTGGCCCACTCGGAGGACAGTTCGCCGGCTGTCCCCACCGTCACCTCGGCCGCGTAGGCCAGCAGCGCGTGCCCGCGCACGTCGTCCTCGTGGTCGGTACGGGTCTGGGCCGGCACCAGGTTCTGGTCCAGCCAGGTCGCCGTCTCGTTGTCGTAGGCGAGGCCGAGATAGCCGCGCGGCACGCCGAATCCGTCGGCGACCCGGCAGAGCACCTCGTACGCCATCACCCGGCGACCCCGGAGCACCTCGTACACCTCGGACGACGACATCCCGGTGAGGGCCGCGATGGTGCGCTGTGAGGTGCCGTGTTTCTGCAACAACCGGAAGACCGTTCCCAGGTCCCGGGCGGCGAGCGCGCGACGCATGTCGAGGCGCTCCCAGACTTCGTCAGCGGGCAGTGGACTTCTTGGCTCCACGTTCATCGCTCGACTCCTGATTCCCCGTTTTCCCCGTCTTGACCGACGGTAGGGGATCCGTCACGGAATGGCGAACGTCTCGCGAGGAAATGTAGTGAAGCCGACTAGCCCGACTAGGCACTGCGGCAATAAGCCCGGATTGAGCGGAATTACCCGCTATGACCGGCTGCCTCGTCCGGCTGACTAGCCGGGCAAGCCACCGCGCGTAGGCGGGGCGAGGAGGTAGAGCCGTTCCCCTCGGCGGCTGTACGCCGGAGCCGGCGGCGAGCCATGATTTTCATGCAGCGCCGGGACGGGTGACAGTCACCCGCCGACACCCTCCACCCGTCCCGGCGCCGGCTCGACCGATCCGCACGACCCGCACCGCTCGCCGCGATCTCAGGTGTTGTCCGGGTAATACCCGGATGCCCCACGGGGTCGGAACATTGCCACTCAGCGGTGCACTCGGGAAGGCCTGATTGCAACGCGGGTGCAACCCGCGACCATCTTCGATACCGCTCGGCGCCATCGTTCGGGTGAATCCTGCGGTGACTCTCAGGCATCACCCGGGAACGCCGGGTCTCATCTCTCATACGCCGGGGCCACCCGGTAGCGGCCGTCCGGACGACTTCCGGAAAGCCCGTAACGAGAACGGGGCCTGAACCGATAGCGCACCCAGTGACTCTTTGCCAGTTGAGGAGACATCAAGCAGTGAGCAGCACCGATACACAGGTCACGGAGGTCTGGACATGAGCGAGGTCAGCAGAAGCGTGGGCACCATCGGCGGTGTGTCGGTCACCTACGGCCCGGCCCGCGAGAACGCGGTGACCATCAACCTCGACGCCTGGACGGGCCGGCTCACCTTCGACGCGAAGAACGGCCGCGGCTGGCGCGTCGGCACCGTGGTGGTCGACGTCGACCTGGCGGAGATGACGATCACCTACGGCACCCGCAAGCGGGCTGTCATCGACCGCGGCGACTTCCGCGACTGGCTGCTGCGCCCCGGCACCCCCCTGCCCGTCGACGACGTGGTGTGGAAGAGCGAGGCCGACGGCATCTACATCGTCATCGGCGGCCTCACCTACGCGGTGCCGGACTTCGTGGTGCAGCGCCTCGACAACGTCATCTGAGTTTTTCCAGACCTCTTCACAGGGGAAAAAGGGGAATCAGGGGAAGGTCCCCCTGGACCGTCCGTACGGGTGGTCCAGGGGGACATCTGGACGGGCCGGATCGGCCGCCGGGGTTCAGGATTCATGGCGTGGGAGTGCTGACAGACCCGACCCTGACCGCACGCCCGGACTCCGCTGCCCAGGGCACCCTCCCGCCGCAAGCGTCCGGGCCGACGACCTTGCTCTCGGTGACCCGGCACCCCCGGGTCGACCGCTCCGCGCCGGACGCCGACGACCAGGTGGCCGACGCTGTCCGGCAGCTCCTGTCAGACCTCGGTCCCGATCTGCTCACCGGCCCGTTGCCGCCGCTGTGGCGCACTCTCGCCGCCCTGGGCCACGCCGACCTCGCCGTGGCCCGGCTGGCCGAGGGGCACGCCGACGCCGTCCGCATCCTGCACGAGGCCGGGCGTTCTCCCGCGCCCGGCCAGGTCTACGGGGTGTGGGCGTCCGCCTCCGGCGGCACCGGGCTGACCGCGACCCGCACGGCCGCCGGCTGGGACGTGAACGGCACCATGCGGTTCTGCTCGGGTGCCTGGTTCCTCGACCGCGCCCTCACCGTGATCGCCACCGACGAGGGCAAACTGCTGGTGGACGTCGATGTGCGGGCTCCCGGCCTGACCCGGCTCGACGACACCTGGCCGGCTCTGGGCATGGACGCCAGCCGCAGCGTCGACATCGAGGTGCACTCCCTGGCCGTGCCCGGTGAGGCGGTCGTCGGGGGCCCCGGGTTCTACCTCGACCGGCCGGGTTTCACGATCGGCGGGGCCGGGGTGGCCGCGGTCTGGCTCGGCGGCGCGCACGGTGTGCTGCGGTCGCTGCTCGACACCACGACCCCGGAGCGGGCGAGCGCGCACCAGCTGGCGCACCTGGGGGCCATGGCGGTGGCGATCAGCTCGGCCGACGCGCTGCTCGCCCGGCTGGCCGGGACCGCCGGCGCCGGGCTCGACCCGGCCGACATGACCGCCGCCCGCTCGGCCGTGGAACTGGCGGTGCTCGAGGTGCTCGCCCGGGCGCCCCGGGTGACCGGCCCCAACGGTCTTGCCCGCAACGGCGAGATCGCGCACCGGCTGGCCGATCTCGAGGTCTACGTGCGTCAGCACCACGCCGAGGCCGACTACGAGCAGGTCGGTGCCCGGCTGCTGGAGACCGGCTCGCTGCTCGGACGGGGGTTCCGGTGACCGACCAGATGCAGGCCCCGCGCGAGGTGACCGCCCGGGGCCTGCCGCCGAGCCTGTGGCGGCCCCGGCTGGAGGCCGCCCCGGCACCCCGGCTGCTGCCGATCGCCGCCGGCCGCCCGGTCACCGTGATCGCCCCGCACCCGGACGACGAGTCGCTGGGCGCGGGCGGCCTGCTGCACCGGCTCTCCGCCGCCGGCTGCGTCCCGACCGTGGTGATCGTGACCGACGGCGGCGCCGGCTATCCGGGCGTCGGCCCGGACCGGACGCGTGACCTGGTGCGCACCCGCCGCAAGGAGACCTGGGCGGCCATCCGGCAGCTCTGTCACCAGGGCGCCCAGCCGGTGTTCCTCGACGTCCCGGACGGGCAGGCCACCGAGCACGAGACGGAACTGCCCGACCGGCTGCTGTCCGTGCTGCCGGCCGACGGCCTGGTGCTCGCCCCGTGGCCCGACGACCCGCATCCCGATCACCAGGCCGTCGGCCGCGCCGCCCGGCTGGCCGCCGGCCGGGCCGGGCTGGAGCTGTGGCAGTACCCGATCTGGATGCGGCACTCGATCCGCCCCGACGACCCGCTGGTCGACGGCGCCGAGCTCACCGTGGTCTGCCTGACCGCCGCCGAGCGCCAGGCCAAGCGCCGCGCGATCGAGGCGCACGTCAGCCAGTTGCACTCGCCCTTCGCGGGTTTCGGTCCGGTGCTGCCCGACCACGTGCTGGAGCTGTTCGCCGACGGCCTGGAGCCGTTCTTCCTCCCGAGGACCCCGTAGAGCCGTGCGAGAGACCGATTTCGACCAGCGTTACCAAGACGACATCGACCCCTGGAACTACCGCGGATCCTGGTACGAGCAACGCAAGTACGCGATCACCACGGCCTGCCTCCCGCGCGAGAGGTACCGCCTGGCCTGGGAACCCGCCTGCTCGATCGGGGTGCTGACCCGGCTGCTGGCCACCCGGGCCGACCGGGTGGTCGCCTCCGACCTCAGCCCGACCGCGATCGCCGCGGCCCGCGAGGCCCCGGCCCCGCCGAACGTGGAGTTCGGGGTGCGGCGGCTGCCGGCCGACCCCGGCCTGTCCGGCGCCGACCTCGTCGTGCTCTCCGAGATCCTCTACTACCTCGGCCCTTCCGAGCGCGACCAGGTACTGCGCCAGGCCTGGGACGTGCTGGGCAGCGGCGGCGACCTGATCGTCGTCCACTGGCGTTCGTCGTCCGAAGACACCCACCTGTCCGGCGACGAGACCCACGCCTGGGTGCGGGCGCAGCCCGGCTGGCGGCACCTGATCACGCATCAGGACGAGGAATTCGTGCTCGACGTGCTGCGCCGGCCGTGAGGGCGGCCGCCGTCGTGATCCCGGCCAACGACGAGGCCGGGACGATCGGCCCCTGCCTGGCGGCGGTGCGGACCGCCACCGCCGGCACCCCGATCCCGGTGGTCGTCGTCGTGGTCGCCCACCGCTGCACGGATGCCACCGAAGCGATGGCCCGCGAAGAACTCTCGAAGCTCGAGGGACTGGCCGAGGGTGTCGTGGTGCGGCTCGGGCAGGGGACTGTCGCCACCGCCCGCTCGACCGGGGCGATGGCCGGCCTGTGTCTGCTGGCGGCCTACGGCGTGCCGTTCGGCCAGACCTGGTTGCTGTCCACCGACGCCGACAGCCGGGTGCCGCCGGACTGGTTCGCCCGCTACCGGCGCCGGGCGGTGCCCGGCACGGCCGCGGTGACCGGGATGGTGCGGGTGGAGGGCTGGGAGCGTGACCCGGTGTATGCGCAGATCGTGCGGGCCGGCCTGCACGGCGACAGCCACGACCACGTCTACGCCGCCAACCTGGCCGTGCGCGCCGACGCCTACCTCGACGTCGGCGGCTGGCCGGACCAGGTGCCCGGTGAGGACGCCGCTCTGCTGGCCCGACTGCGCCGGCACGGGCACACGGTGGTCGGCGCCCCGGAGATCCTGGTCGACACCAGCGGCCGCACCGTCGCCCGCGCGCCCGGCGGTCTCGGGGCACTGCTCGGCCGCATCACCGGTGCAGCGCCGAGAACGCCGACCGGGCACCTGGTTCCGAGGCAGGCACTACGCTCGCCCCCATGAGGCCTCTCGCGACCCCGATCGCCGCACTGGCACTCCTCCTGACCGCCTGCACGACCTCGGAGTCCGACGCGCAACCGGCCTCGGAGTCCGGTCCGCAACAGGCCTCGGAGTCCGGCCCCCGGCAGGCCACGGCCTGCGTCACCGGTGACGACCTGGCCGCCTCGCTGAACGACCCCCGGGTGACGCGGGTCGAGGTGCTCGACGACTGCGCCCGGGTGTCGGTCGCCACCACCCTGGCCGACGACGAACCCGGCCTGGGCCTGCTGGTCTGCGAAGCGGCCGGCGAGCGGGCCTACGCGGCCGCGCCGCACGTCACCCGGGTCGCGGTGCTCAGCGAGAACGGATCCGAGCTGGCCGGCGGGACCCGCGAGAGCGATTGCACCGCAGGGTGAGTCAGAGGGCCGGCCGGGCCACCAGGCGCAGGTCCGGCCCGGAACGGGCGATGTCGAGCAGCTCCAGGCGCAGGATGTCGGCCATCGTGCCGATCCCGGCGTCGAGCAGACCGCTCTTGCCCGCCCCCAGCAGCGCCGGGGCCACGTAGTTGATCACCCGGTCCACCAGCCGGGCCGCGATGAACGAGCCGGCCAGCGTGGGGCCGCCTTCCAGAAACACTCCGCGAACCCCCTTGGCATACAGCGACTCCAGCAGCACCGGCACCGAAAGACCGTGATCAGAACGAGGAATCCGGATCACCTCGGCCGCCGACAGATGATCGGCCCGGGCATCCGGAGCCACCGCGATCACGGTCGGCGCCGATCCGTCGAGAACCCTGGCACCGGAAGGGGTCCGGGCATCGGTGTCGACCACCACCCGGTACGGCTGCCCCTTCGCCGCCACCGCCGACAGATCGAGCCGCGGGTCGTCGTCACCCCGCACCGCCAGGTTCGGGTCGTCCGCCCGCTGGGTGCCCGACCCGATCACCGTGGCGTCACAGCCGGCCCGCAGCAGGTGCACCTCGGCCCGGCTGGCCGCACTGGTGATCCACTGGCTGGTGCCGTCGGCGGCGGCGATCCGGCCGTCCAGCGTGGCGGCGAACTTGTACACCACGAAGGGCCGGCCGAGCGCGTTCACGGCCGCCCACTCGTCGCGGCCGACGAGCTCCCCGACCGCGTCCCCCAGCAACGTGGTCACGGCGTCACCTGCACGACCCCGACCAGCGACTCACCGAACTCGATCACCCGGCGGTCGGCGATGTCCTGGTCGGCGGCCACGTCGGTCATCGCCTGGAGCTCGTCGAGCGTACGCCGCGAACCGGTGTCCACGGCGATCTCCAGCGCCTGGCTGCCCACGTCCACCGCCTCGTCGATGCGCCGCAGCATGGCCAGTGCCTTGGACTTGCGGGCCATGTGCAGGCCGCGCTCGCGCCGGTACTCCTGCGGCCACTCGGTGAGCGCGCTGTCGTAGGAGTCCACCGCCTCCTGCGCCTTGCCGAGCGTGATCAGCACGTTCGCCCGCTGGGCGGCCACGTAGTCGGCGGTGCACCACTCGGCCAGCGACCACGGGTCGCCGGCCTGCGGCCCCGGGTCGTCCTGCACCAGCTCCAGCGCGTCGTCCATCGCCTTGAGAGCGCCCGAGGAGTCGCCCTCGATCGCCAGCCCGGCCGCGCGCTGCTGCGCCGCCGCCGCCCGGATCCGCGGGGCCGAGCCGGCCCGGCGCTCGGCCGCCTCCCCCAGCCCGACCGCCAGCGACGACTCCTGCGAGGCCGCCGCCTGCTGCGCCCGGCGCATCAGCGTGTAGGCGGCCAGGTCGGTGTTCTCGCTGGCCTGGGCCCATTCGACGGAGCGCCCGGTCCAGACGGCGCTGCGCGCGGACTGCCCGGCGTCCTCGAACAGCCAGCCCTGGAACTCGGCGTAGAGGGTGGCGAGGTCGAACACGCGGTGTCTGAGGTCCCCCCGAGCGGACCCCAGCATGTCCTGCACGTTCGACACCTGCTCCCCCACCGTCGCGATCAGCCGGCCCGGCCCCAGCATCGAGTCGGAACGCACCAGCGAGGCCCGCAGGGTGGTCAGCTCGTCGATCACCTGGGCACTCACCGGCAGCGAGGGCCGCACCCCGCCACGACGCCCCTCCAGCGGCGGCATCGGGTCGAACTCGACCGTCTCGCCGGTGCCGAGAAACGACTGGAAGCGGTGCACGGACTCCCGGCTGGCCCGGCTCAGCGCGGTGTCGAGCGCCGCCTGCATCTCCGGCAGCGGCTCGATGTCCGCACCCCGCGCCTCCCAGTTGCTCACCGTCCGGACCGCGACGCCCAGGTGGTCGGCGAAGCCGATGACCGTCATCCGCAGGGCCCGGCGCAGAGCCCGGGTCTCCCTCCCTGTCCAACGCTCGACCGCGATCACTACGCCGCTCCTCTACCCCGCTCGGACCTCGATTCCCGAAATCCCGAATCAGGTTAAGTCGGGTTTGAGCGTTTCCGAAGGGCCATTGCATTGCCGTTGCCATATCAGTCACGGCTCGCAACTGACGGTTACATAGGGGCACATTTGGGGACGACGAGAGGACCGGCCCAGCACCCCGCCCTGACCTGCTGTGGCGTGCATCACCCCAGGTCAAAGCTTTGTGAGGCATTCCTGAGCTCCGGCGTCAAGATCCTGTAGGGATCGCTGCAAGCCCTGTCAAGAAACTGTCAACGCATCTGCCCTTCCTTTTCGCGCGGAGGTGTGCTGACACCTGTCCGGCAGGAAGCCGGGGAACCACGACGCGAATGAGGCACAGCGGTGCTTGACCTTGTCTATCTGGTGGTGACGGCGGCGCTCTTCGGCGTGCTGACGCTGATCGTGCGAGGGGTGGAACGACTGTGACCCTCGTGAACCTGGCCGGCCTGGTGATCGCCGTCGGCCTGACCGTCTTCCTCCTGGCCGCCCTGATCTTCCCGGAGAAGTTCTGATGAGCGACACCGTCGCGGGCGTCGTCTTCGTGGCCTCGCTCGTCGTCGTCCTGGCCGCTCTCTACCGGCCGGCGGGCGACTACCTGTACCGGGTGTTCACCGGCACCACGCACAGCCGGGCCGAACGCGGCGTCTACCGGCTGATCGGGGTCGACCCGCAGGCCGAGCAGCCCTGGGGTGTGTACGCCCGCAGCGTGCTGGCCTTCTCGCTGGTCTCGGTGCTCGGGCTCTACCTGCTGCTGCGGATCCAGGGCCACCTGCTGCTGTCGCTCGGCTTCGACGACGTGCCGCCGGCGCTGTCCTGGAACACCGCGGTCAGCTTCATGGCCAACACCAACTGGCAGGCCTACTCCGGCGAGTCGACCATGGGCCACCTGGTGCAGATGGCCGGCCTGGCGGTGCAGAACTTCGCCTCGGCCGCGGTCGGCATCGCCGTCTGCGTGGCGCTGGTGCGCGGTTTCGCCCGCAGCCGCACCGAATACCTCGGCAACTTCTGGGTCGACCTGGTCCGGATCTGCTTCCGGGTGCTGCTGCCGGTGGCGGTGGCCGCCGCGATCGTCTTCGTGGCTGCCGGTGCGGTGCAGAACCTCTCCTCCGGCACCGAGGTGCAGACCCTGGCCGGGGCCACCCAGACCGTCCCGGGCGGCCCGGCGGCCGGCCAGGAGGCGATCAAGCTGCTGGGCACGAACGGCGGCGGGTTCTGGAACGTGAACAGCGCCCACCCGCTGTCCAACCCGACCGCCTGGACCAACTGGATCCAGATCTTCCTGATCCTGCTCATCCCGGTGGCCCTGCCCCGGGCCTTCGGCCGGATGGTCGGCGGCAACAAGCAGGGCTACGCGATCATCGCCGCGATGGGCGTGATCGCGGTGGCGAGCATCGCGCTGCTGAACCTGAGCCAGGGCCTTCACCCCGGCACCGTGCCGACCGCCGCCGGCGCCGCCACCGAGGGCGTCGACCAGAGATTCGGCGTGCTGAACTCGGCCACCTTCGGTGCCGCCACCACGCTGACCTCGACCGGTGCGGTGGACTCGTTCCACTCGTCCTACACCTCGTTCGGCGGCGGCCTGACGATGCTGAACATGATGCTCGGCGAGATCGCGCCCGGCGGAACCGGTTCCGGCCTCTACGGGATGCTGGTCATCGCGGTGATCACGGTGTTCGTGGCCGGCCTGATGGTCGGGCGCACCCCGGAGTACCTGGGCAAGAAGATCGGCTCCCGGGAGATCAAGTTCGCCTCGCTGTACCTGCTGACCACGCCCGCCCTGGTGCTGGTCGGCACCGCCGTGGCGATGGCGGTGCCGGGCGCCCGCGACTCGATGCTGAGCACCGGCACGCACGGCTTCTCCGAGGTGCTCTACGCCTTCACCTCGGCCAGTGCCAACAACGGCTCGGCGTTCGCCGGGCTGAGCGCCAACACCGGCTTCTACAACACCGCCCTGGGCATCTGCATCCTGCTCGGCCGGCTGCTGCCGATGATCTTCGTGCTCGCCATGGCGGGTTCACTGGCCCGGCAGACGCCGACGCCGGAGTCCGCCGGAACGCTGAAGACCTACCAGCCCCTGTTCGTCGGGATGCTCGTCGGCGTCGTCGTGATCGTCGTCGCCCTCACCTTCCTGCCCGCACTCGCCCTCGGCCCCATCGCCGAGGGCCTGAGCTGAACCCGAGGACCCCCGGTGACCACAACGTCCATGACCGAAACCCCGGCCCCGCCCGAGAACCCGCGAAAACCCGCCGGCGGCGGCCTTCTCGACCCCCGGCAGCTGTGGGCCTCGCTGCCCGGCGCGCTGATCAAGCTCGACCCCCGCACCCTGTGGCGCAACCCGGTGATGTTCATCGTCGAGATCGGCTCGGCGTTCACCACCGTGCTGGCCGTCGCCGACCCGTCGCTGTTCGCCTGGGTGATCACCGGATGGCTCTGGCTGACGGTGGTTTTCGCCAACCTGGCCGAGGCGGTGGCCGAGGGGCGAGGCAAGGCACAGGCCGACACCCTGCGCCGGGCCAAGCAGGACACCACCGCCCGGCGGCTGGACGGAACCACCGAAACCGTGGTCGCCGCGACCGAACTCAAGCAGGGCGACACCGTGGTGGTGGACGCCGGTGAGGTGATCCCCGGCGACGGCGAGGTGATCCAGGGCATCGCCAGCGTGGACGAGTCCGCCATCACCGGCGAGTCCGCGCCGGTGATCCGGGAGTCCGGCGGCGACCGGTCCGCGGTCACCGGGGGCACCCGGGTGCTGTCCGACCGGATCGTCGTGCGGATCACGCAGAAGCCCGGCGAGAGCTTCGTGGACCGGATGATCGCCCTGGTCGAGGGCGCGAACCGGCAGAAGACACCGAACGAGATCGCCCTCAACATCCTGCTCGCCTCGCTCACCGTGATCTTCCTGATGGCGGTGGCCACGCTCCAGCCGATGGCCGTGTTCGCGGTCGGGCAACAAGGTTTCGGCATCGACGGTGTGGTGATCGACGACGGCGGCGTCACCGGGATCGTGCTGGTCAGCCTGCTGGTCTGCCTGATTCCGACGACGATCGGCGCGCTGCTGTCGGCCATCGGCATCGCCGGCATGGACCGGCTGGTGCAGCGCAACGTGCTGGCGATGTCGGGCCGCGCGGTGGAGGCCGCCGGTGACGTGAACGTGCTGCTGCTCGACAAGACCGGCACGATCACCCTGGGGAACCGGCAGGCCGGGGAATTCGTTCCGGTGCACGGGGTCTCGGTGGCCGAGCTGGCCGACGCGGCCCAGCTGTCCAGCCTGGCCGACGAGACGCCGGAGGGACGCTCGATCGTGGTCCACGCCAAGCAGGCGCACGGGCTGCGCGAACGCGAGCTGTCCGACCCGGTCTGGGTGGAGTTCACCGCCCAGACCCGGATGTCGGGGGTGGACGTCGGTGGCCGGGTCCTGCGCAAGGGCGCGACGGCCCAGGTGACCGAGTGGGTGCGGACGAACGGCGGGCGGATCCCGGCCGACCTGAAGGACATCGTCGACGAGATCTCCTCGGCCGGCGGCACCCCGCTGGTGGTGGCCGAGCCGACCCGGGTGCTCGGCGTCATCCATCTCAAGGACGTCGTGAAACACGGCATGCGGGAACGCTTCGACGAGATGCGCCGGATGGGCATCCGCACCGTGATGATCACCGGCGACAACCCGCGCACCGCCGAGGCGATCGCCCGGGAGGCCGGGGTCGACGACTTCCTGGCCGAGGCCACGCCGGAGGACAAGCTGGCGCTGATCCGGCGCGAGCAGGAGGGCGGCAAGCTGGTCGCGATGACCGGCGACGGCACCAACGACGCCCCGGCGCTGGCCCAGGCCGACGTCGGCGTGGCGATGAACACCGGCACCTCGGCCGCGAAAGAGGCCGGGAACATGGTGGATCTGGACTCCGACCCGACGAAGCTGATCGAGATCGTCGAGATCGGCAAGCAGCTCCTGATCACCCGCGGCGCGCTGACCACCTTCTCGATCGCCAACGACATCGCCAAGTACTTCGCGATCATCCCGGCCATCTTCGCCGCGGTGTACCCGGGCCTGGACACCCTGAACGTGATGCGGCTGGGCAGCCCCACCTCGGCGATCCTGTCGGCGGTGATCTTCAACGCGATCATCATCGTGGCGCTGATCCCGCTGGCCCTGCGCGGCGTGCGCTACCGGCCCTCCGACGCCGCCACCATGCTGCGCCGCAACCTGCTGGTCTACGGCGTCGGCGGAATCGTCACCCCGTTCGTCGGGATCAAGCTCATCGACCTGCTGGTCTCCAGCATCTTCTGAGGAACGTCATCATGCGACTACCGTCCTGGATCGGCCAGCACCTCGCGGCCCTCCGTGTTCTCCTGGTCCTGACCGCCGTGCTCGGTCTGGCCTACCCACTGCTGATCACCGCCGTCGCCCAGCTGCCCGGCCTGCACCGGGACCTGCTCGAGAAAGACGGCCGGGCAGTCGGTTCCGCGCTGGTCGGCCAGTCCTTCACCGACTCCGACGGCAAGGCCCTGGTGCAGTACTTCCAGTCCCGGCCCTCGGCCGCCGGCGACGGCTACGACCCGCTGTCGACCAGCGCGTCCAACCTCGGGCCGGAGGACGTGGTGGACACCCTGAGCACGGACGCCGAGACGGCCTCGCAGAGCCTGCTCACCCAGGTCTGCTCGCGCAGCCTCGCGGTCGGCGAGCTGGAGGGCGCGGACGGCTCCCGGCCCTACTGCACGCCCGACGGGGTCGGCGCCGTGCTCGGGGTGTGGCACGAGGACGGCGCCACCGGGCGCATCACCCGCGTGGTCAGCCTGAACCAGGCCTGCCCGGCCTCGCCCTTCGTGACCACCTATCAGGGGGTGAAGGTGGAGTGCGCCGAGCCGGACACCGGGTACACCGGCTACGTCACCACGCCGGTGCGCGGTGACGCCCCCGCAGACCCGCAGGTCCCCGCCGACGCCGTCACCGCGAGCGCCAGCGGCCTGGACCCGCAGATCAGCGTGGCCTACGCCGATCTCCAGGTCGCCCGGGTGGCCCGGGAGCGCGGCATGCAGACTGACCAGGTGCAGAAACTGGTCGACGAGTACACCACCGGCCGCGCGCTCGGCTTCATCGGCGAGCCCGGGGTGAACGTGCTGGAACTGAATCTGGCGCTGGACAAGGCATAACGATGGTGGGACAGCTGCGGGTGCACCTGGGGGCGGCTCCCGGTGTGGGCAAGACGTACAAGATGCTCGAAGAGGGGCACCGGCGCCGCGAGCGCGGCACCGACGTGGTGATCGGCTACGTCGAGACCCACGGCCGGGAACAGACCGAGGCGATGATCGGTGACCTCGAGGTGCTCCCGCGGCGGGCCCATCGCTACCGCGACACCACCTTCAGTGAGATGGACGTGGACGCGGTGCTCGCCCGCGGCGCGGAGGTGGTGCTGGTGGACGAGCTGGCGCACACCAACGTGCCCGGCTCGCGCAACGCCAAGCGCTGGCAGGACATCGAGGAGCTGCTCGACGCCGGGATGACGGTGCTGACCACGGTCAATGTGCAGCACCTGGAGTCGATCAACGACATCGTCCGGCAGATCACCGGGGTGCCGCAGCGGGAGACCGTGCCGGACGAGGTGGTGCGCCGGGCCGGCACGATCGAGCTGGTCGACATGGCGCCGGAGGCGATCCGGCGGCGGATGGCGCACGGCAACATCTACGGTGCGGAGAAGATCGACGCCGCGCTCGGCAACTACTTCCGGGTGGGCAACCTGACCGCGCTGCGTGAGCTGGCGCTGCTCTGGCTGGCCGACAAGGTGGACGACGAGCTGGAGAGTTATCGTGCGGCGCACGACATCTCGGACACCTGGGAGGCCCGGGAGCGGGTGGTGGTGGCGCTCACCGGCGGCCCGGAGGGCGAGACCCTGATCCGTCGCGCGGCCCGGCTGGCCAGCCGCTCGCGCGGCGCCGACCTGCTGGCCGTGCACGTGGCCCGCAACGACGGGCTGAGCGGCGGCAGCCACGCGCACCTGGCGGCACAGCGCACGCTGGCCGAGGACCTGGGCGGCACCTACCACCAGGTGGTGGGCAACGACGTCCCGCAGGCCCTGCTCGACTTCGCCCGCGGGGTGAACGCGACCGAGCTGGTGCTCGGCGTCTCCCGGCGCGGCCGCCTCCAGTCGCTCTTCTCCCCGGGCGTCGGCGTCACCACGACGAACGGGGCCGGGCCCATCGACGTCCATCTGGTGACCCACGCCGAGGTGCACCGGGGCCGGGCGCTGCCGAAGGCGGAGAGTGCCCTGAGCCGTAACCGGCGGGTGGCCGGGCTGCTGGTCGCGGCGCTGGGTCTGGCCGGGCTCACCCTGCTGCTCAGCCAGTTGCGCGGTCAGGTGTCGCTGGGCAGCGACATCCTGCTCTACCTGGCCGCGGTGGTGATCGTGGCGCTGGTGGGTGGGCTGTGGCCGGCCCTGTTCGCGGCGGTGGCCGGATCGGTGCTGCTGAACTTCTACTTCGCCCCGCCGATCCACACGGTCACCATCGCCACCCGCGAGAACGTGCTGGCGCTGCTGGTCTTCCTGGCGGTGGCGGTGGCGGTGAGCGCCACCGTGGACCGGGCGGCCCGGCGCACCCGGGAGGCGGCCAGCGCGCGGGCCGAGGCCGAGACGCTGTCCACCCTGGCGGGCAGTGTGCTGCGCGGCGCCCAGCCGCTGCCGGCGCTGCTCGACCAGGTGCGCGAGACCTTCCGGTTCACCGGGGCGACGCTGCTGCACCGCGCTCCCGGCTCGGGCCCGAGTCCCGACCTCCAGCACGACCCGGACGCCTGGCAGGTGGTGGCGTCGGTGGGCGAGGCGGTGACGACACCCGGCCAGGGTGACGCCGAGGTACTCGTCGACGAGGAGATCTCGCTGGTGCTGAGCGGGCACCCGCTGGCGGCCCAGGACCGCCGCGTGGTGCAGGCGTTCGCTGCCCAGGCGGTGGTCGCGATGCGGCAGCAGCAGTTGCGGGAGCAGGCCGCGGCGGCGGGTCCGCTGGCCGAGGTGGACCGGATGCGCACCGCGTTGCTGTCCGCCGTCAGTCACGACCTGAGGACGCCGCTGGCATCGGCCAAGGCCGCCGTGGGCGGGCTGCGTGCGCCCGGGGTCGAGTTCAGCGCCGACGACCGGACGGAACTCCTGGCCAGCGTGGAGGAGTCGCTGGACCGGCTGACCCGGCTGGTGGACAACCTGCTGGACATGAGCCGGCTCCAGGCCGGGGCGCTGGCCATGCGGCCGCAGCCGACCAGCATCGCCGAGACCGTGGCGATGGCCCTGGACGAGCTCGGCCCGGAGGGCCGGGACATCGAGGTGCGTCTCCCGGAGGAGTTCCTGGAGGTGACCGGTGACCCGGTGCTGATCGAGCGGGTGCTGGTGAACCTGCTGCGCAACGCTTTACGGCACTCGCCGGAGGGCAGCCCGCCGATGATCGTGGTCAGCGCGCACGCCGGTGAGGTGGAGACCCGGGTGATCGACCGCGGCCCGGGCATCCCGGCGGAGCTGTGGGACGACGTGTTCCTGCCGTTCCAGCGGTTCGGTGACCGGGACAACGGCACCGGGGTGGGCCTGGGCCTGGCGCTCTCCCGGGGCCTGACCGAGGCGATGGGTGGCACCCTGACCCCCGACACCACTCCAGGAGGCGGGCTGACCATGATCATGACGCTGGTCGAGGTGGACCAGGACGACCAGGTGAATCCGTGACCCGGATCCTGGTGGTCGACGACGAGCCGCAGATGATCCGGGTGCTGCGGATCAATCTGCTGGCCCGGCAGTACGAGGTGGTCACGGCCGGCACCGGGCAGGGTGCGCTGGACGCCGCCCGGCAGGACCATCCCGACATCGTCGTGCTCGACCTCGGGCTGCCCGACCTGGACGGCGTCGAGGTGATCCGGCAACTGCGCACCTGGACCAGGGTTCCGGTGATCGTGCTCTCCGGCCGGGCCGACAGCCGCGACAAGGTGGACGCCCTGGACGCCGGGGCCGACGACTACGTCACCAAACCGTTCAGCGTGGACGAGCTGCTGGCCCGGATCCGGGTGGTGGCCAGGCGGTTCGGCGATCCGGCCGAGGCCCCGGCGGAGGTGCTGGTCGGGCGCTACCGGATCGACCTGGCGCGCCGGGTGATCACCCCGGACGTGCACCTGACCCGCACCGAGTGGCAGCTGCTGGCGGCCGTGGTGGCCGAGCCGGGCAAGCTGCTCAGCCAGCGCTACCTGCTGGAACAGGTGTGGGGCCCGACCTACCGGGCGGAGACCCAGAACGTGCGGCAGTACATGGCCCAGCTGCGGCGCAAACTGGAGACCGACCCGACCCGCCCGGCCCACCTGCTGACCGAGCCCGGAATGGGGTACCGGTTCCAGCCGTGACGCCGTCCGAACCGTGCCGGAGCGGAACTTAGGGCTGGCTCACCATCGGGCGTTCAGCCGAGCTGGTTAGCATGCGCGGATGCACGCCAGCGGGAACCAGAACGAGCGCACCGGGTACGACGTGGTCGTGGTCGGGGCCGGGCCGGCCGGGAGCAGCGCGGCCGCGGCCGCGGCGCGGATGGGCGCCCGCACCCTGATCGTGGACCGGGCGACCTTCCCCCGGTACAAGACCTGCGGCGGCGGCCTGATCGGCGTCAGCCTGACCGAGCTCGCCGGGCTGAGCGACCTGGACGTGCCGGTGCGGCAGGAGATCGTGCGGGCCACGTTCACCGACCGCGGGCGCAAGCCGGCCGGCCGGGCCTCGCGCGAGCGCATGCTCAGCCTGGTCGACCGCAGCGAGTTCGACGCCGCCCTGCTCGACCACGCCGCCGGGCTCGGCGCCGAAACCCGTTCCGGGGTCACCGTCACGGCGGTCACCCAGGACGTCGACGGTGCGCTGCTGTCCACGTCGGCCGGGCCGATCCGGGCGCGCTACGTGGTCGGCGCCGACGGCAGCGCGAGCCGGATCGCCCGGCACGTGGGCGTCACGCCGGGCCAGGTCGACCTGGGCCTGGAGTACGAGCTGAAGGCCTCGGACGAGCAGGCGCGCACCTGGGCGGGGCGCATTCACATGGACTGGGGCCCGATCCCCGGCTCGTACGGCTGGGTCTTCCCGAAGGGCGGCACGATCACCGTCGGGGTCATCGCCCGGCGCGGAACGGCCGACGAAGCACGCTCCTATCTCAAGCTTTTCACCGAGCAGCAGGGCCTGGCCGACGCCGAGGTGGTGCACGAGTCGGGTCACCTGACCCGCTGCCGCACCACCGACTCGCCGCTCGGCGACGGCCGGGTGCTGGTGGCCGGCGATGCCGCCGGGCTGCTGGAACCCTGGACCCGGGAAGGTATCTCGTACGCCCTGCGGTCCGGCCGGATCGCCGGCGAGTGCGCCGCGAAGGCCGCGGCCCCGAACGGGATGCCGCCCAGCATGGGAGGTTTGAGCCGCGTGGTGCGTGACTACACGATGCGCATCACCGAGGAGCTGGGCCCGGAGATGGAGGCGGGCCGGGTGTTTCTCCAGGCTTTCGAGCGACACCCGTCGGTCATGCACGCCCTCCTGACCCGTACTCCCCTGGGGTGGCGCGAGTTCCAGCGCCTGACCCGCGGCCAGACCGACGTCGCCCGGGTGCTGCGATTCGGCCCGGCCCGGTGGGCGCTGCGGGCCCTCAGTGGCGCACCGGCGGCCGGCACCGCCTGAGCCGCGCGATCCACCTGATCCCCCTGATCCGTTGATCATGAGGACAGTCGGGCTGTCCCCATGCATCCGGCTACCGGCCATGTCTCGTAACGCACTGCGACTGACAGTATCTGCCACTCGGAGGCCAGCCCCCGCCTGGCACCCCTCCTGCCGGCGGGACCGCGGTGACGGACAGCCTGGAGCCCCACCGCGGCCCCGCCCTCCAAACGTCCCTGCGTAGCCACGACACGCCAGGCCAGCAAGGCTTGGGCAGACTACTCGCGAGGAATCCGGTAGGAAGTTCCTTGGACGCCTGGTCAGAGAAAGCGCGGAACAGTCGGGCCATCTCGCCAAAAGGGATGATTTCGGACTTACCCTTTGGTGCAGGGTTGCATATTGTGATGACAGCAGCGTGCGCGCGCTGACACGGCGAGGGGCGTGGCTGCGACTGGACCTTTGATGGGAGGCCAGCCATGCCACAGCCGTTGCGCGACCTCGATCCCGACGCATCCCGGCTCGCCCGCTTCGGGGCGCGCCTGCGCACCTACCGCACCCAGGCCGGGCTGGCCCAGTCCCAGCTGGGCCGCACCGTCCACGTCAGCGGCACCCTCATCGCCAAGATGGAACGGGCCGAACGCCGCCCCCAGCCCGACGTCGCCCGCCGTCTCGACGAGGCCCTCGGCGCCGGCGGTGAGCTGATCCAGCTGGCCAACGCCGCCCTGGAGTTCGACCTGGCCGAGCGCCGGATCGAGACCCGGCCCCGGCGGCTGGATTCCGGCCTCGGCCTGATCAGCGCCGACGGCCCGGGCATCAGCGCGCTGCACCGGCTGGCCGACCTCTACGACCTGCCCGACGACGGCCCGGTGCGCAGCATCGCCGAATTGAGCACCGCCACCGACTATCTCGTGCACGAGCGGCTGAACTCGCAGTACCGGCAGCTGCTGGCCGGCCTGCCCGACCTGATCCCCGAGCTGACCCGCTCGCTGATGGAACAGCACGAGGAACGCAACCGCCAGGCCGTGGCCGGTCTGCTGGTGCAGGCCTGGCGGGCGGCCGACGCGGTGGCGGCCAAGCTCGGCCTGCACGACCTGGGCGGCCGGCTGATCCACATCATGGGCTGGGCCGCGGGCCAGAGCGGTGACCCGTTCAACCTGGCGGCCACCTCGTACGTGCGCGCCGAGTCGTTCTTCCTGGGCCGTGAGCCCGGCCGTGGGCGGGTCATGCTGGAGCGGGCGGCCGACGCGGTGAAAGACCGCCCGACCGACCGCACCGACGAGATGCTGGCCCAGTACGGCGCACTGCACATGCGCGCGGCCATCGCCGCCGCCCGGGCCGGGCAGCAAGACCTGGCCTGGGACCACCTGGACGAGGCCAAGACCACCGCCGCCCAGGTGACCGAGGGCATCTGGGCGGGCACCGCGTTCGGGCCGGAGTCGGTGCGCATCCACGAGGTGTCCACCGCCGTCGAGCTCGACGCCCCGCAGGTCGCCCTCGACACCGCCCGCGACTGGGCACCGCCCACCAGCCTGCCGGCCGAGCGCCGGTCGCACTTCTATGTCGACCTGGCGCGCGCCCAGTTCGCGATCGGGCAGCACGACGACGTTCTGGAGACGCTCCGCTCGGCCCAGCGGATCGCCCCGCAGAACGTCCGCGTCGACCCGGACGTGCACAGCACCCTCACCGCCCTGGCCGGCACCAGCTCGGTGCGGGCCGCGGCGGTGGAGGGTTTCACCCGTGAGGTACTGGCTCCGGCCCGGCCGGCTCCCGCCGTCCGAGCAGCGCGGGCAGCTCCCTCAGCGACCCGACCACCCAGTCCGCCCTCCGCCTGACCTCGTCGTCGTCGGCCCACAGGTGACCCCACGGCCCCCGCCGCACCAGAGCCGCGTGAAAACCCTGGTCCCGCGCGGGAATCACGTCGAAGTCCCGGTGGTCACCGACATAGAGGATCTCGTCGCGCTCGCCGGGCGCCCACCCGGCGAGCCAGTCGAAGTACGCCCGGGACGGCTTGATCAGCCCCAGGTCGCCCGACACCATCACGGCGTCCACCGGCAGGCCGAGCTCGCGCAGCAGATCGCCCGCGCGGGCCGACTGGTTGCCCGACACCCCCACCCAGAAACCGGCCTCGCGCAGCGCCCGGAGCGTCGGCCGCACGTCCGGGTACAGGTCGGTCTCGCTGATGTGCTCACCGCACCCGGCGTCCTCCCTGCGCTGCCGCTCGGCCGGCAGGTCGAAGCCCGGGCGGAAGTACTCGAAGGTCTCCCCGTTGTCGCGCCCGGTCATCACCACGGCCCCCATCACGGCGGAGAAGGTGTGCCGCGGTACCCCGATCCAGTCCGCCCACCGGCCCCACTCCGACGTGTCGTCCAGAAGCGTCTCGCCAACGTCGAACACGACCGAACGGATCATGCTTCTCGCGCCTCCCTGCTGCGTCCACTGAGTCTGCTGAGTCTTCGTTCAGCCAGGGGCCAGCATCGCCCGCACACAAAGGTGCAATGAGGACATTCGTCCTGTCCTCATCGAACGGATGACTGGGCTCCTCATCCGTATGACCCTGGTCTTGTGGTCGAGCAAACGGGGGTCGACCACCCTAGATCGGCGAGGCCAGCGGTGCGGGACCATCACCCATCGCTGGTCTCGCCCTCCCAGGGGTCCCGAGCACAAGGGCTCCTGGTTCTCAGCTTTTGGGGCCTGTTCGTCGCGAGGGGGCTGACCGCCGGCATGAGTGCAGACAGTGCGGAAATGGAGATGCGGGCCGAGCTGCTGGGCCGCGAGCTGCGCAGCCGGGGCCTCGCGCTCCTCGACATCAGCGAAGACCTGATCGAGCCCGACGTCCTGGTGGTCTACCTGCACACCAATGCCGGCCAGTGGCAAGACGGAACGGCCGGCCGGATGATCCGGGCGCTGCCCGACATCGTGTCGGTCACCCCGAGCGAGCAGTCCCCGGCGATCCTGCGGGTCCGGGTCAGCCGGGACCGCCGCTCGCGCGGTGGGCTGCACCGCTCGGACCGCTGGGTCGACTGGGTCGAGCACGGCCACCCCCGGCGCAGGAGCCAGCGCCGGCACTAGCCGTGGTCTCG
Organism: Kineosporia corallincola; assembly: GCF_018499875.1. Taxonomy (GTDB): domain Bacteria; phylum Actinomycetota; class Actinomycetes; order Actinomycetales; family Kineosporiaceae; genus Kineosporia; species Kineosporia corallincola. Next base: position 79,246 of record NZ_JAHBAY010000011.1, on the reverse strand, counting down.
ACTGTGCGGGTAGCCGCTGGTCTCCCTCATCGTGCGCCTACTGGTGGACGACGCGACACCGGCGTCCGCAGCACCGCGCAAAAGGGCGAGCAGCAGCATCGCCAGCGCGAAGAACCCGGACATCAGCCCGGCCATCGGCAGCAGGGTGCCGAAGCCGAGCAGTCCGGTCAGCGGCGTCACCAGCGCCCCACAGGCGAACGACAGACCGCCCTGGAGGGCCGCCGCCGTGCCCCGGGAACGCCGGCCCGCCTCCTGGGCCAGGGTGGTGGCCGAGGGGATGGTCAGGCCCATCCCGCCGACCAGCACGGTGAGCAGCACCCAGACCACGGCGAGCGGGGGCGTGCCGGGCCCCTGGTGCTCGGCCAGGGCGCACACCAGCACCCCGGCCACGGCGACCGACGACGCGATCATGCCGGTCAGCCGCAGCCGCACCGCTCCCACCCGCCCGACCGTCAGCCGGAACAGCATGCTGGTCACCGCCATCGCCACGGCGTTCACCGCGAACACCAGGGCGTAGGTGCCCTCGGAGATCCCGTACACCTCCTGGAGCACGAACGACGAGCCACCGATGTAGGTGAAGAACCCACAGACCACCAGGCACTGCACGGCCACGTGCCGCATGAACGACCAGTCCCCCGCCAGGTCGCGCATCCGGTGCACGGTGGCGCCCAGCCCACCGCCGTGCCGCTGGGTGACGGGCAGCGTCTCGGGCAGGCCGAACATCGTGGCCAGCACCATCAGCACCCCGAACCCGGTGAGGACGGCGAACAGCGCGCGCCAGTCCCCCACCGCGAGCACCAGACCGCCCGCGGCCGGGGCCAGAACCGGCCCGAGAAAGGTGATGGACGCGAGCGTGCCGTACCGCTGGGCGGCCTCGGCCGGCGGATAGGCGTCACCCACCACGGCCCGCCCGATCGCGATGCCCGACCCCGCGGCCAGCCCCTGCACCAGCCGCGCCGCCACGAGGAACGGCCCGGAGGGCGCCACCGCGCACAGCGCCGCCGCCAGGGTGAACACGACGGCCCCGCCCAGCAGCAGCCCCCGTCGTCCCAGTCCGTCGCTCACCGGCCCGAAAACGATCTGCCCTCCGGCCATCCCGATGATGAACGCGGTCAGGGTGAGCTGGGCGACCGCCGCCGAGGTGTGCAGCGAGACCTGGAGGGCGGGGAGCGCGGCGACGTAGGAGTCGGTAGCGATCGGCCCGACCCCGGTGACGATCACCAGGGCCGCGGTCAGGGGACGGGAACTGGTCCGCAGGAGACCGGGCAGAGAGGGCACCGGATGACGCTACCTGAGAGTCACGATGCATCGGCGGTTCACCGGTGGAACATCGAATCCGGGCGGATCCGGCCGGATTCTGGTGCCATGCCACACCCCCTCGCCGTCGGCCTGTTCCGGTTCGACACCGGAACCTCCGACCTGCGGCGCCGCCGGGCCCGGATCGAGATCGCGCTGTGCGCGGGCGCCGAGGGGTACGCCCTGCTCGACACCTTCGACCTGAACGGCAGCCTGCACGGCGAGGAGGAGACCTTGCAGGCCGTGCGGGCCCTGGCCGCACGGCACGCCCTGCACGCCCTGATCGTGGCCGGGCCGGTGGACCGGGACGGCATCGACGGCCTGGCCGACGAGCTCCGCCTGATCACGGTGCGGGTGCCCGGTTCGCGACTCTAGCCCTTCGGCATTGCAGATCCGCAACTTCGGACACCCGCCCGGTAGAATTTCCGCATCTGCGGGTTATGCTCGCTCGCTGTGACCATGTTCCGCATCCGGCAGGCCGCCGAGCTCCTCGGCGTCAGCGACGACACCGTCCGTCGGTGGGCCGACTCCGGGCGACTGCCCACGACGACCGACGAATCCGGCCGCCGTGCCGTCGAGGGCGCCGAACTGGCGCGCTTCGCCGAGCAACTCGCGGCCGAGGCGCCCCCGGCCGACCAGGACGGCCTGGGCCGTTCCTCGGCCCGCAACCGCTTCACCGGCCTCGTCACCCGGGTGGTGCGCGACACCGTGATGGCCCAGGTCGAGATCCAGGCCGGCCCCTACCGCGTGGTCTCGCTGATGAGCCGCGAGGCCGCCGACGAGCTCGGCCTGAAGCCGGGCGTGCTGGCCGTGGCCTCGATCAAATCCACCAACGTCGTGGTCGAAGTCCCCGACAACGCCTGAATTCCCCTCCGCCTCGAAACTTTCGGAGTCACCCGTGCGCCGACACACCCTGACCGCGACGGCCGTCCTGGCCGCCGCCGCCCTCTCGCTCACCGCCTGCGGCGGATCCTCCGACAGCGACGACACCTCGTCCTCGTCGTCCTCCTCGTCCGGCCTGTCCGGTGAGATCACCGTGTTCGCGGCCGCTTCGCTGACCGAGTCGTTCACCGCCCTCGGCACGTCGTTCGAGGCCGAGAACCCGGGCACCACGGTCACCTTCAGCTTCGCCGCGAGTTCCGCCCTGGCCGAGCAGATCAACTCCGGCGCCCCCGCCGACGTGTTCGCCTCGGCCGCCACGAAGAACATGGACCAGGTGGTCGACGCCGGAAACGCCTCCGACCCGGTCACCTTCGCGAACAACACGATGGAGATCGCGGTCCCGGCCGACAACCCGGCGAAGGTCGACTCGCTCGACGACCTGACCGACAAGGACACCAAGGTGGTGCTCTGCGCCGAGGACGTGCCGTGCGGCGTGAGCGCGCGGGCGGTGTTCGACAACGCCGGGATCACGGTCACCCCGGTCAGCAACGAGGTGGACGTGAAGTCGACCCTCTCGAAGATCACGCTGGGCGAGGCGGACGCCGGCGTCGTCTACGTGACCGACGTCAAGGCCGCGGGCGACAAGGTGACCGGGGTGGAGATCCCGGACGACGTCAACGCCAGCACCGCCTACCCGATCGCCACCCTGAAGGGCTCCGAGAACGCCGAGCTGGCCAAGGCTTTCGAGGACTACGTGCTGTCCGACACGGGTGCCACGCAGCTGGAGTCCGCCGGGTTCGCCAAGCCCTGACCTCATTCCCGTGGTCCCCGGCCGGGGACCACGGGGACCTCGGGGAGCATGACGAGATGGAGCGCACGATGACACCGGCGAGCAGGCCCGCTTGAGCCCGATCAACCGTCCCCGCACCGGAACCCGCGATCGCGGCGTGGACCGGCCCGGCACCCGAACGCCGCTGCCGCTGCTGGCCCCGGCCCTGGTGGCGGCGCTGTTCCTGCTGCTGCCGCTGGCCGGGCTGCTGATCCGGGCCCCCTGGGCACAGCTGCCCGAGCTGCTCTCCGAGCCGGAAGCCCTTGAGGCACTGAAACTCTCGCTGATCTCGGCGACCGCGGCCACCGGCCTGTCGCTGCTCTTCGGGGTGCCGCTGGCCTTCGCGCTGGCTCGCAGCCGACGGCCCGGCATCAGCCTGCTGCGGGCCCTGGTGACGCTGCCGCTGGTGCTGCCCCCGGTGGTCGGCGGCCTGGCCCTGCTGCTGGCGCTCGGCCGTCGCGGCATCGTCGGCGGCTACCTGTACGAGTGGTTCGGCTTCTCGCTGCCCTACACCGTGTGGGCCGTGATCATTGCCGAGACCTTCGTCGCCATGCCGTTTCTCGTGGTCTCGGTGGAGGGCGCGCTGCGCACCGCCGACCGCGGGCTGGAGGAGGCGGCGGCCACGCTCGGCTCGAAACCGTTCGCCACCTTCCGCCGCGTCACGCTGCCGCTGATCGCCCCCAGCCTGATCGCCGGCAGCGTGCTGGCCTGGGCCCGGGCGCTGGGCGAGTTCGGCGCCACGATCACCTTCGCCGGCAGCTTCCCCGGCACCACCCAGACCATGCCGATCCACATCTATCTCAAACTCCAGAACGACCCGGACGCCGCCATCGCCCTCAGCCTGGTGCTGCTGCTGGTCTCCGTCGCCGCGCTGGGCCTGTTGCGGGAGCGCTGGATGAACACCGGGACCGGGCTGTGACCGGCACGGGCCCCTCGTCGTCCACCGTTGAGGGCCTGGACGCCGAGGTGGTGGCGGGCCGCGGAGACTTCGAGCTGCGGGCGGCCCTGACCGTCGGGCCGGGCGAGGTGCTGGCCGTGCTCGGGCCGAACGGCGCCGGCAAGACCACCCTGCTGCGGTCGCTGGCCGGGCTGCTGGCCCTGCGCGAGGGACACATCACCGTGGGCGGGACCCGCTGGGACGCCCCGGCCGACGGCCTGTTCGTGCCGGCCACCGACCGCCGCGTGGGCCTGGTGTTCCAGGACTACCGCCTGTTTCCGCACCTGTCCGTGCTCGACAACGTGGCGTTCGCGGCCCGGGCGCGCGGCGCCCGCCGGCGCGTGGCCCGGACCGGCGCGCACGAGGTGCTCGGCCTGCTCGGCCTGGCCGACCTGGCCGCCCGGCGCCCGGACCGGCTCTCCGGCGGGCAGGCCCAGCGGGTGGCGCTGGCTCGCGCCCTGGCCTCGGATCCGGCCCTGGTGCTGCTCGACGAACCACTGGCCGCGCTGGACGCCCGCACCCGGCTGGAGATCCGCACCGAACTGCGACGCCGCCTGACCGCCTTCGCCGGGCCGAGCGTCGTGGTCACCCACGACCCGCTGGAGGCCCTGGTGCTGGCCGACCGGATCCTGGTGCTGGAGGGCGGGCGGATCGCGCAGACCGGAACACCGGCCGAGGTGGCCCGCAGGCCGGCCACCGAGTACGTGGCCCGGCTGATGGGACTGAACCTCTACCGCGGGCGGACGGCCGACGCCGCGACCGGGCGGGTCGAGCTGGAGAACGGCGGGACGTTGTTCGTCACCACCTCCGGCGAGCCCCTGGTGGACGGCGGCCGGGTGCTGGCCGTGCTCTCCCCCGCCGCGATCAGTCTGCACCTGGCCGAGCTGCCCGACAGTTCCCCGCGCAACGTCTGGACCGGCACCGTTGCCGGCGTCGAGCTGCTCACCGACCGGGTGCGGGTGGCGGTGACCGGCCTTCCCGACGCACTCGTCGACGTGACCACCGCCGCGCTGGCCGACCTGCGGCTGACCCCGGGCCAGCAGGTCTGGCTCTCGGCGAAGGCCAATGAGGTGACGGCGTACACCGCGTCCTGAACCCCGCGCGGGCCCGGCGGCGGGCCACCGGCCGGTCATGAGCCTGCCATGAGCCCGCTGTGAACCCCCGATGACACCGAAACGGACACGGCAGGCCGCCGAGCTGCGGACATGACCGGGTGCTTACGGACCGATACAGACCACATCCGCCACAGAAGCGGGCCCTGGTCACCCCTTTGACCAACCAGTCAGTAGAGTCCAAAGCCGCGTCCACCTGCCGATTGGGCGGATCGGCCGGTCAGCGTCGAACATGGTGGACGCCGGCCGGTGCGTGAAGTCGCACGGAACCGACCGGCGACGACAGCCCGAGGACCGGATGAGAGGTGGGATGGTGGAGGGACCGGACCACGATCATCAGCCGGGAGAGGACCATCTTCTGCCTCCCGGCCAGACCGGCAGAACGGACCGTCCCGTGCGGCACTACGGGCCGGTGCCCAAGGTGCGCGAGCGCGACACCTGGAAGATGAGCTTCGGCGGGGCCACCAAGAGCGACGAGTCGTTCGTGGTGTCGCTGGCCGAGCTGGAGATGCTTCCGCGCACCGAACTCACGGCCGACATGCACTGCGCCGGCAAGTTCACCACTCTCGACAACCGGTGGGAGGGCGTGCTGGCGCGTGACGTGGTGGCGGCCTACCCGCCGCTGCCCGGCATCACCGACGTCATCGTCTACGGCCAGTACGGCTACAGCGCCAACGTGCGGCTCGACGACCTGCTCGCCGACAACGCCATCCTCGCCACCCACCAGGACGGCGCGGCGCTGACCCCGGAGCACGGCTACCCCGTGCGGCTGGTGGTGCCGCACCTGTACTCCTGGAAGGGACCGAAGTGGTTCCGGGGGTGGGAGTACCTGCTCCAGCCGCGGCGCGGGTTCTGGGAGGAGCGGGGCTATCACCTGCGCGGTCAGGTCTGGGCCGAGGAACGCTGGTCTTATCAGGAGACCCACCCGAACCGGCTGCCCTCGCCGCCCCGGGGTCCGCAGGACGGACCGTCGGGGCAGGGCATCGCGGGCTGACCCGCGGGTCCAGGGCTGGAGGTCTAGAGGGTCGGGAGCAGGGCGCGCACGCGGCGCCTTCTCCTGGTGAGACGCCGCCTGCGCAGCGTCTGCCCGGCCAGCCAGCACACCCCGGCGGTGATGACCACCAGCGGCACCAGCAGATCGGCCTCGGTCAGCCCGTGCGAGGCCGAGAACCGCACCAGCACCCTGCCCTCGTGCAGCTGGTTGGCCCGCAGCCAGACAAAACTGGTGACGGCGACCGCGAGCGCGCAGACCAGCGTGGCTCGTGGGGTGCGGGCCAGGGCCAGGAACAGCCCGGCCAATACCAGCGCGACGAACGACCAGAGCATGCGGTCGTCGGTGGTCAGCACCTGGAGTGCCTGGGAGAGCCGGAACCGGAGGTCGCCCGGGGTGCGGGGCACGACGCCGAGCACGGCCGCGGCCGACTGATGGAGTTCCACGATCTGCCTCCGCTGCGTTGACGCGGACGGATTTCCTCGGATCGTCGGTGACCCCGTTCCCGGTTGCCCGTCCCATCCTCGACGAGTCCGCGACACCACGCCAGAGTGGATGCCGGGCGACGCGCCGGTGACGGGAGGGTGATCGGCGCGGCTCACGCCGGGCTGAAGGTGCTGAACGCGGGCTCGGGCGGTTCGGTCGCTCAGAACCCGAAGCCGTCGTCGAAGAACCCGCCCGGCCCTCCGTCGAGGAATCCGCCGGGGCCACCATCCATGCCGCCCATTCCGCCGGGGCCGCCCATCCCACCGGGGAAGGCGCCGCCGTGGTGGTGCCCGTGCATTCCGCCGAACAGGGCGTCGAACACCAGCATCGAGCCGATACCGGCGGCACCGGCCACCATCGCGGTCTTCCACCACGGCCGGCTGTACCAGCCGGACGGCACGGTCCGGCCCTGCACCTGGCCGCCGGGGTAGTAGTACGGCGTGGAGTCGCCGGGGGCGCTGGAGGCGACGTACTCCTGGTCGTTCACGGTGACCCGGCGGGTGCCCTGCACGGTCGGCACGGCCGACTCCTGGGGCACCTCGGGACCGGGGTCGAGGCCGAACGCCACCCGGGCCGAGCGCAGGTAGTGCAGGCCCTCGATCGCGGTGCGGCCGGCCAGCTGAACCTGCTTGGCCGACACCGCCTCGGCCAGCTGCCGGCGCGCGGAGGCGTGCCGCTCGGCGGCCTCGGCCACCGACTGCCGGGCCGCGGCGTTGTCGCCGTTGCCCATGCCCTCCAGGGCGGTGACGCCGCTGCCGAGCCGTTCCACCCAGTGCGCGGCCTCGGCCCGGGCGTCGGTCAGGTCGGGCCCGGCCGGGGCGTAACCCCCGCCTCCGTACGACGGGGTGCCGTACGACGGGGTGCCGTAGTCGGGCGCGGTCTGGTATCCCCCCGGGCGAGGGGCCTGGGCGACCGGAGCCGGACTGCGCCGACTGGTGAACCAGCCCACCGCACCGGCGATGAGCAACGCGGTGAAGATGAACATCAGCATGGATTGATGGTGGCCCCGGCATCCGGGGGATCACCGCGAACCACCTGGGAAAAGGCTGATGCCCGGTCTTCTCGCCCGTGGCCGAGCCCTTCGCCCGTGGCCGAGCCCTTCGCCCGTGGCCGAGCTCCTCGCCCGCGGCCGAGCCCTCTCGCCCGTGACCGAGCCCTCTCGCCCGTGACCGAGCCCTCCCGCCCGTGACCGAGCCCTCCCGCCCGTGACCGAGCCCTCCCGCCCGTGACCGCGCACGATGCTCGCACGGCCACGGGCGAGGCCGGATCAGCCGGCCAGGTAGAGCTCCACCCGGGCCGCGAGTTCCTCCGACCCGGCCACCCGGACCGGCTTGCTCGCCGTCATCACGCGGATCCGCCGGGCGATGGCGCGGGTGCGGGCCGAGCGCACGCCCGACATCGCGTCGAGCGCCTGCGACCAGGTGGTGACCGCCCGGTCGTGATGGCCCAGCCGGGCCTGCACGTCACCGAGATCGCCCAGGGTGATGGCGTGCGCCCGGGGGAACTTGGAGCGCTGCCGGATCTGCACCGAGTGCTCGAAGGCCTCCAGTGCACCCCTCAGGTCACCGAAATCACGCAGGACACAACCGGACTGGTGGGCCAGCGACGCGTCGCTGACGAAGAACACCCGGTCCGGGTCGGCCCCGGACAGCGACGCCGCCGCCATCTCGGACTCGGCCTGCTTCACCGCCACCGTGGCCGCCTGCCGGTCGCCGGCCATCGCCAGGGCCCGGGCCTGCCCCAGCAGCAGCAGAGCACGTTCCCGCGGCACCGCCAGCTGGTAGCGCGCCCCGCTGACCGCGGCAGCGGCCAGGTCGAGGGCCCGGTCGGGCTGGCCGAGGTCGAGCACCTGACGCGACATGGCCCGCAGGGCGAACCCGGCCAGCGGGGCGTCACCGGCCTCGGTGGCCAGCTTCACGGCGATCGAGTAGGCCCACTGCGCGGTGGGGTGCTCGGCGTCGTCGTACGACATCCACCCGGCCAGGCAGGCGAGCTCCCCGGCCGCGGCGAACATCTGACGGCGCACCGTGTCGTCGGTGAACCGGCCGTGCAGGAACGCGGACACGTCGGAGGTGAGGTACTGGAGCACGGCCGTGCGGGCGTGCCCGCCACCCCGGCGCTGATCGACGCGGCTGAAGAACGAGACCGTCTCCTGCACCGCCTCGACATCGCTGCGGCCGACCGCGAGATGACCACCCGGCGGTTCGCTGAGCGCGGCCCGGCCCTGGAGCCAGCTGTCCTGGAACCCCTCGGGCGGGGCACAGGCCAGTGACGGCGAGACCGAGGGCGCGCCGCCCTCCGGAACCGAGTCCGCGGCCCTGAGCTGGACCAGCGGATCGGTGTGCCAGCCGGGTGCCCCGTTCGCCGTGGGGACACCTGGACCTGTTGTGCCGGCCGGGCCGGACGCGCCGATCAGCGGAGTCGCCGTCTCCGTCTCACCGGGTGCACCCGGGCCGGGACGCCGCCGGGCCGGACGGATCCGGCCTGGCACCGCCGCCGCGCGGTCACGCACCGAGGTGCGCGCCACCCGGCCTCCGGCCTCGGCCAGGCCGGGCCCGGTACGGGTGGCCCGGACCGAACGCCCCGGACCGGCCGAACGTGCCACCGGGGACACCGGTGCGGACGGCGACTTCTCCGCCGTGCCGCGCCGTCTGCCCGCGGCGGCCCGCGCCGCCGTTCCCGCCTGGATCAGCAGCCGGAACCGCTCAGCACTGGCTCGATCGGCCCGGGCCAGGGCGGTGTCCAGCACCGCCTGGAGCTCGGGCATCGGCTCGATGTCAGCGCCGCGTGCCTCCCACTTGCTCACCGTGCGGGTGCCGACTCCGAGATATTCGGCAAAGCCCACCACGGTCATTCTCAGAGCCCGGCGCAAAGCCCACGCCTCATGCCCTGTCCAGCGTTCCACCGTCATCACGATGACCCCCGTCAATCGCGCAAATATGGTCCGCCGACACCTACTGCGCGTGCAGTAATTGTCAGCATAGGCACGAATTAGCCGCTTTCTCCAGAAGCTGGCGAGATTGTTTCCGAGGTGCACCGTCGGTGCAGTGCGCCTGCGCATCTCCACGCACACCTGCCGCACACTTGCACTGCATCGTGCAATTCGGCGTCGAATCCAGGCGCACAATTCCGAGCTATTTCGCCGCACGTCCGCCAGGTCTTCGGCGGGCCGGTGCGACGCCGGAGGCCAGCATTCCATACTCCCGGTATTCGGCTGACCGAAATACCTAGCCGCGCATGGGACGAACGGATTGTCGCAACGCCGGTCCGCAAGCATTCACGCCGATAGCATGACGCCGTTCAGCGCTGAACAGATGCCCGGACACTGCCCTCGGGGGGACGCACGTGACCATCGTTCAGTACCTGCATGTGCTGCGCCGGCAGTGGCTCGTCGTGCTGCTGCTCGCCGCTCTCGGGACGGGCGCCGCGTACGCCTACACCGACCGTCAGGTGCGAACCTATTCGGCCGGCACCGAGATGTTCGTCGGCATCACCGGCGAGAAGCAGGACGACGTCTCGCAGATGAGCCAGGGCGGCACCTTCGTCCAGCAGCGCATCAAGTCGTACGCCGACGTGGTCACCAGCCCGGCCGTCCTGGAACGGGTCTCCAGCGCCTACGGGGTGCCGGTGAGCGCGGGCCAGATCAGCGTGACCGCCCCGCCCGACACGGTTCTGCTCGACATCACCGTCACCGACACGGACGCCGAGCGGGCCGCGCTCATCGCCAACGGCCTGGCCGACCAGTTCCCGGTCTACGTGGCGCAGCTGGAAACGCTTCCGCAGCAGACCTCCTCGCCGGTGCGCCTCACGGTGGTCGAGCGAGCCACCCCGAATAAGACCCCGGTGTCCCCACGGGTGCCGCTGAACCTCGCGCTCGGCCTGCTCGCCGGGCTGGGCCTGGGCATCGGCGCGGCCGTGCTGCGCGACGCGATGAACACCGCGGTGACCGGCGTGTCCGACATCGAGAAGCTGACCGGCGCCATCCCTCTCGGCGTCGTGCCCTACGACGCCGGCACCACCAAGCAGCCCCTGGTCGACACCGACGAACACGGTGCCCGGGCCGAGGCGTTCCGCACCCTGCGCACCAACCTCCAGTTCGCCGACGTCGACTCGCCGCCCCGGGTGATCGTGGTCACCTCCCCTCTTCCGAACGAGGGAAAGAGCACCAGCGCCTGCAATCTCGCTCTCACCCTGGCCCTCGGCGGCGCCCGCGTGGTGCTGGTGGACGGCGACCTGCGCAAGCCCACCGTCGGCCGTTACCTGGGCATCAGCAGCGCAGCGGGGCTGACCACGGTGCTGGCCGGCCGACACGACCTGCGTGACGTGGTCACCGTGTACGGCCGTGACACCCTCGCCGTGCTGCCCTCCGGCCCGACCCCGCCGAACCCCTCGGAACTGCTGGGTTCTCAGCAGATGGCCGACCTCCTGGCCACCCTGGCCACGCATTACGACGTGGTCGTGGTCGACGCCCCGCCGTTGCTGCCGGTCACCGACGCCGCCGTGCTGGCGGCCGCCGCGGACGGTGCCGTGCTGGTGCTGCGGCACGGCCGCACCCGCAAGGAAGACGCCAACCGCGCACTCCAGGCCCTGGACGCCGTCAACGCGAAACTGCTCGGCTCGGTGCTGAACTTCGCGCCGAAGAAGAAGCGCCGCGGGGGTTACGACGGGTACGGCTACGGATACGGGTACGGCAACGCGCCCAAGGCCGCAGCCGGGACCCCGGCGGTGCGCCCGGCCCAGGTCGTCCTGCCCGACGCCGAGAACAGTCCGGCCTGAGTCCGCCGCCGAGCCCGGTCTGCGGCCGGGCATCAGTTCCCGGCCGGAGCGACCAGGAGCACCCGCTCCCCGCCAGGGTGCAGAGGCCGTGCCATATCGCGACATCGTCCGGCGTCATCTGCTGACCGACCCTGAGAGACATGGCTGGCCTGCCGATCGACCTGCGCGATGCCGGGGGCGGCCCGGTGACGCTGGAGCTGCGCATCTTCCGGGCGTACGTGGAGTGCTGGGTGGGCGACGCCTGCTACGCCGTGTTCGACCGCGACGCCCTGCGCCGCTGGCTGGCCCGGCCGGACCAAGCCCTCAGTTACGACGGCGTGAGCTGGGTACGCACTTATCAGGGATCGGTAGCGGTCACCGTGGACGGAGTCGTGCCACGGTGGCCGCTCGCCGATCACGTGCTCGACGGCCTGCGCTCAAGGATCTGAGCAGTGTCAGCTCTTCGGGCCGAGCACCGTCAGGTCGGAGATCGAGACTCCGTACTTGCCGTTCTGGTAGCCGGCGCTGGTGACGTAGATCAGCCAGTAACGGTGCTTCCCGCCGGCCGAGGCGCCGAAGGTGACCTTGCCGGTCTTGGAGGTCTGCTCGACCACCTTGTCGTAGGCGCTGAGGTCGGACGTGGACAACGAGTCCGCGGCCCGCAGGCCCACGGTGACCGGAGCGCTGCCGACCTCGAAACTGATCGAGCTGACGTTCTTCTCGCTGCCCAGGTCGACGATCAGGCCGACACCCTTCTTCAGGTTGCCGAAGGCCGCGCTGTCGTAGCTCTGGGTGCCGTAGACCCCGTCGCTCTTCTCGAAGATGCCGGTGCCGGCGTCGGCGTAGGACTGCGTGTCGAAGTCCAGCTTGATCGTGGGCGCGGCGTCGGCGGCCTCGGTGGACGACGGCGACGCGGTGCCGGTGGTGCTGACGTTGGCGGTGGTGCCCGGGTCGCTGTCGCCGCCCCGGCTGATGAGCACACCGGCGATGATGCCGGCGATCACCACGAACACCCCGGCGAACATCGCGGCCCGGGCGATCTTGGTGGGGCCGTGCTGGGCCGGCGGGCGGCCGCCCGGCCCCTGCTGCTGGTAGGCGACCGGCTGACCGGGCTGCATGCCGATCGAGCCGGTGGCGCTGAGCGGCATCGAGCCGGTCGGCACCTGCTGCGGGTAACCCTGGGGATAGCCCTGCGGGTAACCCTGCTGCTGCGGGTAACCCTGGGGGTAGCCCTGCGGCGCGTACCCCTGCGGGGCATAGCCGCCCTGCTGGGGGTAGCCCTGCGGGTAACCCTGGTGGGCGTAGCCGATGGGCATCGAGCCGGTGCCCGGCGCGGCCGGGGCGATGGGCATGGAGCCGCTGGGCGGGGTCTGCTGACCCGGCGCCGGGATCGGGATGCCGGCGGTGTGTGCCCCCTGCTTGCGCCCCTTGCCGCGCTTGCGGTTCCTGGAGCCCGGCTGGGTCTTGGTGGACGACGTGACGGACTGGTCGACCTGGGTCTCGGCGCCCGGCTGCATGATCGGCCCGCTCGGCGGGGCCTGCATCTGCTGCTGGGCCGCGAGCATCGACGGCGGGAGCGGCGGGGCCATCACGATGGCACGGGTCATCGCCTCGGCGGCACGCCGCCGGGCGACCATCTCGCGCGGCACGAACGGGCCGTTGTCGGGCCCACGCCGACCGCGCGGCTGGCCACCCGCGGGCTGCCCCGCACCGGCCTGCCCGGGCTGGCCGCCACCGTTGCCGGCCGGACCGCCGGCGGCAGCGGCCGAGGCGGCCGCACCGAACGACGGGTTGGCGGCACCCAGCGGATTGCCCACCGCGGGCGAGACCGGGGCCGCGCCCCGGCCGCCGGCCGGTTCGGGCACGAACGCGTAGGGCTCGGTGGAGGCGCCGGTGTCTTCGTCCAGGGTGGCGACCGGCACCGACCCGGAGACCGGCGCCGAGACGGCGGCCAGCTCCAGGGGCGCTCCGGTGGCCGCCAGGGCGGCACCCACCGTGGCCGCGCTGAGCGACAGCCCGCCGGCCTCCAGGCCGGTGGTGGTCAGCCTGTCCCCGGGATCGAGATCCGTGGGGACCGGCACCGTGCCGGCCTCTGCCGCGAGGGACCCCGCTGCCGCTCCGGCCATCTGCATGGCCTCCGAGGTCTCGTCTTCGCCGATCAGTCGCACTGGCCCCGAACCACCCGATGAGCTGGAAGATGACGAATCAGAAGAGGAAGGATCAGCAGGCGCGACAGCTGTCGCGGCCAAAGACCCACGTTGCTGGGCACTCTGCGCGTCGCCCGAGGCGTATTTCAGCGCGCCGCCGGACGAGTCCGCCGTGGTGACGCCCTCGATGAGCTGGTTGCCCGATTCCTGCGACCCGCGCGCCGGCTCCGACAAGGCAACGCTCCTTCCCTCTACCGGGTACTACGGTACGCGACAGTGGCGATCCACCCGAACCGGATCGCCCTATCCGCATGGCTTTTGTCCGATCAATTCCCTGTGGATACTGCCGTGCCACGACAGCCGGCACACCACGGGCCGGGATCTGACGTACGAGATCCCGCACCGGTTGCGTCCGATGCTCCCTCAGTTTTCCAGTCCCCCGTCCGGGGGGCGACGCGGGCGCCGTCCGGTGCCCGCACCGTCCGAACCCTGATCGGGCATGTCCGCACCGAGATTGGCCACGACCGCGGCCACCGGTGGGAGTACCGCGGCCACGATACTCATGACCACGGAGGCGGTCGTCGAGTACGTGCGTACCCAGGTCCAGGCGAGCGTGATCAGCACCAGACAGGTGGCCATGATCACCAGGTAACGCCGGATCCGGGTGTCCTCGTCGACCGGGCGGTGCCCGCGGGACGGGCGCGGCGGCGGCTCGAGCGGCCGGTACGGCGGAACCTGCGGACCCGGCTGGAAGTGCGCCCCCTGACGGAGATGTCGCAGGACAACAGCCACATCGACGACGGCGACCAGCCCCACGGCGGCGAACATCAGCACCACCGGCAGGGCCACCCGGCCGGCCAGCAGACCGGCCGCGAGGACGGAGAAGAGCAGGCCGAAGATCGCCAGTCCCAGTCTCAACCGCAGCGCACTGCGGGCGGTGTCCGGCTCGTCACCCGTGCGCATGCGCCACCACCTTCCCGCCCACAACGGACGGTTTCAGGCTAGAGCCACCGGGCCCGCCGGCAACAGCCGGAGGTCACATCGACCTGACGGCCACGGTTTCCGGGCCCGACGCACGAAGCCCTCCGCCCGGCGCGGGCGGAGGGGCGACGTGTTCATGATCACGGACGCGGGTCGCCGCTGCGGGGGCCACCTCCGCGAGGAGTGGAGTGAGGACGCCGGTGGTCAGGGCTCACCGGCGTCCCCACGTGTGCCCCCAGGGACGAACCCCCGTCAGTAGATGCTGACCCCGTAGGCGCTCAGCGCCTCCGGAACCGGCTGGAAGTACGTGATGCCGCCGGAGGTGCAGTTACCGCTGCCGCCGGAGGTCAGCCCGTACGCCACGGTGCCCGCGTAGAGCGAGCCGCCGCTGTCACCACCCTCCGCGCAGACGGTGGTGCGGATCGCCTGCGAGACGCTGGTGCCGTCGCTGTAGTTGACGGTGGTGTTGAGCGCGGTCACCCGGCCGCTGTGCACGCCGGTGGTGCTACCGCTGCGGTACACGGTCTGGCCGACGGTCGGGGTGCCGGCGCTGGAGATCTCCTGGGAACCGCTGTAGGTGTACACGGTGCCCGGGTGGGCGGTGGTCGAGCTGCTGTAGCGGACCAGCGCGTAGTCGTTGCCGGGGAACGAGTAGCTCACCGTCGGGCCGAGCACGGTGGTCTGCGCGGAGTTCGAGTACCAGGTGCTGGCCACCTCACCGCAGTGCCCGGCGGTCAGGAAGTAGTACGTCGACCCGCTCACCACGTTGAAGCCGAGCGAGCAGCGGTAGCCACCACCGTAGATCGCCTGGCCACCGGCGATCCGGGTGCTGAACTCACCGGAGACCTTCTCCAGCGTGGCCTGGTCGCCGAGCTTGGCCACGGCCGCCTCGACCTTGGCCAGGTCCTTGCCCTTGACCGTGCTGTCGATGCTGACCAGCACCTGGTTCGAGGCCGGGTCGATGCCGTACGACGAACCCGGCACCTTCGCGGTCTTGTCCAGGGTCTTGAGCGCGGCCTTGAGATCGGCCGTGCTGTTGTCGACCAGGTGGGCCTGGGCCCCCGCGGCCTCGGCGGTCTTGACCGCTGCCTTCGTGGTGACCGCGGCCGTGAGGGTGGATCCCTCGTAGTAGACGCCCGCGCTGCTCGTACCCAGCTCGGCGGCCAGTGCGTCGGCCGCCTTGTCCTGCTCGACGGACGCCTTCTGGGCGGCCGACACCTCGACGAGCTTCTGGTCCGACACCTGCGACGCGGCACCGGCGGAGCTGGCCGGTGCGGCCAGAGCGACGGCGACCAGGGCGGAACCGGCCAGACCGGCGAGCAAACGGCGTGGTTTCACGGTGGATCCTCTCGGCAGACGTGATGGCAGAGCCATGTCAGGGACACGTCCGGTTTCCCGGAAGCGCCCCAATAGTCCGATTTGCCCCTTGATCAACACAAGACCGAAACGCCAGAAAGTAACTCGCCAGTCACAAAGAGCTTGATTTCGGACGACGAAGGGCTCCGCTCACGGCGTAGCGCCGTGAGCGGGACCTGCGCGGCGGCGCCGGAAGCGGGTCACTAACCTGAGGACCATGCCTGGTCATTACGACGTCATCGTTCTGGGAGCCGGCCCCGGCGGGTATGTCGCCGCCATCCGTGCGGCGCAACTCGGCAAGCGGGTGGCCATCGTCGAGAGCAAGTACTGGGGCGGCGTGTGCCTCAACGTCGGCTGCATCCCCTCCAAGGCGCTGCTCCGCAACGCCGACCTGGCGCACACGATCCAGTCCGAGGCCAAGACCTTCGGGATCCAGATCGACGGTCAGGTCACCTTCGACTACGGCGCCGCGTTCAAGCGCAGCCGGTCGGTGGCGGACGGCCGCGTCAAGGGCGTCCACTTCCTGATGAAGAAGAACGGCATCGACGAGCTGAACGGCTGGGGCACGTTCGTCGACGCCCACACCCTGACGGTCAAGCTGAACGACGGTGGCGAGCAGACCGTCACCTTCGACAACGCCATCATCGCCGCGGGTGCCACCACCCGCCTGCTCCCCGGCACGTCCCTGTCCGAGCGGGTCGTGACCTACGAGGAGCAGATCATGACCGATCAGCTCCCGAAGAGCATCATCATCGCGGGCGCGGGTGCCATCGGCATCGAGTTCGCCTACGTGATGCGCAATTACGGTGTCGACGTGACGATCGTCGAGTTCCTCGACCGGATCCTCCCGCTCGAAGACCCGGACGTGTCGGCCGAACTCACCAAGCGCTACAAGAAGGCCGGCATCAAGCTGCTGACCGGCACCCGGGTGGACTCGATCGAAGACGGCTCCGGCCCGGTCCGGGTCACCGTCACCAAGGACGGCTCGCAGCAGGTGCTCGAGGCCGACAAGGTCATGCAGGCCATCGGTTTCGTGCCGCGCACCCAGGGCTACGGCCTGGAGAACACCGGCGTGAAGCTGACCGAGCGCGGCGCCATCGACATCGACGACCACATGCGCACCAGCGTTCCCGGTATCTACGCGATCGGTGACGTCACCGCCAAGCTGATGCTGGCCCACGTGGCCGAGTCGATGGGCATCATCGCCGCCGAGACGATCGCCGGCGCCGAGACCATCACGCTCGAGTACCCGATGATGCCGCGCGCCACGTTCTGTAGCCCGCAGGTCGCCAGCTTCGGCTGGACCGAGGCGCAGGCCCGCGAAAAGGGTTACGACGTCAAGGTTGCCAAGTTCCCGTTCACCGCGAACGGCAAGGCGCACGGACTGGCCGAGCCGGTCGGCTTCGTCAAGATCGTGGCCGACGCCAAGTACGGCGAGCTGCTCGGCGCGCACCTGATCGGCCCCGAGGTCACCGAGCTGCTGCCCGAGCTGACCCTGGCCCAGCAGTGGGACCTGACCGTGCACGAGATCGCCCGCAACGTGCACGCCCACCCGACGCTGAGCGAGGCCGTGAAGGAAGCCGTGCACGGCATCGCCGGTCACATGATCAACTTCTGACGATCAGCCCCCGGGCACCCTCACGAAGGACGGTCGCGACCAGCCGGTCGCGGCCGTTTCCTTTGCCCCCAGGAACTTCGGCGACAAAACAACAACGGCGACACGTCTTCGTGTCGCCGCATCATCATGGGCGCTGCGTCACTGGCGCGCCTCAAAGGTTGTGTTACAGGTGCAGGGCCCGGTCGGTCGCCTGACGGTTGAGCACGGACTCCAGCTCGGCGATCTCGGCGTCGGTGTGACGGCCCAGGATCGCATCGAGCTCCTGCCGCTCGGCCGGGGTGCTGTAGCTGGCCAGTTCTTCGGCCAGCCGGCGGGAACGCTGCCGGACGATTCGACGCTCGGCGAGCTGGTGGCGAAGGTTCGTGATCATCGATGCCTCTCGATCGGGAATCCACCGCTTCGTGCGGGGCGGCGGTTGCGCCGCCACCTCCATTAACGACCCGTTCGCGGGATTCCTGACCCGTTCCGGCATGTGACCTCGCACTCACCACCTGCTGTCCGGACAGCTGGACAGGTGAAAACCTTTTCAAACAGCTTCCTTTCGGATTTTACTCATTCACGGATCAAAAACTTGGGACGTTTGGCTGAGCCGGTCGCGCGGCCACGGCTGCCGCCGTGGCCGCGTCCCTTCACCCGTCCGGTCTACCCGCCGTTCGCCTGCCGCCAGGTGCTCACCAGGTCACGCAGCCAGTGGGCGCTGTCTTTCGGCGTGCGCTCCTGGGTGTCGTAGTCGACCCGGATGATGCCGAAGCGCTTGTCGTACCCGTACGACCACTCGAAGTTGTCGAGCAGCGACCAGACGAAGTAGCCGCGCACGTCCGCCCCCTGCTCCACGGCGTCGGACACCGCTCGGATGTGCGCCTCCAGGTAGGCGGTGCGCTCCGGGTCGGGCACCGAGCCGTCCGCGGCCGGCTCGTCCGGGAAGGCCGCGCCGTTCTCGGTGATCACCAGCGGCACACCCGGGTAGTCCCGGGACAGGCGCACCAGCAGCTCGGTGAAGCACTCCGGCACGATCTCCCAGCCCATCGCCGTCACCGGGCGGCCCCGGCCGACCTCGCGGGTGACCGGAGCGCCGTCGGCGCCCACGGTCGAACCGTTCTCGCCCACGTGCGACAGCAGCCAGCCGGTGTAGTAGTTCACCCCGAGCACGTCGATCGGGGTGCGGATCACCTCCAGGTCGCCCTCCTGGACCGGGAGCCCGGCGCCGCGCCGGTCCAGGTCTTCCACGACGTCCACCGGATACGACCCGCGCAGCAGCGGGTCGAGGTAGAGCCGGCTGTTCAGGCCGTCGGCCCGGCGGGCGGCATCGCGGTCCTGCGGGGTGTCGGTGGCCGGGTGCGCCGTGCCGAGGTTCAGCGTGATGCCCAGACGCACCTCCCGGCCCGCCGCGGTCGCGGACGCGCGCAGGCGCTGCGTGGCCAGGCCGTGGCCGAGCAGCAGGTGGTGCACGGCACGGATGCCGGCCGGGAAGTCCTGGTGGCCGGGAGCCTGCCGGCCGTAGGCGTAGCCGAGCATGGCCGTGCACCAGGGCTCGTTCAGCGTGGTCCAGTTGTCCACCCGGTCGCCCAGCCGGTCGAACACCAGCTCCGCGTAGTCGGCGAACCGGTGAGCGGTGTCCCGGTGCGGCCAGCCACCGGCGTCTTCCAGTTCTTGCGGCAGGTCCCAGTGGTACAGCGTGATCCAGGGGTCGATCTCGTTCGCCAGCAGCTCGTCGACCAGCCGGGAGTAGAAGTCCAGACCGCGGGCGTTCACCGCCCCGCTGCCGCCCGGCTGCACCCGCGGCCAGGACACCGAGAACCGGTAGGTGTCCAGCCCCAGGCTCTTGATCAGAGCGACGTCACCGGGCATGCGGTGGTAGTGGTCGCACGCGACGTCACCGGTGTGACCCCCGTCCACCCGCCCCGGCGTGTGCGAGTAGGTGTCCCAGATGGACGGCGTCCGGCCGTCCTCCGCCGCCGCGCCCTCGATCTGGTAGGCCGCCGTGGCGACGCCCCAGCGGAACCCGGCGGGCAGGGTCAGGCCGCCTGCCGGTCCGGCGGTGGCCTGGGTCAGCGTGGTGTCCATGTCTCTCCATTGGTCTCAGGACGCGGTCGGGAACAAACCCGGCATTCCGGCCGGGTGACCCCAGCATGCGTCCTGACGTGACCCGACGGAACAGGTACGCGGCAGCGAACTGCCGGACCACCCACCACCCCTGCACCTGAACCGCCGGCGCATCCGTCCGGGAATTACCCCCGGAGAGCCGAACCTGGCTTTACCGTGCGGCCGGTTAATTCCGACCGAAAAGCATCACGCAGGGTTCTCGGGCAACAGCGATGCGCATCAGGATCCACATTTACCAAAGAATTGACATACCTCTTGAACGACGAAGGGCTGTCCGGACAATTCGCATTGTCCGGACAGCCCCGGTGGATTTCTACGACGTCTGGCCCGGTGCGGGCACTCCCCCGCAGACCTCCGAGAGCGTGCGCATGAACTGTGGGTGCAGACGCGCGGCGTGTTCCATGCTCAGCTTGAGATCCGCTGCCGCCCGGGCGTTCCCGGGCTCGGCCACCAGGCGGTCGAGGGCGATCTTCGCCCACCCGTCCAGCTTGGCGACGTGCTGGAACGCGGCCACGAGAGCACGCGTGGCCGGCACCTCGGCCTCGGTGGCGTCACCGGAGTTCACGGCTAGCTGCATGACGGTGAAGCGGCGTAGCGCCTCGTCGACCATCCGTGTCGGATCCATCGCGGGTTGACCCCCATCTTCTTCTCACCGGAACGGCCGGAGCCGGAGAAGTCGAATGACGACAACTTTCTATCTTCCGCGCATCTCCACTGACCGCAGGTCCAACAGTACGCCCGCCGAATGCGCCGTGCCGCGCTCTTCCCGCTGAAAGGGCGAATGTTGCCCAGAAGTGATAGATCGCATTCATGCGGATCACAGACACGGCGGACATGTGGTGGAAAACAGCGGTGGTCTATTGTCTCGATGTCGAGACATTTCTGGACTGGAACGACGACGGCACGGGTGACTTCGCGGGCCTCGCCCAGCGGGTGGACTACCTGGCCGAGCTGGGTGTGACCTGCCTGTGGCTGATGCCCTTCTATCCCACGCCGGACCGCGACGACGGCTACGACATCACCGATTTCTACGGCGTCGACCCGCGGCTGGGCACGCACGGCGACCTGGTCGAGGCGATCCGCACGGCCAAGGACCGGGGTATGCGGGTGATCGTCGACCTGGTGGTGAATCACACGTCCGACCAGCACCCCTGGTTCGAGGCGTCGCGCAGCTCCAGGGAGAGCAAGTACCGGGACTGGTACGTGTGGGTCGACGAGCCGCCGGCCGGGAAGCAGCCCGAGCCGGTGTTCCCCGACCAGGAGAAGAGCGTCTGGACGCTGGACGAGAGGACCGGGCAGTACTACCTGCACCACTTCTACAAGCACCAGCCCGACCTGAACGTGACCAACCCGCAGGTGCGCGACGAGATCGCCCGCATCGTCGGGTTCTGGCTGGCCCTGGGGGTGTCCGGGTTCCGGGTGGACGCCGTGCCGTTCTTCATCGACACGATCGGCGAGTCCCCCACCGCGCTGCCCGATCCGCACGAGGTGGTGCGGCACCTTCGGGCCTTCCTCAACCGCCGCACCGGTGACGCGATCCTGCTCGGCGAGGTCAACGTCCCGTACGACCAGCAGCTGGAGTTCTTCGGCGGCGACGAGGGCGACGAACTCACCCTCCAGTTCGACTTCATCACCATGCAGAACATGTACCTGGCCCTGGCCCGGCAGGACGCCGCACCACTGGCCAAGGCCCTGCGGGAGCGGCCGGAGATCCCCCCGGAGTGCCAGTGGGGGACGTTCGTGCGCAACCACGACGAGCTCACCCTCGACAAGCTGAGCGACGACGAGCGGCAGGAGGTGTTCGACGCCTTCGGCCCGCAGGAGCGCATGCAGGTGTTCGGGCGTGGGCTGATCCGCCGGCTGCCGCCCATGCTCGACGGCGACGCCGACCGCATCCGCATGGTCTACAGCCTGCTCTTCACGCTGCCCGGCACCCCGGTGCTGTTCTACGGCGAGGAGATCGGGATGGGCGAGAACCTGGAGCTCGGCGACCGTAAGGCGGTGCGCACGCCGATGCAGTGGACCGCGGAACCGTCGGCCGGCTTCTCCCGGGCCGCAGCCGACCAGCTGGCCGCGCCCCTGGTGTCCGGCGATTTCGGCCCCCAGGCCGTGAACGTGGAGGCGCAGCGGTCCGACCCGGAGTCGTTCCTGAACTTCGTGCGCCTGCTGATCGCGCGCTACCGCAACAGCCCGGAGCTGGGCTGGGGCCGCTTCGAGGTTCTCGCCCAGCCCCACGGTGCGGTCTTCGCGCACAGGCTGATCTGGGAGGACGCCGTTCTTGTCGCCGTCCACAATTTGAGCCCCGAACCCGTGAAGGTGCCCCTGGAGCTGGGCGAGCAGGTCGCCGGCAACGAGCTGCTGGACCTGCTCGACTCGCAGAACACCCGGGTGGACGACGAGGGGCGGACCGAGATCGAGCTCGGGCGCTACGGGTACCGCTGGCTGCGCGTGGCCACCAAGGGCTCCCGCCGCCTGCGCTGATCACTCACGCCCCCAGCACGGTGGTCATGCACGATTCGCCCGTTGAAGGGACGGATCGCGCATGACCACCGGGGAGGGTGTCAGCCCTCGGACTCCTCGATCTTGCGGTTCCAGTCGCCCTTCACCGCGCGCCACTCCTCGTCGTTGGCGCCGATCCGCCAGTAGCCGGAGACCGACAGGTGCGTCTGCTTCACGCCGCGCTCACGCTTGAGAAAACGGCGCAGGTCACGCACCGCGGCGGCCTCGCCGTGCACAAAGGCGTGCACAGCGCCTTCGGGGAACTCCAGACCGGTGACCGCCGCGACCAGAGCCGCGCCCGGGGCGTCCTCGGTGTTGAGCAGCCAGGTGACGCTCACGCCGGCCGGGGCGGTCAGCGCGAGTTCCGATGCGGCGTCGTGGATCTCGATGAACACGTGACCGGTCGCGTCGTCGGCGAGCCGCTCCAGCGAGGCGGCGATGGCGGGCAGGGCGCTCTCGTCGCCGGCCAGCAGGTGCCAGTCCACATCGGCGTCGGGCAGGTAGCCGCCGCCGGGGCCGGCCAGCCAGATCTGGTCGCCGGGCCGGGCGTCGCGGGCCCACGGACCGGCCAGACCCTCGTCACCGTGCACCACGAAATCAATCGCCAGCTCACGGTTCTCGGCGTCCCAGCGGCGCACCGTGTAGGTGCGGTTCTGCGGCTGGTCCTCGGGCGCCATCTGGTTGCGGATCACCCGCATGTCGAAGGGCTCGGGGTACTCCACCCCGGCCCGCGGGTAGATCAGTTTCACGTAGGCGTCGCTGAACTCGTTCATCGTGAAGTTCGCGAGCGCGTCCCCGGTGAAGACGACACGCACCATGGTCGGGCTGAGCCGTTCGGTACGGGCGACCGTGATCGGCAGGGTCGCGCCGCCACGTCCCTCGCCACGCCCACCGACGCGATTACGGACGCCTTCGGCCATGCGGGAAGCCATGGACATGCGGGTACCACCTTCCAAAGTGAGGTATACCTAACCTAACACCGGAAGGTAGATCAGTCGGCGGACCGCCAGCGGGCCCGGTCGTCATCACCCTTGACGTTGCAGGTCAGAGCGTCGCCGTCGGAGTCCTTGGCTTTCGCCCCCTCGGGGGAGCAGAAGGCACCCGGTGTCTCGACGTCGTCCCCATTGTCACTGCTCTTGCTGTCAGAGTCCGAACCGGAGTCCTCGGTGGCCTCATCACCGGCCGTGTCACCCGAGGAGCCGCCCTTGGTCACGTCGACGGCCTTGGAGGTCGGGACGCGCTGGTCCGGGCAGTCCTCCAGCACACCGCTGATTGCCTTCTTCTCGCCGGAGGTGACCCAGTTGCCGTACTTTGCCTTCACCGCGACCTGCCGGGCCACGTACTCACAGCGGAACGACTTGTTCGGCGGCAGCCAGGTGGCCGCGTCGCCGGCCCCCTTGGCTCCGTTGGTCGGGCCGTCGGCCGCCATCAGGTTCAGCGGGTCGTTGGCCAGCTCGGTGCGCTTCTCCTCGGTCCACTGGGCGGCGCCGGTGACCCAGGCGTTCTGGAGCGCCACCAGGTGGTCGATCTGGACCTCGGACGCCTTCTCCTTGGTGAACTCGATCGTGTCGCCGGTGTACGGGTCGTCGAGGGTGCCGCTGACCACCACGCAGTCCTTGGTGCCGGAGCGGAACTTCTCCCCGGTCAGGTCGCGCTTGAGGATGTCGTTGCGGGTGTCGCAGCCGTTGTTGTCGACGTCCTTCCAGGCCGTGCCGAACTCGTCCCGGTCGTAGCCGGTGGTCGCCGAGCGCCCCTTCACCGACAGCGTGTCCAGCACCTTCGTAGCAAGCTGACCGTCATAGTCGCTCTTCGTGCCGGAGTCGTCCGAGACACCGGCGCCACCGATGTCGTTCGTGACCTCACACCCGGCCAGGCCGAAGGAGAGCGTCAGGGCGAGGAGGGCTGCACCAGCACGACCAAGATTCACTCCAGCACCGTATCCTCGACCCGTTTGTACCGCTCGTCCGAGTCGCGGCTAGCTGCCCGTACCTGGCCGATCCGGGTGCGGAGACGAAGATCTGCCCCAGAATGAGGGGAACGAGGGAAGGGGCCCGACATGGGCGACAACACCGCTCTGATCGTCGTCATCGGTTTCGTCGCGGTCCTGCTGCTGATCGCGGTGGGCCTGCTGGTCGGTGGCCTGTGGGTGATCTACCGCTACCGGGTTCCGCTGCGCGGCATCGCCGCGATGGCGGGTTCGTTCGTCTACCTGATCAGCCCGGTCGACGCGGCACCCGAAGCGGTGCTCGGCCCACTCGGAATGGTGGACGACGCCGGCATTCTCACGATCGTCGGCTTCTACGTGTACCACCTGATCCGCGCGCGGCGGCTGAACATGCCGATGAGCAAGGCGGCGGGCATCGCCTTCCGTGACACCGCCCGGGACGGTCTGGCCCACCGCCGCAACCACCCGAACCGCTGACCCGCCTTCCCGCTGCACCGCGCCCGAGGCTGACCTGCCGAAACCTGGGCATGCGCCGGGCATCCGACCAAGCGTCGGACATGCCGTAATCAACCAAGTACGCTCTGTGCTCATGCAGGAGCTCGTCTTGTCCGGATTCGTCGTCGCGCTCGCCGCCGCCCACTTCGCCACCGGCCGGCTGAGCCGGGCCGCACGGCGTCGTCGCGAGGCCCGCGCACTGCGCGTCCACGTGCTGCGCGAGGTCGAGGCCGGCCGCCGGTCGCTCGACGACGCGGCGGTGGTCGGCGTTCTCAGCTGGTGCGACGAAGTGGTGCAGACGGGACGCGACGTCCCGATGACCGTGCGATAACCCGGCGTCCGACTGGGCGTAACACCACCGAAGTGCTTGACTGCTCTCGGCTCACGTGACCCAGTGCAATCGTTTAACCCCTCTCTGTAGCTAAAGATGGGTACGGTAGGGCACTCAGGCCAGTGGAAAAGTGCGATGACGAGGCGGCACATTCGGTGACCCTGACATGACCCTGACCCAGTACCTGCGAGTGCTCCGGCAGCACTGGCTGCTCGTTCTGATCCTCGCGATTCTCGGCGTCGCCGCGGCCGCCGTGTACACCGGCCGGCAGACGCCGGTCTACCAGGCGCAGACCCAGGTCTTCGTCTCCGCGCAGGAGTCCGGCAGCCGCACGTCGCTGGCCGAGCTCTCCGAGAGCAGTGCGTTCAGCCAGCAGCGGGTGAAGTCGTACGCCAGCATGGCGACCAGCAGCGCCGTCACCGGCCCGGTGGTGAAGGAGCTGCGCCTGCCCTACACGACGGACCAGCTGGCCTCCAAGATCGAGGCCGGCCCGCAGCTCGACACCGTGCTGATCAACATCAGCGTGTCGGACACCGACCCGGAGCAGGCCGCGGCCATCGCGAAGGCCGTCACGGACAATCTCGAGACCGTGGTGCACAACCTGGAAAGGGCCAACGCGCAAGGCAGATCGCCGGTCAAGCTGACCGTGACCCGGCCCCCCACCGTGCCCACCGCACCGGTCTCGCCCCGGGTGCCACTGAACATCGCGCTCGGCCTGCTGCTCGGGCTGGGCCTCGGCGTCGGCGCGGCGGTGCTGCGCGACCAGCTCAACACCACGCTGCGCGGCACCGGCGACGTGGAGCAGCTGACCGGCTCGGTGCCGCTGGGCGTCGTGCCCTTCGACGCCTCCGCGCCGAAGCAGCCGCTGGTCACCGCCGACGCCTTCGGCGGCCGGGCCGAGGCCTTCCGCACGCTGCGCACCAACCTCCAGTTCGCGGACGTCGACCACCCGCCGCGCGTCATCGCCGTCACCTCGGCGCTGCCGGACGAGGGCAAGACGACGACCGCGTGCAACATCGCCCTGATCCTCGCCCAGAGCGGAGCCCGGGTGGTGCTCGTGGAGGGCGACCTGCGCAAGCCGGCCGTTGGCCGCTACCTGGGCATCAGCAACGCGGCCGGGCTGACCAACGTGCTGGCCGGCCAGCACGATCTGCGGGACGTGCTGGTGGGTTACGAACGCGACCTGCTGGCCGTGCTGCCGTCCGGGCCGACCCCGCCGAACCCGTCGGAACTGCTCGGCTCGCAGCAGATGCGTCACCTGCTCGACACCCTGGCCGAGCACTACGACGTGGTGGTCATCGACGCCCCGCCGCTGCTGCCGGTGACCGACGCCGCGCTGATCGCCACCGCCGCGGACGGCGCCATCCTGGTGATCCGGCACGGGCGCAGCCGCCGCGAGGAGGCCGAGCGGGCGCTCAAGTCGCTGGAGGCCGTCAGCGCCAAGGTGCTCGGCACGGTGCTGAACTTCGCCCCGAGCAAGAAGGGGCGCAACGGTTATCAGGGCTACGGGTACGGCTACGGGCAGGCCCCGGCCACCGCCTCGCCGTCCGACGACGGTTCCTGGCGCGACTCCTCGCGCCGCGGGCGCCGCGGCCACAAGCCGGAGCCGGCCCGCCCGGCCGAGGCACCGTCGGGCACCAGCATCACGCTGCCGCCCGGCGACCTCCCCCTCATCCCCGGCGGATCCCTTCCGCTGGAACCGCTTTCGTCACCCGACGCGGGCTCTCCGAAGCCGAGCGCACAGCCACCGGCCGCCGCCGGCCCGTGGGCCCCGGACATGGGTTACGCTCCGAGCCCGTCGGACGGCTGGGCGCCGATCGCCGATTCTCCCGGCCAGCGGGTGCCCGGCCCGGAAGCCGCCGCCCACGAAGGACTCCCGGCGTTCGGCGGGTTGTCGTCGACCGGCCCCCTGCCCGTCGTCACGGCGCCGGACGACGGACCCGCACTGGTCTCGCGGGCCGAGGGCCTCGAGGTCACCCGCACCGCCGGCGAGGTGCCGGAAGAGCTTCGGCTACAGTCACTTCCGCGAGACCGGGCGATGCCGGACACGACGCCTCGCCGCGGCCCGGCCGGCTACACCTCCCCCGACACCGCACCCTCCGGCCTTCCGCTCGGGAGCCGGACGGGCGGGATCCCCACGCAGCCCTCCCAGGAAGACGGCGAACGGCCGGGCGCCTCGTGGGAGGCGTGGGACCGGACGTCCTGGTTCGACACCCCCCTGACCGGCGAAACCCGTTCTGCGGCAAGGGCCATGGGAACCGGGCGGGATCAGGACGACTGGGACAACCGACAGGCCGGGAACACCCCCGGCAGTACCGAGCCCCGCTACGCGGGCCCGGGACCAGGCGCGGCGGGTGCGGGTGGCCCAGGCATGGGTGGGCCGGGCATGGGTGGGCCGGGCATGGGACCAGGTGGCCTGGGTTCGAGTGCGGAGCCAGACAACCCGGCCCCGAGTGCGGGGCCAGACGGCCCGGGCCCGAGTGCGGGGCCGGGATACCTGGTTCCGGGTGCGGAGCCAGGTACCCCGGGTGTGGGACCAGGCACCCCGGGGGTGGGACCAGGCAGCCCGGGTGCGGTAGCAGGCGGTACGAGTGCGCTAACAGGCGGTACGGGTACCGGCATGCCGGGCCCGACCTTCCTCGGGCGTGCCTCTGACCGGCGGGCTGCCGACCAGCAGGTTCCCGACCGGCAGGCATTCGGCCGGCAAGCCGCCGGCGGCCAGGCTCCTGACCGTCGGCATCACGACCCGCAGCCTCTTGACCGGCAGGCTCCCGGCCCGCAGGCTCACGACCGACAGGCTCACGACCGGCAGGCTCCCGGCCCGCAGGCTCACGACCGACAGGCTCACGACCGACCGGCCGGATTCCCGGGTGACGCCGGGCGGGAGACGGAACCGCCCGAGCCGGAGGAGATTCCCCCGCTGCTGGTCGACCTCTCCGCTCCCGATCTGGACCTGCTGGAAGACGAGCGGGAGCTGCTGATCCCCCCGCAGTCGGTGATGCCGCACATGCCCACCGGCGTGCCCCGGCACCACCGGTCCAAGCGCTCACTCTGACACTCCCGCAACGGCAATCGCGGCGTGGCGCTTGGTGCCACGCCGCGATTGCGTCTGCCGGAGGGCGAAGCATCCGAGATCCACTGAGCCGCACCTGAGAAGCATTGCGGGACAATCCGGATTCGCCCTTCCGCACCGGGTTTGCCGCCCCTAGGATGACTCGGGATGGACGGAGCCCTACGCTCTGGTCACACCGGCTCGCAGACGAGCGTGCTGGCTGTCACCTGGGCCGGCACCACGAACGTGAACCGGGCAAGAAGGAGGAGCGACGTGAACGCCGTTTTCGGGGCGCTGCTGGCGATCGGAGCCTCCGGCCTCTACGCCGAGAACCTCCTGAGCAGCAACTACGCCATGCTCTGGCTGCCGTCACTGATGCTCGTGGTCGGCCTGGCCATGCTGCTGCGCAACCGCCGCGACGACGAGCTCGACGGCCTCGGCACGGCCGGCCTCAGCGACTGCTCCACCTGCAACGGCGCCGGCACGGTCTACACCGCGGAGTGGAACGACTGGCGTCGCTCCGGCCCGATCACCAGCATCCGCGAACTCTGCCCGTCCTGCGAGGGCACCTGCTAGAAGCAGCACAGACACAGCTCAGCGCCGCACCCCAGAAGGCTTCTGCCGCAGGCGCACCCGGTCCCGGCGCAGCGCCGGCCCACGGAACAGCAGCGGCGCACACAGATCGTCGACCGCCCCCTGGAGCCGGGAGAACACCTCCGGATGCCGGCCGTCGCGGTGCGGGTCCGGCAGCTCGTCGTCGTCCTCAATTTCGCCCCTGGGCGCCGAACCGCGATTGGCGTCGAGTTCCTCGACCAGCCACAACAGGCGATCGGCCAGGTCGGCACCGCGGGGCGGGATCCGCCCGGTGGCCGCGAGCCACCGGGCCGTGCGCGCGGCGTGCAGCAGAGTGAAGGTGCGCACCTGGGCCGAGGGACGCATCTCGATCACCCGCCCGCGCTGCGACTGGGTGGCGGTGAGAATCATCGTCGAGGCGCGGATGTCGGCCACGTCGAGCGGCCGGGACTCGTGCGCGGCCGGCGTCCCGGCGTGATCACGCACCCAGCCCGAGGAGAAGTCGCAGATGCCGGCGCCGGGCACGGCCCGGGTGCCCCGGCTGAAGAAATCCACCGCCCCGCCGAGCCGTCCGGCCAGCAGTCGCTCCGCCCCGGGCGAGCGGCAGATGTTCGCCGTGCACACCAGCAACACGCGCGGACCCATGATCCACACCTCTCAGCTTGCTCCGCCGTGGCCGCCGACTGAATCGTTACCCAGCAGTCCCACATGGCCCTGACCACGGCCTTGAGGCACAGGGTGACCTCGACACTACTCCAAGTAGGCGATCCGCATGAGGAGATCCACCTCGCCGGGCCGGGCCGGTGGCGCGGCACCATGCCGCCCCGCCCGATGCGTGCCAGACTTCCCGACATGGCACAGTCTCCGACTTCGCAGAGCCCCCTCGAAGCGAGCACCGCCGCGCTCTCCCCAGCAGACATCGTCGTGACGTCCCCGGTGAAGCCGGTGGATTCCGACGTGCTCGCGAAGGTGGCCGTCGGCGCCTACTACAACCCGCACTCGGTGCTGGGCGCGCATCCGTACAACGGCCGGGTCACGGTTCGTACGCTGCGTCCGCTCGCCGCCGAGGTCGTGGTGGTCACGGAGGACGGCACCAGACACCCGCTGACCCACGAGCAGGACGGCATCTGGGCCGGCGCCCTGGAGCGCCCGACCGTCGGCGACTACCGGATCGCGGTGCGCTACGAGGGTTCTGACGAGCAGGTGCTCGACGACCCCTACCGTTTTCTGCCCAGTCTGGGCGAGATCGACCTGCACCTGATCGCCGAGGGTCGGCACGAGGAACTGTGGCGCGCGCTGGGCGCCCACCCGCGCCGCTTCCCCGGGCTGATCGGTGACGTCGCGGGCACGTCGTTCGCCGTCTGGGCGCCGAATGCCCAGGCGGTGCGCGTGGTTTCCGACGCCAACCAGTGGGACGGGCGCACCCAGTCGATGCGCAGCCTCGGCGGCTCGGGGGTGTGGGAGCTGTTCGTGCCGGGCATCGGCGCGGGCACCCGCTACAAGTACGAGATCCTCGGTCAGGACGGCCACTGGCGGCAGAAGGCCGACCCGATGGCGTACGCCACCGAGGTCCCGCCGTCCACGGCGTCGGTCGTCACCGAGTCCAGCTACGAGTGGCAAGACGCCGCCTGGGTCGCCGAGCGCGACCGGCAGCAGGCGCTCACCAGCCCGCTGAGCATCTACGAGGTGCACCTCGGCTCCTGGCGGCAGGGCCTGTCCTACCTCGAACTGGCCGACCAGCTCGTCGGTTACGTGAAAGACATGGGCTTCACCCACGTCGAGTTCCTGCCGGTGGCCGAGCATCCGTTCGGCGGCTCCTGGGGTTACCAGGTCACCGGCTACTACGCGCCCACGTCGCGGTTCGGCAGCCCGGACGAGTTCCGGCACCTGGTGGACAAGCTCCACCAGGCCGGCATCGGCGTGATCATGGACTGGGTGCCCGCGCACTTCCCGAAGGACGAGTTCGCGCTGGCCAGGTTCGACGGCGTGCCGCTGTACGAGCACGGCGACCCGCACCGCGGCGAGCACCCCGAGTGGGGCACGCTGATCTTCGACTTCGGCCGCACCGAGGTGCGCAACTTCCTGGTCGCGAACGCCCTCTACTGGCTGGAGGAGTTCCACATCGACGGCCTGCGGGTCGACGCGGTGGCCTCGATGCTCTACCTCGACTACTCCCGCAACAGCGGCGAGTGGACGCCGAACAAGTACGGTGGTCGCGAGAACCTCGAAGCCGTGGCCTTTTTGCAGGAGGTCAACGCCACCGCCTACAAGCGGCACCCGGGCGTCATGATGATCGCCGAGGAGAGCACCGCGTGGCCCGGCGTCACCCGCCCCACGCACCTGGGCGGCCTCGGCTTCGGCCACAAGTGGAACATGGGCTGGATGCACGACTCCCTGGGCTACGTGTCCAAGGACCCGATCTACCGGCAGTACCACCACCACCAGATGACGTTCTCGCTGATGTACGCGTACAGCGAGCACTTCGTGCTGCCGATCAGCCACGACGAGGTCGTGCACGGCAAGGGCTCGCTGCTCGGCAAGATGCCCGGCGACCGCTGGCAGCAGCTCGCCAACGTGCGCGCCTACCTGGCCTTCATGTGGTCGCACCCGGGCAAGCAGCTGCTGTTCATGGGCCAGGAACTGGGCATGGACCGGGAGTGGTCGGAGAACCGCAGCCTGGACTGGTGGCTGGAAGACACCCCGTGGCACGCCGGGCTCCAGCAGCTGGTGCGTGACCTGAACCGGGTCTACAAGGACCGCCCCGAGCTGTGGCAGGCCGACAGCGACCCGGCCGGGTTCCAGTGGATCGACGCGAACGACACACAGCACAACACGTTCTCGTTCATCCGCCGCGACGCCTCGGGCAACCCGCTGGTGGCCGTGGTCAACTTCTCCTCCGAGCCGCAGGAGGGCTACCACGTCGGCGTGCCCAACGAGGGCCGCTGGCTGGAGATCCTGAACACCGACGCCGAGCAGTACGGCGGTTCCGGCGTGGGCAACCTGGGCGCGGTCGACGCCGTGCCGGTGCCCTGGCACGGTCAGCCCTCGTCCATCACCCTGCGGGTCCCGCCGCTGGGCACGGTGTGGCTGGTGCCGGAGAGCACTCCGGAGAGCGGCTGGGGCTCCGGTGGCGCCGCGCACGAGGTGCACCACGAGTCCGGGCCGGGCTTCCAGCCCGAATCAGCGGAGGGCTGAACGCCTGACCTGTGCCGATCGGGGGGTGGGGCGGATACGCTCGGGCGATGAGGTCCGGTATCGAAATCGAGCAGCTCAGCCC
This sequence comes from Kineosporia corallincola, assembly GCF_018499875.1. Classification (GTDB taxonomy): domain Bacteria; phylum Actinomycetota; class Actinomycetes; order Actinomycetales; family Kineosporiaceae; genus Kineosporia; species Kineosporia corallincola. The sequence continues at coordinate 47,581 of NZ_JAHBAY010000011.1, read as the reverse complement.
CTCGATCAGGCCGCAGGACGACCTGTTCCGGCACGTCAACGGGAAGTGGCTGGACACAGCCGAGATCCCGCCGGACAAGTCGGTGTACGGCACCTTCCATCGTCTGCGTGACGAGGCCGAGGCACAGCTGCGGGTGATCGTCGAGAAGGCAGCGGAGACATCCGGCAACGCCGAGCCCGGCAGTGAGGCGCAGAAGGTCGGCGACCTCTACGCCAGTTTCATGGACGAGCCCGCCATCGAGCGTCTCGGCATCGCCCCGATCGCCACCGACCTGGCCCTGATCGAGGAGATCACCGACCTCGCCGGGCTGGTCAGGGCGTTCGGCGTGCTGGAACGCTCGGGCAGCGGCGCGCCCTTCGGCTACTTCGTCAACAACGACGCGATGGCCTCCGACCGCTACGTGATGTACGTGACCCAGGGCGGGCTCAGCCTGCCCGACGAGTCGTACTACCGCGAGGAGACCTTCGCCGAGATCCGCACCGAGTATCTGGCCCACGTGGCCCGGATGCTGGTGAAGGCGGGCATCACCGAACAGCCGGGCGCGGACGACGCGGCCCGGCGCATCTTCGCGCTGGAAACCCGTCTGGCGGGCTCGCACTGGGACCGGGTGACCAACCGCGACGCCACCAAGACATACAACAAGAAAGACCGGGCGGGCCTGGAAGAGCTCGTCCCCGAGTTCGACTGGACCGCCTGGATCGACGCCCTGAAGGTGCCGCAGAGCGCCTTCTCCGAGGTGGTCGTGCGGCAGCCGGGCTTCTTCACCGCGCTCGGCAAGGCCCTGGTCGAGGTGCCGCTGGCCGACTGGAAGACCTGGCTGACCTGGCGCACCCTGCACGGCTCGGCCACCCTGCTGAACGCCGAGCTGGTGGAGGAGAACTTCTCCTTCTACGGCAAGACCCTGACCGGTGCCACGCAGCTGCGCGAGCGGTGGAAGCGTGGGGTGTCGATGGTCGAGGGCTCGCTCGGCGAGGCGGTCGGCAAGCTCTACGTGGAGGAGCACTTCTCCCCCGCCGCCAAGGCCCGCATGGTGGAGCTGGTGGCCAACCTGGTGGAGGCCTACCGGCAGAGCATCACCAAGCTCGACTGGATGAGCGAGGAGACCCGGGTCCGGGCGCTGGAGAAGCTGGACTCGTTCACCCCGAAGATCGGCTACCCGGACAAGTGGCGGGACTACTCCTCGCTGGAGATCACGGCCGGCGACCTGGTGGGCAACGTGCGCCGCGCCGGTGACTACGAGATCGCCCGGGAGATCGACAAACTCGGTAAGCCGGTGGACCGCGACGAGTGGTTCATGACCCCGCAGACCGTCAACGCGTACTACAACCCGCTGATGAACGAGATCGTGTTCCCGGCCGCCATTCTCCAGCCGCCGTTCTTCGACGCGGAGGCCGACGACGCCGCCAACTACGGCGCGATCGGCGCGGTGATCGGGCACGAGATCGGGCACGGGTTCGACGACCAGGGCTCGAAGTACGACGGTTCGGGCAACCTCAACGACTGGTGGACCGACGCCGACCGCACCGAGTTCGAGAAGCGCACCAAGGCGCTGATCGCGCAGTACGACGTGCTGGAGCCCCGGCAGACCCCGGGCCACCACGTCAACGGCGCGCTCACCGTCGGCGAGAACATCGGCGACCTGGGCGGCCTTTCGATCGCGCACACCGCCTACCGCATCGCCCTGGACGGCTCCGAGCCGGCCGAGCTGGACGGCCTGACCGGCTGGCAGCGGTTCTTCATCTCCTGGGCGCAGGGCTGGCGGGGCAAGGGCCGCGACACCGAGGTGATCCGCCGGCTCGCGCTGGACCCGCACTCCCCCGAGGAGTTCCGGTGCAACGCGGTGGTGACCAACATCGACGAGTTCCACACGGCGTTCGGTCTCAAGCCCGGTGACGGGCTCTGGCTGGACGAGGACCAGCGGGTCCGGATCTGGTGATCCGGGGCTGAACCCGTCAGCGCCCCAGTTGCCGCGGGATCCAGGTGCGGCGCTGGGCGCGCCGGCGGGAGGGATGCGTGGAGGGCGGGTCGGTGCGCACCTCGCCTCCCACGCGCCCGGCCCTCTCGGTGCGGTCCGTCGGCTCGGTCTCGTGGGTGGGGGGCGGGTTCTCGTCAATGATGGACGACGAGGAGCCCGCCTCCTCCGGCGCGGCGTCGTACGGCTCCTCGTCCTCGGAATCCTCGGCCTCGTCGTCGTTCTCGGGCGCGTAGTAGTGCGGCCCGGCGGCCAGCATGCTGAGCGCCTCCATCTCCGCCTCCAGACGCTGCTCGAAGCCGGAGTTCACGCCCACCACCGCGCCGAGAAGTGGCATCGGCAGCCCGATCTCCTCGGCGAACGAGAGAAAACCCCTGGTGTCACTGGGCAACTGGTTGCCGCCGTAGGGCGCTCCGCCCCAGATGCCGTACTCCGGATTGAGCGAACCCTCGGCCGAGGTGGCCACCGCCCCGGCGACCTCGTCCGGGTCGAGGCCGAGCCGGTCGCAGACCCGCCAGAGTTCGTTCCAGAAGCTGATCTTCGTGGCGTTGAACAGGCTGTGCGCGCACTTCACCATCTCCGCCTCGGCCGGGTCGCCGAGCAGCCGCAGCTGGCCACCGGGCGGAACCAGCGCGGTCAGCAGGTCGCGCACGGCCAGGGTGATCCGCTCGTCGTCCGAGCCGATCACGGTCAGCGGCAGGCGCACCGTCTCGACGGCGTGCCGCCCGGCCCGGGCGGCGCTGCCGCGCGAGCCGCGGGAGTCGAAGTGCGGACTGGCCGCGATGCCGAACCCGTCGCCCTCGCGACGTCCCGAGTGCAGCTCGACCAGCGGGCGCACCAGGTCACGGGTGGTGCCGGGCGGCACGGTGGAACGGACCACCACGATGTGCGGGCAGTCGGCGCGGGCCAGGGCGCGTCCGATCAGCTCGGCCCCGGCGGCCACGTCGGCCAGGTGGTGCCGGCCCTCGACGAGCCGGGTCGGCGTGCAGAGAAAGATGAATGCCTCCGGCTCACCGGCCAGATCGAGCTCTCGCCGGGCGTCGAGGCCCTCGTTCACCAGCACCGCCACCCGGCGCGGGTCGATGTCGACGAAGGTGACGCGGTGACCGGCGTGCCCCAGGGCCCGGCCGGTGGCGGCGCCCACGGTTCCGGAACCCACGATGAAGATGCGCGACATAGGTTCCCCCTGGGCCCGGCACGACAACGATGACGACAACTCACTGTCATGAAATATCCACAGCGAGTTACGGCATGGTGCCATTCAACCCTGTCCGGCGGGCGTGGTCAGGTCTCCCGGCCCGACTCGGGCCAGAATCCGCAGAACGGAGGGGCGCTCGGTAGCCCTTCCCAGGGCGGGGCTCGCACGAAAAATGATGGACGACGCCGGGCTGTCGCGGCCCGGCGTCGTCCACCATTGGTTGCCTCTACGGCCTCAGAACAGCGCGTTGGCCAGAGCGATGCGGGCCTTCGGCACGCGCGGGTCCTCCTTGCCGACCACCTCGAACAGCTCGACCAGGTGGGCGCGGACCTTGTCCCGGTCGTCGCCGGCGGTGACCCGCACGGTGTCGATCAGCCGGGCGAACGCGTCTTCGATGTGACCACCGAGCACGTCCAGGTCGGCCACCACGATCTGCGCGTCCGGGTCGGCCGGGTTCTGCGCCGCGGTCTGCCGGGCCTGGTTCGGGTCGACCCCGTTGGTGCGCTTCATCAGCTGCACCTGGGCCAGGCCCACCTTGGCCAGGTCGTCGGCCGGGCTCTCCCGCAGGGCCTGCTGGTACGCCGCGATCGCGGCGTCCAGGTCGTCCCGCTCGATCGCGTCGTAGGCGGCCTGGTGCAGCGGGGGAAGCGGTTCCTCCTCCGGCTCCTCCGCCTCGCCGTCGGCCTCCGCGTCGCCACCGGACAGCTGGCCGCTGACCCCGTTGGCCTCGGCCACCCGCATCAGTTCCTCGAACACCGCCCGCACCTGCTGCTCCGGCTGCGCACCCTGGAACAGAGGGATCGGCTGGCCCTTGACCACCGCGAACACGCTCGGGATGGACTGCACCTGGAAGGCCTGCGCCAGCTGCGGATTGGCGTCGACGTCGACCTTGGCCAGCAGCAGCCGGCCCGCGTACTCCGCGGTCAGGCTCTCCAGCAGCGGCGACAGCTGCTTGCACGGCCCGCACCACTCGGCCCAGAAGTCCAGCACGACCGGAACGGTCTGCGACAGCTGGATGACCTCGGTCGAGAACGACGCGTCGGTCGTGTCGATGACGAAGGCGCCCGGGCTGGCCGGGCCACCTGACGCGCCACCGCTGTTGGCGCTGCTGGGCGCCGGCCTGGCGGCCAGCGCTCCCAGATCAACCGCACCGCGCAGGTTGAGCGAGGGGCGTCCTGCGCCTGCTCGCATACCCGGCTGGTTCGTCATCGAGGGTTCCTTTCTCCGTGCCCCGACATCTGCGTCACTACTTCACCTCGGCCTCGACGTCGCCCTTCTGGGCGGCGACGACGCGGATCCGTTCCTTCGAATCCTTGGCCGGTACGTGCAGCACCACAACCTCCACGGCGGACCTCGTGAAGGATTTGCCGAACTGCAACTCGTCCTTGCCTCCGGCGAGCGCGGCCAGGTCGGCGTCCTTGACCTTGACCTTGCCGGAGTCCGGCTTCACCTTGACGGTGTAGGTCTGGCGGAGCTGGCCGATCACCAGCGCACCGCCGTCGTCCGTCCGCATCGCGAGCGGGGTTTCGTCGACGGCGACGTGCTTGCTGCTCACCGTCGCCACCTCCTTCAGCCCCTTCTGGTCCGCCTCCAGCCGCTGGAGCAACTGGTCGCTGTACTCGCTGCGGCGGAAGTTCTCCGCGCCGTCTCCCTTGCCCTCGCCGTTCAGGTAACCAGCGAAACCGGCCAGGGCTTCCTTCGGCGACAGCAGGAGGCCGTCGGTGTCGGCGCCGAGCACCGAGGCGTCGGTGGCCGTCTCCGGAAGACTGGCGCCGGGCAGCATCATCGCCTCGGCCCACAGGCCGTAGGGGGCCCGGGCCGAGTCCGAGCGCAGCACCCGCACCAGGTAGGTGGAGGCGCTCGAGGTGCGCCCGACCGCCAGGAAGAACCGGGGCCAGCCGTGGGCGCGCGGCACCACCAGGGCCTCGCGGGTGACCTCGTCCGGGGTGTCGGTCTTCTGGTCGCGCTCCTCGGCCACCCGGGCCCGGGCGAGCAGGACGGCCAGGTACGGCCCGAGCAGCCGGGCGTCGGCGGTCTCGGTGGTGTCGTCGGCGCCCACCCCCGCGGCCACGGCCTCGTCGACCGCGTCGAGGATCGAGCGGGCCTGCCCCGCCTCCACCACCGGATGCACCTGGGTGTCGGCGGCCGGGGCGGTGACCACCAGCGTGTTCTGCCCGCAGCCGGCCACCACCAGCGGTGTCAGCAGCAGACCGAGTGCGGCGCGGCGCTTCATGCCCGCCTCGCGGTTCATGCCCGCCTCCGGTCGCGGGTGCGGGCCCGCAGCGTCATCGACGCGATCACCCCGGTCACCAGCAGCACGACGCCGGTCCCGATGTAGAGCGGTGCCGGGTTGGACGGCTCGGAGCCGCTCCAGGTCATCGTGACCTCCTGCGGTGCGGCCTGGGCACCGTCGGCGGCGATCACCAGCCGGTACTGCCCCGAGGCGGTCTCCGGCCAGGTCAGGCTCGCCGTTCCGGTGCCGAGGTCGCTGACCGTCCAGACGTCCACCGAACCCGGGTCGGGAACCGCGGCGGTGTCGGTGCCGACGGCGCGAGTGATCAGGCTGTCGTCGTCCTCGTTCACCCCGGTGATCCGCTGGGTGGCAGCATCGTCCAGGTAAGCGTCCACGTCGGAGGCCCGCCCGATCCCGATGAACACCGAGCCGCTGCCCGACGCCGTGACCTCCACCCGGGTGCCCGCGAGTGCCAGCGTGCCGACCTCGGTGGTCACGAACTTCTGCGAGGGCGTGCTCAGCCTGCCGACCACCACGTCGGACGGCGCCCACACCGTCGCCTTGAGCCCGCCGAGCGCCAGCACGACCAGCCCGGCCATGGCGATCAGCCCCGCCAGCATCCGGCCCCAGGGCAAGTGCTTGAGGGACGTCTGCGCGGTGGGCGCCGAGCCCGTTCCCGGCTCGCCGGTGGCCCGGGTGCGGGTGGTCGGGGTGCCGGTGGCCTCGTCCGTGGTCCGGGCATCCTGCGTCGCCTGCCCGATCCCTGCGGCGGGAATCCCGCCGGGCCGGGTGGCCGGACTGTCGCCGATCACAACCGAACCGGGGGACGCCGTTCCGGTCACCTTCGCGCTCGGTGCGGCCGTTCCGAGCGCAGCGGTGCCGGGTGCCGCCGCGCCGGCCGCGGACCGGCGCATCGCACCGGTCGGCATGCCGATGGCACCGGTTTCATACAGTTTTCGTTCACGCCTTGAGGCGAAGACGGGCGGAGCAGAGGCCTCGGCTGCCGGTTCACCTGCTCCGGCGGCATCCGGTGCGGGTTTTCCGCCATCGAGATCCTCCAGCACCGAACCCCGCACAGACGGGAAAGCCTCTCCCGACGACGTGGGCCAGACCGGCGCCTCCACGAATCGCCCTGGATGACCAGGTGTTTCAGCACGATCCGCCGCTGGAGCCCGATCGCCCGCCGGGGCGTCGGGCCGTGCCACCAGTTCACCAGCCGGAGCCGGACGAACCACGAGAGCGTCCGAGGAACCCCCGGCCTCCTGCCCGAGTGGGCGGAGCGGCGTCAGAGACCGAGGCTCGGTTCGATTCGGCAGGGCTTCGGCACCGCGCGCGCCCGGGCCGAAGGCATGGTCTACCCCGCGAGCGTCGTCACCCGCCGGAGCTCCGGAGCCCGAGAAACGCTGCACCGCATCCGTTTCCGCCGGCATCACCCGCCCCGACCCGATCTGGACCGAACCGGACCGGACCGGACCGGCGCCTGACTCCGAGAGGTCATGCGCCGAGCCCGCTGAGGCGACTTCGGGTGTCGAGGTCTCGACACCGGCTGCACTGATTCCCGGCTGGGCGTTCGCCACCGGGTGGGCGAGATCAACCGCGGTCGAACCACTCTCGGCCCGAGGTTCCGTATCAGTAGCCGTGCTATCGCTTTCCAGGACCGAGCCCGCACCGCCCGCCGCCCGGGTCAACGGATCGGGACTGAAGTTGCCACTCTCCGGCTGCGCACTCGCTCCGGTCTTGGCGAGGCGGTCAGAATCGGTTGCGGTGACGCTGTTTTCGGAAAATAAACTCGCGCTGCTCGCCGCCCGGGAGGAAGGGGCGACCGCGGCCGAGCCGGGCAGTCGCGCGGAGTCCCCGGACAGGCCGATGCCGCTGTCCGGGGCAGAGCCGGCTTCCGGGGCGGAAGCACCGGCACCGGACCCCTCCGCCGGGTGACGGCCGGGAACCGCTTCCGCCTCCGAGGCGGCCTGCTGGATGGAACCAGTCACCCCAGGAGCGATTTTCCTAGTGGGCGAAGGCTCTTCGGTGACGTCCTTCATCTCTGAAGCAGCAGCCACACCGGGGGCGGCGGGTCCGGACAGGGCTTCGGGAGTGTCGTCGTCGGGTCCGTGCTCGTCGGCGGCCGGCTCGGCTGCTGCGGAACCCACGGCGGCTTCGGATCGTGCGGCACCGTCGGATCGTGCGGCACCGTCGGATTGTGCGGCACCGTCGGATTGTGCGGCACCGTCGGATCGTGCGGCACCGTCGGATCGTGCGGCACCGTCAGGCGCGGTCACCTCGGACCGCGCGGCCACACCATCAGGCGCGTTCACCTCGGATCGTGCGGCCACATCGGACGCGACCGCATCGGACCGCGCGGAAACCTCAGACCGCGAGACAGCCTCGGACTGCCCGTCCACACCGGATCGCGCAGCAACACCGGACCCGACCGCATCGGACCGCGCGGAAACCTCAGACCGCGAGACAGCCTCAGACCGCCCGGCCACTTCCGATCGCCCGGCCACACCGGATCGCTCGTCCGCACCCGATCGCGCGGCCACGCTGGTGTCGGGCAGCTCGATCGGGCCGGTGGGGGCGTCAACACCCACCGGGCGACGGGCTGCGGCCGTATCGGGCAATTCGATCGAGCCGGTGGGGGCGTCAACACCCACCGGGCGACGGGCTGCGGCCGTATCGGGCAACTCGATCGAGCCGGTGGGAGCGTCAACACCCACCGGGCGACGGGCTGCGGCCGTATCGGGCAACTCGATCGAGCCGGTGGGAGCGTCAACACCCACCGGGCGACGGGCTGCGGCCGTATCGGGGAGCACGATGGGGCCGGTGGGCGGTGCCTCACCGTCACCCGTCCCGGGCCGGGTGGCCAGGGACGCGGCAGAACCACCTGCATCGGGGGACGGCGCCGGGCCGGGTGTGACGTCGTCTTCAGTTGTGCGGGTGACCGACAGCTCGCCGGTGCCGCTGGGCAGGGTCTCCGTGTCGGCACGGCCCCGCCCGGGCAGGCCGGAAGGACTGGTGTGGCTGTCTGACATAAGCGCTCCGGGTCAGTCGGTGGCCACCGGCGGAACGCCGGGGGCCGGGCCGTCCTGGCCTTGGGAGTTCAGGGCCGCCTCGAGCCGGTCGAGTTTGGCGGTCATCTCACCGGAGTAACCCGGGCGGATGTCTGCCTTGAGCACCAGCGAGACCCGGTTGCCGTGCCTGCCCACGGCTTCACAGGCACGTTTGATCACGTCCATGCATTCGTCCCACTCACCCTCGATGGTGGTGAACATGGAGTCTGTGCGGTTGGGCAGGCCTGAGGCCCGGACGATGGCGACTGCGTCTGCCACCGCCTCGGACACCGACTCGCCGGAACCACTGGGCGCGACCGAGAACGCGAACAACACGCAGTCCACCCTAGCCGCAGTTCTCCCCAAAGATTTCGCCTCCATAACGACAGAGCCCTGACCTGCACCGATACCGCGTCCTGATGAACCGGGGCGGGCCATGTGGGTGATCTGTCGCTAGGCTGTCCCTTCCGGTGGACAGGCCGTGAAGGGCCGATAGGGGCAGAGCAGACGGATGGCACTTCGCTTCAACCCCGCGCCCGGCTGGCCCGCCCCGCCCGAGGGGTGGGAGCCACCCGGCGACTGGGCACCCGACCCTTCCTGGCCGCCCGCACCCCAGGGCTGGCAGTTCTGGCGTGAAGACGACGCCCTCCCCCGGCCCACCTCCCCGCCCCAGCCGACCGCCGCACATCCGGTCGAGACGACGCCCCCGGCCGACACGGCCGCAGAGACCGACACGACCGCTGAACCAACGGGGACGACTGAACCAGCGGGGACGACGAAACAGCCGTCCGACACGGCCACGCAGCCCTCAGGGATGGTGAATCAGCCTGTGGACGAGTCGGGGAACGCTCCCGTCGTCCACTGGTCCGACCCGAACCCGCCCACCACCTGGGCCCCGCCGCCACCGAGCGCCGCCACTGACGTCTGGCAGCAACCTGCCGGTCTGTGGCCGGCACCGGGCCAGAACGCGCCCGGCCAGAACGCCGCCGGCCAGTCCGCATTCGGCCAGTCCGCATTCGGCCAGTCCGCATCCGGCCAGTCCGCATCCGGCCGGCCGACGGCGGGCCAGCACCCGCCGAACCCGGCCCCCCTCGGCTCGCCTCACCCCGGACAGCCGCACCCGGGCGCCCATCATCCCGGCCAGAGCTACCCCGGCCAGAGCTACCCCGGCCAGAACACCGGCCAACCGCTCCAGTACCCGCCGCCGGCCAACCCCTGGCAGGCCCCGGGCAACTCCCTCGCGGGGCTGTTCCGCCGGGTGCAGTGGGTGGCCCTGGCCGCGACCCTGGCTGTCGTCCTCGGTTCGGTGATCCCGTTCATCACCTACGAGGAGCCGGAACTACTGCGTTCCTGGCAGGTCCGGCCGGAGGCGCTGGCGGCGTCGTTCCTGTTCGGGGTGGTCCTCACCGGGCTGGTCGCGCTGACCCGCACGCCGAAACTCCGCACGGTGGCGTCGATCGCCCTGCTGGTGCTGGCCCTGACCGGCTTCTGCGGCTATTTGCTGTTCACCGTCGTCGGGCTGACCAGCGGCATCGAGACGCAGACCTGGTTCGCCACGCAGACGGTGCACTGGTCGCCCGGCCCGGGCATCGTGCTGTGCATCGTGGGCACCGCGGTCGCGGCGTTCCAGTCCGTCCTGATCCTCCGCGACCCACAGCCGCCCACCAACGAGAACTAGGGGCGGGGCACCCGCAGGATCAGCGCGTCGCCCTGCCCGCCGCCTCCACAGAGCGCGGCCACACCGGTCCCCCCGCCCCGGCGGCCGAGTTCGAGCGCCAGGTGCAGCACCAGCCGGGCCCCGGACATCCCGACCGGGTGCCCGGTGGCGATCGCCCCGCCGTTCACGTTGACACGGGCCGGGTCGAGGCCGAGCTCGCGGGTGGAGGCCAGGCCGACGGCCGCGAACGCCTCGTTGATCTCGACCAGGTCGAGGTCGGACACCTCCAGCCCGGCCCTGCCGAGCGCGGCCCGGATGGCGTTGGCCGGCTGCGACTGGAGCGAGGAGTCCGGCCCGGCCACCTGCCCGTGCGCCCCGATCTCGGCGATCCAGCCCAGACCCAGTTCCTGGGCCTTGCGCTTCGACATCACGACCACCGCCGCCGCGCCGTCGGAGATCGGTGAGGCCGATCCGGCGGTGATCGTGCCGTCCTCCCGGAACGCCGGGCGCAGTCTGGCCAGCTGCTCCATCGAGGTGTCGGGCCGCACCCCCTCGTCGGTGGCGAACACCAGCGGATCGCCCTTCCGCTGCGGGATCCGGACCGGCACGATCTCCTCGTCGAACACGCCGTTCTTCTGCGCCAGCGCGGCCTTGGCGTGCGAGGCCACCGCGAACTCGTCCATCTCCTGCCGGCTGAACGCCCGGTCGTCCACGTTCGCGGCCTCGGTCAGGGCGCCCATCGCCTGGTTCGTGTACGCGTCGTACAGCCCGTCGTAGTCCATGTGGTCGCGCATCGCCACGTCGCCGTACTTGAAACCCTCACGGCTGCCGAGCAGCAGGTGCGGGGCGCGGGTCATGGATTCCATGCCACCCGCCACCACGATCTCGAACTCGCCCGCGCGGATCAGCGCGTCGGCGGTGGCGATGGCGTTCAGGCCGGACAGGCACAGCTTGTTGACCGTGATCGCCGGGACGGTCATCGGGATCCCGGCCCCGGCCGCGGCGATCCGGGCCGGCCCCTGGCCGACCCCGGCCTGGAGCACCTGCCCCATGATCACGTACTCCACCGCGCCCGGATCGACGTGCGCCTTCTCCAGCGCTCCCCGGATCGCGACGGATCCCAGCTCGGGGGCGGAGAACCCCTTCAGCGAGCCGAGCAGTCTGCCCATCGGCGTGCGGGCCCCGGCGACGATGACGGACGACGTGCGCCCGCCCGGTTCTGGCACCTGTTCTGTCACGGCATCCTCGCTCAGGTCAGTCAGGTCAGGCAGGTTGGGCTCGGAGAGCGATCCCAACGTAACCCCGCCCCGTCCCGCACTCCATCGCTTCCGGGTGGTGGGCCTCACATCAGCGATCGCCGGACGGGAAGGAATCTGCTGTACTCGCCGACGAGTTGAAAAACCTGCAACAGCTTCCATTTACTGCACCCGCAGTGCACCTGAGCACCGGAGACCACACTGCCTGAGGGCCACACCATCCACCGGCTCGCCAGCGACCTGGGCGAGCTGTTCACCGGCACCGTGGTCCGCGCGAGCGCGGTGCAGGACAAGTTCGCGGCCGGGGTCGCGATGCTCGACGGCGGCACGGTCACCGGCACCGACGCCTGGGGCAAACACCTGTTCGTGCACGCCGCCCCGGCCGGGGCCCGGCCACCGGTCTGGCTGCACGTGCACCTCGGCCTGTACGGCAAGTTCCTGCACGGGACGGGGACTCCGGCCGCACCGTGGGGACAGCTGCGCCTGCGGTTGGAGAGCGAGCGGGGCTGGGCCGACCTGCGCGGCGCCACCGCCAGCGAACTGCTCGACGAGGAGGGCCGGCTGCGGGTGATCAGCCGGCTCGGCGCCGACCCGTTGCGCAGGGGCACGGACGGCGAGGAGCCCTGGACCCGGATCAGCCGTTCCCGCACGAGCGTCGGTGCGCTGCTGATGGACCAGTCGGTGGTGGCCGGCGTCGGTAACGTGTACCGCGCCGAGATCCTGTTCCGGCACGGCGTCGACCCGTTCCGGCCCGGCCGCGACCTGACCGCGCGGGAGTGGACGGCGATGTGGTCCGACCTGCGGGTGCTCATGCGGGCCGGGGTGCGCAGCGGGAAGATCGTCACCACCCGGCCGGAGGACCGGCCGCGGGGCCGGCGCACGGCCTCCACGGTGCGGCGGGAGGACTCGCACTACGTCTACCGGCGCACCGGTGAGCCCTGCCGGGTCTGCGGAACACCGGTGCGCACGGCGGAGATGGTGGCGCGCAATCTCTACTGGTGCCCGCGGTGCCAGGCGTCATAGCGGCGACCCGTGCCTAGGCTGGGGACATGTCCGAGGTGACCGGCGTCCCCCCGCAGTTGTTCACGGCGATCGACCACGTGGGTGTGGCGGTGCCCGACCTGGAGGCGGCGATCGCCTACTACCGCGACGTTCTCGGGATGCGCGAGGCGCACCGCGAGATCAACGAGGAGCAGGGAGTGGCCGAGGTGATGATGGCCGTCGGCGACGGCGACACCCGCGTTCAGCTGCTCGCCCCGCTGCACGACACGTCGCCGATCGCGAAGTTCCTCGACCGCTCCGGACCCGGCCTCCAGCAGGTGGCCTACCGCGTGGACGACATCGACGCGGCCTGCGCGACACTGCGCGGCCGGGGTGCCCGGTTGCTGTACGACGAACCGAGACGGGGGACGGCGAACAGCCGGGTCAACTTCATCCATCCGAAGAGCGCCGGTGGTGTTCTGGTGGAACTCGTGGAACCGGCAAGGTCCGGCCACTGATCAGGCGTTGATATCGCGCTGAACCGGCACTGAACCAGAACTGTCCTGCCGGTGAAGCCGGTGACGACAACCCGGAACAGCGGATCTGGGGCCGCCCCGGGAATTCGGTCCGCCCGGGAAATCAAAGACGAACGGCCGGCACCCGCGCGTCAAGATCTGGTTACAGGAACCTTCCTGACAATCGCTTTCCGTGGATGACCTTGAAACGCACCGTAGGATCAGCCCTCGCGGACCTCGCCCTCGACCACGCCGAACCGGCTGCATCTGATGCCCATGACCATCTTTCCCAAAGGCACGGTGGGAGTACCCTGCCTGACACCGGGTGAGCGGCTCGGCGTCCTGCGGCAACGAAGCGCGAGCGGCATCGTGAAGCAATCTCACATGAGTTCAGGAACGTCTAGGCCCGGGCGGCGGGCCGTCAGGGAGGACTGAGAAGTGGCCGGCGAACAGAGCCCCCATGGATTCCAGATCGTCATGCGTGGTTTCGATCGCGCGCAGGTGGAGGAAAGAATTGCCTCCCTGGAATCCTCCCTGCGTGACGCAAGAGCCCGCGTCGAGGAACTCGACACCCGAGCGCTGAAACTCTCCGGCGAGGTCGCCGAGGCGCACCGCCAGCTGCGGGAGGTGGAGCGCCCGTCGTACAGCGGCCTGGGCTCGCGCATCGAGCAGCTGCTGCGTCTGGCCGAGGAGCAGGCCAGCGACGTGATCGCGGCCGCCACCAAGGAGGCCGAGGAGGCCGTCGCCCAGGCCCGGGTGGAAGCGGCGCAGCACCGTGCCGCCGCCCAGAACGAGGCCGCCGAGACCACGGCCGTCGCCCAGCGGGAGACCGCTGACATGCGCCGCACCGCCACGGCCGAGGCGGAAGACATTGTCGGCACCGCCACCCGCAAGTCCGACGAGATGCTGGCCGTCGCCGAGCGCGAGGCGTCCAAGCTGAAGTCGGTCACCGAGCACGAGACCTCGGAGAAGCGCACCAACGTCGACCGCGAGCTGGCCCGGCTGCGCGCCACCGCCGAGCGCGAGGTCACCGAGCTGCGGGCGGCCACCAAGCGGGAGACCGACGAGGCCCGGATCAGCGCCAAGCGCGACGCCGAGGAACTGCGCAGCACCGCCAAGCGCGAGTCCGAGGAGATGCGGACCTCCGCCGCCGCCGCGCTGGAAGAGGCCCGTAACCGCGCCGAGCAGATGAGCACCGACCTGGAGGTCAAGCTCGCCGCCCGGCGGGAGGAGGCAGAGCGGCTCGACGCCGAGCGGCACGAGCAGGCCGTGGCCCAGGCCACCCAGCTGGTGGCCGAGGCCGAGCAGCGCGCCAACGCCGCGGAGACCCGCGCCGGAAAGGCCGTCAACCAGGCCGAGGCCGTGCGCCGCGACGCCGACGAGCACGCCAAGACGCTGGTGGGCAACGCCCGTCGCAACGCCGACCAGGTGATGGCCGAGGCCCGGGCGCACGCCGACAAGGTGCTGTCCGAGGCGAAGGGCGAGGCCGACCGCAACCGCCGGGCCGCCCAGCGTCAGGTGGACGAGCTGATCCGCCAGCGCGACAGCATCACCGGCCACCTCGACCAGCTGCGTGCGCTGCTGGGCAACAGCATGCCGATGAACGCGGGCTCGCTGGACAAGGTGGCACAGGCCGCGTCGCACAACCCGCAGGACGACCCGTCCGGCGACGGTCAGGACGGCGAGCAGCGCACCATCGTGCTTCCCGACGCCGCCCCGGCCGGTTCCAAGCGCTGATCCTCAGCTCGTCCCGCACCGCACCACCACGGCGAAGCCATCGTCCCCACCAGGGCCGGTGGCTTCGCTGCGGTTTGGGGCGGCTGTGAATTGGGCCAGAATGCTCATCGCCCGCGTTTTCTGATCATGCCCGGTCACCCCCGGCGGAACGGAGCCCTTGCTGTGTCGCAGCAGTCGGACCCCGAACAGACCTCGACGCTGGGGGCCGATCAGCCGGCCGAGCCCTCGCCGATCAAGGACTCCACCCCGGAGCACCCGGCGGGTGAGCCCGAGCAGCCGGAGAACGAGAGCGGTGCGGCGCTGCGGACCCGGGACCACGAACCGGAGAACGACGAGGACGCCCGCAAGCGCACCGAGGGCGACCCGAAGTTCGGCCGGCCGGGACCGCCGATCAACCGGAACAACCCGTTCTACTTCGGTTTCATGGCCGCGATCGGCGTGCTGCTGGCCTTCCAGCTGATGCGGATCGTCGCCGACCTGTCGCAGACCATCACGCTGGTCGTCATCGCCGCGTTCCTGGCGGTCGGCCTGGATCCGGTGGTGCGGTTCCTGCAACGCCGCGGGGTGCGGCGCGGGGGTGCCGTGGCCATCGTGTTCATCGGCGTGATCGGCATCTTCGGCGGGTTCGCCGCGATCATCATCCCGGACATGGTCGACCAGGCCACCGAACTCATCGACTCCGCGCCGGACCAGATCGACAACCTGACCAAGACGCCCTGGATCAACGACCTGAACGCCGAGTACGGCGTGATCGACAACCTGAGCCAGCAGATCCGTGACCGGGCCAGCAACGGCGACACCGTGATGCAGGTGTTCGGCGGGGTGCTGGGCGCCGGGCGGGCCGTGCTGTCCGGCCTGGCCAGCACGTTCACCGTGCTGATCCTGACGCTGTATTTCCTGGCCTCGCTGAACAACATCGCCGAGGCGGGCTACCGGCTGGTGCCCCGCTCCCGGCGCGACCGGGTGCGGGCGCTGGGCGACGAGATCATCAAGCGCATCGGCGGTTACGTGGCCGGGCAGGTGGCGGTGGCCACGATCAACGCGGTGTGCAGCTTCGTCATGATGACGGTGCTCGGCATTCCGTACGCCGCGGTGCTGGCCTTCCTGGTCGGCATCCTGGGGCTGATCCCGCTGGTCGGCGCCACGATCGGGGCGGTCGTGGTGGTGATCGTGGGGTTGTTCCAGTCGGTCCAGATCGCCGTCATCGTGGCCGTGTACTACATCATCTACCAGCAGGTGGAGAACTACCTGATCGCCCCGCGCATCATGTCGCGCACGGTGGCGGTGCCCGGCGCGGTGGCGCTGATCGCGGCCTTCGGGGGCGGTGCGCTGCTGGGTGTGCTGGGCGCGCTCATCGCCATCCCGATCGCCGCCGCCATTCTGCTGATCATCCAGGAGGTCGTCATCCCCCGACAGGAGCGCGCATGACCCGGGTACTGCACATCGCCCTCGCCGAGGACTGGGCCCAGGCCCTGGAACGGGGCCGCTACGAGACGTCGACCAGGGGCCGCACCCTGGCCGAGGAGGGGTTCATCCACTGCTCGGCGCGTGACCAGGCTCCCGTCGTCCACCGGCTCTTCTACTCCGACCTGCCGCCGCACGACCTGCGGTTGCTGGTGGTCGACGAGCAGCTGGCCGCAGAACGGGGGACGACGATGAGGTGGGACGACGTGCCCGGCTCGGACCGGCCCTTCCCGCACTTCTACGGCCCGATCCCGGTGGACGCGGTGGTGGCCGTGCTGGAGATCACCGGCCCGGAGCTGCCGGACGTGAGCGGCTACGCCGTGGAGGCGTAACGCTCCTGGTTCAGCATGTCGCGCAGCTTCGCCAGGCCGCGGTGCGCGTTGCTGCGCACCGTGA
The DNA here is from genome assembly GCF_018499875.1 of Kineosporia corallincola. Classification (GTDB taxonomy): domain Bacteria; phylum Actinomycetota; class Actinomycetes; order Actinomycetales; family Kineosporiaceae; genus Kineosporia; species Kineosporia corallincola. The sequence continues at coordinate 31,125 of NZ_JAHBAY010000011.1, read as the reverse complement.
CCTCGGAGCACTTCATGATCACGGCGATCTCGCTGTCGGGCAGGCCCTCGTAGTGACGCAGCACCAGCACCGCGCGCTGCTTGGCCGGCAGCCGGCGCAGCAGGGCGATCAGCTGGTCGCGGTCGGCCCGGTTCTCCGCGCCGTCGGCCGAGGGCATGTCGAGCACCAGCACCGAGTCGGTCGCCCGCTCCCGCCGGGCGGCCCGGCGGAACCACGAGGTGCAGGCGTTGACCACCATGCGGCGTACGTAGGCGTCGACGTCCTGCGCGGCGCTGACCCGGCCCCACTGGACGAGGGCCCGGCCAAGCACGTCTTGCACCACGTCTTCCGCCAGGTAGGGGTCACGCAGCAGACCCCGGGCCAGGCGCACGAGGGCCGGGCCGCGTGAGGCCACGAACTCCTCGAACACCAGCGGTCCTGGCGCCGTCTCACCGATCTCCTGCGCGGAGACGGACCGGCGCGCATCATCTGCCGACGCATCGACAGGCAGCTGCACCACCACTGTTCCCCTCGCAGATCTCGCCGGTTCCACTGATGCCGCTCCCCCTGGACCGGCTGTTCGCCATCGGTCGTCAGCCTAACCGGACCTGGCGACTACCTGTGCATCACGCTAGCCGTATGTACGGAATCAGCGCCCAGATTTCCGGGTAAAACAACTCTCCGTAGTCACGATCCGGTCGTTGGTCACACCACGGGAGCGATCCGCGACACCTGAGAAAGAGAACTCTCCCGGGGGCCCGTGATACCTCCCCGGCACGATCTGACCAGATGTGACCGAGCGGTGACATCTTCGCATTACGGTTTCAGCACAATCGAAGTCGATTCGCCGACGCCGAATCATCACTGCCCGTTCCGGGCATGCGAAACGCGTCACCCGACCGGATCCCACCGCCCTCTTGACCGCGGGTGAGTGCTGTGCGCCTCCTATGAAAACGGCTGCGCCGTGCCGGTTTTGTCAAGCTCCCCGAACCGGCCGGGCGGACCGTCGGCCGACGATGCGGGCACTCCGCCGTCCCCGAACAGAAAAATCTCCGGTTTCGTTTATTCCGGACGAAAGAACATGTATAAGTCATCCGGTATGTGAACTGCCCGACCGCAGCATTCCGCAAGGAGTTCCACCCCGCGTATCCGCGACGAAGGGACCGAACCGATGCGAAAACTGGGCGTCTGCCTGGTGACGGCGATGACCGCCGTGACCGGCGTCGCGCTCGTGGCCTCCACCCCGGCCTCGGCCGCCCCGGTGGCCACGGCCGAGAGTGCCACGACCAGCACCGCGACCGAGTACATCGTTCTGCAAGACGCCAACACCGGTGTCTCGGCGGCCAGGACGGCCGTGGAGAAGGCCGGGGGCACGGTGGTGTCCGAGAACACCGCGCTCGGCTACGTGGTGGCGCGCAGCAACAAGGCCGCCTTCCAGACCACGGTGAACGCCGACACGTCGGTGGTCGGCGCGGCTGCCAACCGGGTGATCGGGCAGGCGCCGCAGGAGCAGCAGGCCAGCCAGTCGCAGGTGGAGAAGCTGCGTGAGGCGACCGCCTCGGCCGCGAAGACCTCGAAGGGCTCGAAGTCCGCCGAGCCGCTGGCCGGTCTCCAGTGGGACATGCAGCAGATCGACGCCACCGCCAAGGGTTCCTACGCCAAGCAGACCGGCAGCAAGAAGGTGCTGGTCGGCATCATCGACACCGGCGTCGACGGCAGCCACCCCGACATCGCGCCGAACTTCAGCAGCAAGCTGTCGCGCAACTTCGTCACCGACATGCCCGACATCGACGGCGAGTGCGAGTACGCGGACTGCAAGGACCCGGCCGACGAGGACGGTGACGGACACGGCACGCACGTGGCCAGCACCATCGGTTCCCCGATCAACGGCATCGGCATCGCCGGTGTGGCGCCGAACGTGACGCTGGTGAACATCCGGGCCGGCCAGGACTCGGGCTACTTCTTCCTGGAGCCCACCCTCGACGCCCTGACCTACGCCGGCGACATCGGCGTCGACGTGGTCAACATGAGCTACTACGTGGACCCGTGGCTGTTCAACTGCGTGAGCAACCCGGCCGACTCGGCCGCGGAACAACGCGAGCAGCAGATCATCCGCACCGCCACGCAGCGGGCCCTGAACTATGCCCGCAACAAGGGCGTTCTGCCGGTCTCGGCCGAGGGCAACGAGTCGACCGACCTGAACAACCCGACGGTCGACGACACCTCGCCGGACTACCCGGCCGACGCCGCGAAGACCCGCCAGATCGACAACTCCTGCATCAACGTCCCGGCCGAGAGCAAGGGCGTGCTGACGGTCAGCTCGACCGGGCCGAGCAAGCGCAAGGCCTACTACTCCAACTACGGCACGCAGGAGACCGACGTCGCCGCACCGGGTGGTGACGCCTACGACTCCGCCGACAACCGGCTGAACTACGCGAGCATGATCCTGGCCGCCTACCCGGAGGCGCTGGCGAAGCTCAACGGCGACATCGACGAGGCCGGCGAGCCGACCACCACGGCCGTGCTGAAGTCGTGCAAGGGCAAGGTCTGCGGCTACTACCAGTACCTCCAGGGCACGTCGATGGCGTCGCCGCACGCCACCGGTGTGGCTGCCCTCGTGGTGAGTGAGTACGGCAAGAAGGACAAGAGCGGTCTGGGTCTCGACCCGGCCAAGACCGAGGCCAAGGTGCTGAAGTCGGCCACCGAGACGGCCTGCCCGAACCCCCGCACGTACCACTACACCATCATCCGCTCCAGCGGCACCACGGAGCTGGACGCCACCTGCGAGGGCCCGAAGTCGGACAACGGCTTCTACGGCCACGGCATCATCGACGCCAAGGCGGCGGTGACCGGAAAGCTGTGACGCAACGGTTGCTTTGAGGACGACGCCGGGCTGTGCGGGCTCGGCGTCGTCCTGCGTCGCGGCGCCCGCCGATCACACCCGCGCGCCGTTACGGCTACGCTCGTCCATCGTGCGTCTGGTTATCGCTCGTTGTTCTGTTGACTACGCCGGGCGGTTGACCGCCCACCTCCCGCTCGCCAACCGCCTGCTCATGGTCAAGGCGGACGGCAGCGTGCTGGTGCATTCCGACGGGGGCTCCTACAAGCCGCTGAACTGGATGAGCCCGCCCGCCAAGCTGACCGTCGGCGCGCCCGACGAGTCGGCGGCCGAGGTGGGGGTGGTCGAGGTCTGGACAGTCCAGAGCGCCAAGACCGACGACCGGCTGATCGTGAACATCCACGAGGTGATGCACGACAGCAACCACGAGCTCGGGGTCGACCCCGGCCTGGTGAAGGACGGTGTCGAGGCACACCTCCAGAAGCTGCTGGCCGAGCAGGTGAACCGGCTCGGCGAGGGCTGGTCGCTGGTCCGGCGCGAGTACATGACCGCGATCGGCCCGGTGGACCTGCTGGTGAAGGACGCGTCCGGCGGCTCGGTGGCGGTCGAGATCAAGCGCCGCGGCGAGATCGACGGCGTCGAGCAGCTCACCCGCTACCTGGAACTGATGAACCGCGACCCGCTGCTGTCCCCCGTCGCCGGCATCTACGCCGCGCAGGAGATCAAGCCGCAGGCCCGGGTGCTGGCCGAGGACCGCGGCATCCGCTGCGTGATCCTGGACTACGACGAGATGCGGGGCCTGGACGACGTGGAGCACCGACTCTTCTGATGCTGTACGAACTCATCTTCAAGCACCTGCTGGTGCGTATCCCGGCCGAGACCGCCCACCACGGCGCCTTCACCCTGATGCGGACGGTCGAGCGGGTCCCGGCCGTGCGCGACCGGCTCCGCGCCCTGCTCGGGCCGGCCGACCCGGTGCTGCGCACCCGCGCCCTGGGCCTCGACCTGCCCGGCCCGCTCGGCCTGGCCGCCGGGTTCGACAAGGACGCCCTGGCCCCCGACACCCTGGCGGCCATGGGTTTCGGGTTCGTCGAGATCGGCACGGTCACCGCCCGCCCGCAGCCCGGCAACCCCAAGCCCCGGCTGTTCCGGCTGCCCGCCGACAAGGCGCTGATCAACCGGATGGGCTTCAACAACCACGGTTCGATGGCGGCGTCGCTGCGGCTGAGGCAGCGCACCGGTGACGCCGTGGTCGGCGCGAACATCGGCAAGTCCAAGGTGGTCGGCCCGGCCGACGCGATCGAGGACTACGTGGCCAGCACCGCCCGGCTCGCCCCGGTCGCGGACTATCTGGTGGTCAACGTCAGCTCGCCGAACACCCCGGGCCTGCGCGATCTCCAGGCGGTGTCGTCGCTGCGGCCCCTGCTGAGCGCGGTTCGGCGCACCCTTGATGCATCCGCCCCGGACCGCCGGGTGCCGCTGCTGGTGAAGATCGCCCCCGACCTGTCCGACGAAGACGTGGACGCGGTCGCCGATCTCGCCGTCGAGCTCGGCCTGGACGGGATCATCGCGACCAACACCACGATCGCCCGCACCGGCCTGCGCACCCCCGCCGCCGAGGTGGCGGCGCTGGGCGCGGGCGGTCTGTCCGGTCCCCCGCTGGCCGACCGCTCGCTCGAGGTGCTGCGCAGACTGCGGGCCCGGGTGGGCGGCGAGATGGTGCTGATCGCCTCGGGCGGAATCACCACCGGCGACGACGCCTACGAGCGGATCCGGGCCGGGGCCACGCTGGTCCAGGCCTACACCGGGTTCATCTACGGCGGCCTGTTCTGGGCCCGGGGCGTGCACCGGCGACTGGCCGAGCGGCTGCGGGCCGACGGTTTCACGTCGGTGGACCAGGCGGTGGGAACACGCACCCGCAACCCTTAGACGTGCCTGTGGGTAGACCCGAATGATGGACGACGAGTAGCAGGCTGACACCTATCCGGGGCACCATCCCTCGTATGGCTGCACGGATCACGGTTGTCGGCGCGGGCGTCATCGGTCTGAGCTGTGCCGTGCGGCTGGCCGAGGCGGGACACCCGGTCGACGTGATGGCGCGCGAGCTGCCGCTGGAGACCACGTCCGCCGTGGCCGGTGGGCTGTGGCAGCCGTTCCTCGCCGAGCCCGCCGACCTGGTCGCCCGCTGGTCCCGGCAGACCCACGCGGCGTTCGCCGAGCTGTCCGAGGCCAACGACGTGCGCCACACCGGCGTGGTGCAGCGCCCCGGCTACCTGGTCGGCCGGACCGGGCGCCCGACCTTCGCCGACGGGCTGGCCGGCGTCGGGCTGACGCACGTGGCCCATCCGCACCCGTCCCACCGCGAGGGCTGGCACCTCACCGTCCCGATCGTCGACATGACCGTGTACCTGCCCTACCTGACGCGGCGGCTGGAGGCGGCGGGCGGAACCCTGACCCGGATGCCGCTGACCGCGCTGCCCGCCCGCGGCCTGGTGGTCAACTGCACCGGCCTGGCCAGCCGGGCCCTGGCCGCCGACCCCACGGTGTACCCGGTGCGTGGTCAGGTGCTGCGGATGTCCGACCCGGGCATCACCGAGTGGTGGGCCGACGACGCCGATCCGGCCACCCTGACCTATGTGCTGCCGCAGACCCGGCACATCGTGGTGGGCGGCACCGCGCAGCCCGGCGACTACGACACCACGCCCGACAAGGCCCTGGCCGCAGCCATTCTCGACCGGGCGCGGCGGCTGGTGCCGGCTCTGGAACGGGCCACCGTGCTCTCCCACCGGGTCGGCCTGCGCCCCGCCCGGCCCGCGGTGCGGCTGGAGACCGTGCACACCGCCGAGGGCACGACGGTGCACTGCTACGGGCACGGCGGCAGCGGCGTCACCCTGTCGTGGGGGTGCGCGGACGAGGTGCTGGCCGAGGTCACCGCCCTGGCGTGAACGCCCGCCATCGCTGCTGCACAAAGTAGTCGGCACATACTCTGGGCCATGATCATGAACGGCGAAGAGCGGCGGTGTCATTAATTTTCCCCTCCGCTCACTGCACTTAAAGCCAGGGGGAAATACCTCCGTATATTAACTCGACTTAAGCCTCCCGAAGGGTTGACTAAAGCTTAGCAAGGTCCGTTGAGAGCCTCTTGACGCTCCTTTTACCCTGCCCCCAACATGCTCGCTACCAGCATGTTTCGCCCGCACAAACGATGCGCGGGCAGCAAACCGTGCAATGGTTGCCCGCTTCCACAGAAAACTTGTAGGTTCCCTGCGACTTCACCACTATGCCTCGCCTCGGGGGCGCGGTCGCAGGAGGAATGCACGGATGGCAGAGGGCTTTCCGGCAGGTGGAAACCACACCGGGCCGGGCGGTGACAGCGCGACCGGAAACGGGTCCGCCGAGCCGCTCCAGAAATCACCAGCACCGGCATTCCGCAGCCGGCGACAGAGCCGGGAACTGGCCGGCGCCGGGTTGTCCCGGCGCAGCATGATGGTCAGCGGCGCCACCGCCGTGGCAGCGGCCGGGGGCACCGGCTACCTGCTGCTGCGCGGCGGCAGCGGCGAGGCGGCGGCCTCGGCCTCCACCGCCCTGTCCGGCCAGACCTCCACGGCGGCGGGCTCCACCGGCGCGGCGACCAGTGCCTCCGCCGGCTCCACGGCGTCCTCGGCCGGTGCGGGCACCGCGGCCACCCCGAGCGGGGCCGCCGCCACCAAGGCCGCCGCGGCCGGCACCACCACCAAGGCCGCGAAGAAGATCACGGTCGACCCCGACCTGCTGCTCGGCCGGGCCAGTTACGGGCGCACCGCCGCCAGCGCGCAGCTCATCGGCAAGCTCGGCGCCTCGGCCTGGCTGGAGCGTCAGCTCAAGCCGGCCTCGATCAGCGACCCCGGCGGTCAGGCCGTCGACGCCCAGTTCCCCGACCTGCGGTGGAGCATCGCCCAGGCGCGTAAGGGCATGAAGATCGGTGCCTGGGACGTGATGCAAGACGTCTGCGGGCACCACCTGGGCCGGGCCCTGTTCTCCAGCCGCGAGCTGTTCGAGGTGATGGTCGACTTCTGGGCCAACCACCTCAACATCGCCTGCCCGAGCAGCGAGGTCTGGGACACCCGGCACCGCTTCCAGATCGACGTGATCCGCAAGCACGCCCTCGGCTCGTTCGAAGACATGTTGCTGGCCAGCGCCTTTCACCCGTCCATGCTCACCTTTCTGGACGGCACGAACTCCTCCAAGGCCTCGCCCAACGAGAACTACGCCCGTGAGGTGCTGGAGCTGCACACGGTCGGCGTGAACGGCGGCTACACCGAGAAAGACATCCAGCGCTCGGCCCTGCTGCTCACCGGCTGGACGTTCTGGGAGGGCAAACTCACCTACGACCCGAACCGGCACTACACCGGCCAGATCAAGGCCTTCGGCTTCAGCAGCGCCAACAGCGACGCCTCGAAGGGCCCGGTGACGCAGCGAAAATACCTGCGGCACCTGGCCAATCACCCGAAGACGGCGAAGAACATCGCGACCAAGCTGGCCACCCACTTCGTCTCCGACAGCCCGCCGCAGTCGCTGGTGACCAAGCTGGCCCAGGTGTACACGCAGAATGACACGGCGATCGTGCCGGTGCTGCGCGCGCTGTTCGGCTCGGCGGAGTTCGCGGCCTCCAGCGGCGAGAAGATCCGCCGCCCGATGGAGCAACTGGTCGCCAGCGCCCGGGTGATCGGGGTGAAGAACGGCTCCAGCTCGAAAGCTCTGATGGACGTGTACTACCTGTCCAAGGAGGCGGGTCATGCCCCGCTCGGCTGGAGCATGCCCAACGGCTTCCCCGACGTGGCCGAGTCGTGGCAGTCGCCGGCGAGCGCGCTCCAGGTGTTCAACACCACCACCGCCATGGTGCACGGCTGGTGGCCGAACAAGATGACCCTGCCCGGTCCGGAGAAGCTGCTGAGCACCAAGCCCACCACCCGGGCGGCGGTGATCACCGCGGCCGGCAAAAAGGTCTTCGGCCGCACGCCCACCGCCCGCGAGCGCTCGGCCGCGAACACCCTGCTGACCGGCACCAAGCTGGGCACCTCGTTCAGCGCGGGCTCCTGGGACCAGAAAGAGACGATCGCGCTGACCGTCTCGCTGTTCCTCTCCGCCCCGGCCCACCTCTCCGTCTGAGCAGAACGGTCCCCCAACTGATGACGACGATGATCCCGCAGACCCCGGAGCAGATGCTCGACTGCGGCTGCCCGGAGAACCGGTCGGCCGGCGTGTCCCGCCGCACCCTGTTCCGGATGGCCGCGGTGGGCGGGCTGACCACGGCCTCCACCGTGTCGGGTGCCACGCTGGCCTTCGGCGCCCCGGCCGGCACGGGCACCCTGGTGGTGCTCTCGCTGCGGGGCGGTTTCGACGGCCTGTCGGCGGTGGTGCCGGTGGGCGACGCGAACTACGCCAAGGCCCGCCCCGGCATTCAGGTCACCGCCTCGCAGTCGCTCAAGATCGACTCGATGTTCGGGCTGAACCCGGCCATGCAGCCGCTGCTCAAGCTGTTCCAGAACGGCACCATGGCCGCCGTGCACGCGGTCGGCCAGGCCGACCCGACCCGCTCACACTTCGAGGCAATGGCCGAGATGGAGCGCGCGGCACCGGATTCCAACCTGCGCACCGGCTGGATCGACCGCACGCTGGGCAGTCTCGGCGACCCGGGCGGCTTCGCCGGCTCGCAGGTCGGGTCAGGGTCGATGCCCGACTCGATGATCGGGCCGAATGCCAAGTTCGCGATGAACTCCATTGCCGGGGTGAAGCTCTCGGTGGGCGAGGACCTGGTGCCGCTGGCGCGCTGGCGCTCGGCGATGAAGACCCTGCACACCGGCGCGGCGCCGGAGCTCTCCGCCCCGATGACCAACGCGCTGGGTGCCGTCGGCAAGATGAGCACGCTGAACAAGGCCACCAGCAAGTCGGTCAAGGAGCTCGGCTACCCCGAAACCGCTCTGGGCAACGCCCTTCACGACGTCGCCCGGCTGATCAAGGCCGACCTGGGCCTGCGGGTCGCCACGGTCGACTACGGCAACTGGGACATGCACGTGAACCTGGGCAAGGCCACCTCCGGTGCGTGGATGTACCGGCAGCTCGAAGAGATGAGCAAGGCGCTGGCCGCCTTCGCCGCCGAGCTCGGTACCGAGGCCCTGAACCGCACCACGCTGCTCACCCTCAGCGAGTTCGGCCGGCGGGTGGCGGAGAACGGCTCTGGTGGTCTCGACCACGGGCACGGCAACGTGGTGCTCGCCCTGGGCGGCGGCCTGAACAAGGGTGTGCACGGCAAATGGCCGGGCCTGGCCGCCGGCAACCTGGTAGACGGCGACCTGGCGAGCACCACCGACTACCGCTCGATCGTGTCCGAGGTGCTGAAAAAGCGTGTCGGCGTGGACTCCACGACCGACATCTTCCCTGGTTACAAACCCAAGACGGTTGGCTTGGCGTAGTGACCACGGGTCGGGGAAGGGGTGGTGCCGGGCTGTGAGGGGCCCGGCGCCGTCCCCGTCGGCCGGTGCGTGAAGAGTCAGCCCAGTTCGGCATCCTCGAAGCACCAGCGCCAGGACTCGCCCAGCTCGATGCTGCGCATGACCGGGTGCCCGGTCTCGCGCCAGTGCGCGTCGGCGTGCCGGCGCGGCGACGAGTCGCAGCAGCCGACGTGGCCGCAGTCCAGGCACATCCGCAGGTGCACCCAGGTGTTCTCGCCCAGCTTCTGGCACTCCGGGCAGGTGTCGGGGCGGGAGGCCGGGGCGATGGTGAGAGGGCGTTCCTTCAGGTGCTCGCAGGCCCCGGGCCGGGGTGAGGTCAGCATCGCCGAACGCTCCGCCGCCGACGGGCCGGTCCCGGTCGAGAAGCCGTCCAGCATGGCCTCTTCCTGGTCGATCCGTTCCAGCACGCGTTCCACCAGGTCGTGCGGCACCGAGCCGTCGTTGCGCACACCGGCCACCACCGACCGCTCGGCCTCCAGCATCGCCACCCGCATCCGGTGGAACGCGGCGGCCGGGGTCTCCCGCTCGGCGTCGGTGGATCCCAGGCGTTCCCAGGCGGCGTTGGCCACCCGCTCGCCCCACGACTCCAGCGAGGCCACCACGTCGGGGGCGTCGCAGTCCCGTTTCTCCGCGGTCAGCCGGTCCAGCCCGGCCTGGGCGGCCTGCTGCTGAAGCAGGGCTTCCTGCAAGGCGTCCTGCGCCGGGTCGGGTCCGGCCACCCGCAGCCGCCGCACCAGGTAGGGCAGTGTGGTGCCCTGGATCAGCAGGGTGCCGGCGACCACCGAGAACGCGGCCACCACCAGGGCCGGACGGCCGGGCACCTCTTCCGGGATGGTGAGGGCGGCGGCCAGGGTGACCACGCCGCGCATGCCGGCCCAGCCGACCAGCGCGACGCCCGCGGCCGGCTGCCGCGGCTCGTTCCGGCGCACCGGGGGGAACAGCAGCCGGGGCAGGTAGGCGGAGGGGAACACCCACAGCGCCCGCACCATGATCACGGTCACCAGCACCGCGCCGGACAGCACCAGCACGTCGGTGTTCGGAGTGGACTCGTCCTCGATCGCGTCGGTGACCAGGTCTTGCAGCTGGAGGCCGATCAGCAGGAAGACCGCGCTCTCCAGCAGGAACTGAACGGTGCGCCAGATCACCCGCTCGGTCACCCGGGACATCGCCGACTGGATCTCGGTGGAGCGGTGGCCGAGGATCAGCCCGGCGACCACCACGGCGATCACGCCGGAGCCCTGCGCCTCCTCGGCCAGCAGGTAGGCGATGAACGGGACCAGCAGCGAGACCGACGTGTCCAGTACCGGGTCCTCGACCTTGTTCCGCAGGAACGACACCACCTGCGCCAGCACCCCACCGACCAGCACACCGCCGGCGACCGCCCAGACGAAGTCCAGCCCAGTCGAGAGCACGCCCACCGAGCCGGATATCGCGGCGATCGCGGTGCGCAGGGTGACCAGGGCGGTCGCGTCGTTCAGCAGGCTCTCGCCCTCCAGCAGGGTGACCACCTGCCGGGGCATCCGCACCGCGCGGGCCACGGCGCTGGCAGCCACCGCGTCGGGCGGGGCCACCACGGCACCGAGGGCGAGCGCGATCGCGAACGGCACCTCGGGCAGCACCAGCCGGACGACGACGGCCACGGCGAACGCGGTGACCAGCACCAGACCGACCGAGAGCAGGCCGATCGAGCGACGCTGACGGCGCAGATCGACCCAGGGGGTGCGCACGGCGGTGGCGTAGAGCAGCGGGGGCAGCAGGCCCTCGAGCACGACGTCGGGTTCCAGCGGGAGGGTGGGCATGCCGGGTACGAACGACAGCACCAGCCCGAAGGCGGTGAGCAGCAGTGGTGCGGAGAGTGAGAAGCGGCTGGCGAGACCGGCCGTACCGGCGGCGATCACCAGGATGATGACGAGTTCGATCGCCAGGTGCACCGCGGGATCATCTCACGCAGCTGTACAAATCGCGTTCTGGAACGAAATCATGGACGACGGCGGGCCCGGTCCGGGCTCACCGTCGTCCATGCATTTATGGTGAATACGATGAAATGCGGCCGTCAGCAGACCATTGCGGCCGGCCGGACCGACGACGTCCAGGTGACCCGGGCCACGCGCAGGAGGCGCAGTTCACGGGCCTGCACCCCGGTGAGCACGAGCTGGCGACCGGTCTGCCGGGCCCGCCGGCCGGTGCCGACGATGACGCCGAGACCGGCGCCGTCCCAGATCTCCAGCTTGTTCATCTCGATCACGAGTTCACCCGCACCCTCGTCGACCGCCTGGTGCAGCGTCGGTCTCGTGGTCGGGGCCGATCGCGTGTCGAGGCGCCCGGCCAGACGCAGAAGCGCCCCCGGGGTCACCACCTCGACCGTCACCCTCGCCATGTCACCCACCCCCTCCGGTCACGCCAGTTGCACACCACCTGCACACAGCGTGCACCAACTGTGACACGAATTCCGGAACAGGTCAGTACCGACCCGCCGCCTTCCGCGCATCCGGAGGAGGTGCTGGAAAGTTGCCGCCCCGGACAGGGAAAATAGACGCATGTTGTACGGCGACGGCACCTCCTACCTTCTGTCGGTCGTCGTGCTGCTGCTCGGCTTCGGCGTGATGCTGCTGTTCCTGCGCTGGACCTTCAGTTCCGGCAAGTCGCTGGTGCAGCGCCGGCCGAGGCAGGGCGGCGAGAACGAGTACGGGCTGCTGGTGCCGGTCGCCAGCCCGCCCACCATGATCGAGGGCGAGCAGTTGCGACTGCGGCTGGACGCCTCGCAGATCCGCGCCAAGCTGGTGCAGACCACCGACGGCCCCCGGCTGATGGTGTTCGAGAACGACGCGAAGATGGCCCGCACGGTGCTCGCGGCGCCCCCGCCGCCGCCCTCGGCGAATCTGTAGAAAAATGGTGGACGACGAAAGCCGTTCGCCGTCCACCATTTCTGGTCAACCGGCGGCCGCGCCCGGGGTCTCGCTGACCGTGAACCGGTGCACGTCCGCGCCCAGTGTGCGCAGCGCGTGATCGAACCGGGCGTAACCGCGGTCCACGTGCCCGGCCTCGTAGACGATCGTCTCGCCGTCGGCCACCAGCCCGGCCAGCACCAGGGCGGCCCCGGCCCGGATGTCACTGGCCTCGACCGGCGCCCCCGACAGCTTCGGCACCCCACGCACGAAGGCGTGGTGCCCGTCCATGCGCACGTGGGCGCCGAGCCGGGCGATCTCCTGCACGAACCGGAACCGGGCCTCGAACAGGTTCTCGGTGATCATCGCGGCGCCGTCGGAGAGCGCGCAGAGGGTGACCATGAACGGCTGGAGGTCGGTCGGGAAACCCGGGTAGGGCAGCGTGGCCACGTCGACGGCCCTGGGCCGCTCGGGCCCCTTCACCCGGAAACCGTCGGCCAGCGTGATCACCTCGGCACCGGCGTCCACCAGCTTGTCGATGACCAGCTCGAGGTGCCCCGGCTCACCGTTGTGCACGATCACGTCGCCACCGGTGATGGCGGCGGCGAAGGCCCAGGTGCCGGCGACGATCCGGTCGGGCACCACGCGGTGTTCCACCGGGTTCAGGCTGTCGGTGCCGATGATCTCCAGCGTGGAGCTGGCCACGCCGTCGATCTTGGCGCCCATCCGCCGCAGCATCCGGCACAGGTCCACGACCTCGGGCTCGCGCGCCACGTTGTCGAGCACCGTGCGGCCGTCTGCGAGAACGGCTGCCATCAGCAGATTCTCGGTGGCCCCCACGCTCGGGAAGTCGAGCCGGATCTCCGCGCCGCGCAGGCCGGAGGGAGCCTGCGCCACCAGGTAGCCGTGCTCCACCGCGATCCGGGCCCCGAGCGTCTCCAGCCCGGACACGTGCATGTCCAGGCCGCGCGAGCCGATCGCGTCGCCACCGGGCAGCGCCACCTGGGCCGCGCCGCACCGGGCCAGCAGCGGTCCGAGCACGCTGATCGACGCCCGCATGGCCCGCACCAGGTCGTAGTCGGCCTTGTGCCCGGGCACGGCCGGCGTGGTGATCGACAGCATGCCGCTGCCGTCCACGTAGTCCACGTCACAGCCGAGTCTGGTCAGCAGCTTGACCATGATCCGCACGTCGAGGATGTCGGGCACGTCCGACAGCGTCGTCGTGCCCTCGGTCAGCAACGCGGCGGACATCAGCTTGAGCACGCTGTTCTTCGCGCCTGCTACCCGAACGCCGCCGTTCAGCGGCGTTCCACCCACGATCCGGAAGGCTTCCACGGAACGGCATCGTATTGCCGTTTCCTGGCCGGGGGTCCACTTCCGGGCAGGGGTCACCGCCAGTGCGTCATCGAGCATGCTGCGTACGCACCGGTCGGCGGATTCGTCGCGCTACATCGCTGTGAGTGCACGGTCCGTTACAGCTTGGCGTGCCCTCGTAGTCTGGCCCGATGGTGAACCTGACCCGGATCTACACCCGGACCGGCGACGACGGCACGACCGCGCTCGGCGACTTCAGCCGGACCTCGAAGAACGACCCGCGGCTGATCGCCTACGCCGACTGCGACGAGGCGAACAGCGCGATCGGTGTGGTGCTGGCGGCCGGCACCCCGGCGCCGCCGATCGCGCGGCTGCTGCGCCGGATCCAGAACGACCTGTTCGACGTGGGGTCCGACCTGTGTGTGCCGGTGACCGCGACGCCGCCGAAGCACGAGCCGCTGCGGGTCACCGCCGACTACGTCGACCGGCTGGAGGCCGCGTGCGACGAGTTCAACGAGAACCTGCCCGCGCTGCGCTCGTTCATCCTGCCCGGCGGCACCCCGGCCTCGGCCTACCTGCACGTGGCCCGTACGGTCACCCGGCGCGCCGAGCGCTCGGTGTGGGCGGCGATCGAGGTTCACGGCGAGGGCGTCAACCCGCTCACCGCGAAGTACCTGAACCGGCTGAGCGACCTGCTGTTCATCCTGTGCCGGGTGGCCAACCTGGACGCCGGCGGCGACGTGCTGTGGGTGCCGGGCGGGGAACGGGACTAGCCCTTTCCCGGTGGTTCCGGGAAAGGGCTGCGAGCCGGGCCGGTTCAGTCGTGCAGGGCCGGTAGCCAACGCGGCCTGCGGTGGGCCTTCTCGCCCAGCACCGCGAGCACGGCGGGCAGCAGCACCCCTCGCACCACGGTCGCGTCGATGAACACCGCGGTGGCCAGGCCCACGCCGAGCTGCTTCATCTCCAGCACCGACATCGTGGCGAAGATCGCGAACACCGCCACCATCACGGCGGCCGCGCTGGTCACCGTGCCGGCGCTGCGGGCCACGCCGAGCCGCACGGCGTCCTTCGGGGAGTGCCCGTCGCGCCAGGCCTCCCGCACCCGGGAGACCACGAACACGTGGTAGTCCATCGAGAGGCCGAACAGGATCACGAACATCAGCAGCGGCAGCCAGGAGGCGATGGCGCCGACCGAGGTGAAGTCGAGAAGCCCCTCGGCCCAGGTGTTCTGGAAGATCGAGGTCATCACACCGTAACCGGCGCCGACCGACAGCAGGTTGAGCAGCACCGTGGCCAGGGCCAGCCACAGCGACCCGAACGAGAGCGCCATCACCACGAAGGTCAGCACCAGCACGAAGGCCACCACCGGCAGCAGCCGGCCGTCCATCCAGGACGAGAGCTCCGTGCCCTCGGCCACGCCGCCCAGGTGCACGGCCGCCCCGGGCACCCCGTCCAGCGAGCCCCGGACCGCCGGAACCACCTGGTCACGCACCTTCTCGACCGCGTCCCCCGCCCGGCCGTCCGAGCTCTCGTACGGGATCGCCAGCGACATCACGTTCACCGCACCGTCTTTCGAGACCCGGATCGAGGCCTCGTCGCCGACCACCACACCGGTTCCGCGCGCCACCGGCCAGGCCTGCTCCAGGGCGGTGCGCACCTGCGCGGCCGAGCCGGCCGGGGCACCGACCACCAGCTCGATGTTCGAGCCCTCCTGCGGGAACGCCCCGGTCATCGCCATCGTGGCCTTGACCTGCGGCAGGTCTTGCGGCAGCGACTCCACGCCGAACAGCGCGGTGCGCATGCCCGCGGCCGGCACCGCCAGGGCGACCAGCAGGGCCGTGGCGGCCAGGGTCCAGATCAGGGGACGACGCACGACCGCTCCGGCCAGGCGCCCCCACGGTCCGTCGACCGAGGCCTCGCGCCCCACCCGCCGGCCGATGAAAGGCAGCCTCAGCCGGTCGATCCCGTCACCCAGCAGGGACTGCACTGCCGGCAGTACGGTGGCCGAGGCCGCCACCGCGACGGCGACCACGATCACCGCGCCGATCGCCAGCGACGTGTACAGCCCACCGGCGATCAGCATGCCGGTCATCGAGACCACCACGGTGATGCCGGAGATGATCACGGCCCGCCCGGCCGTGGCCCCCGCCACCCGGATCGTGTCGCGCACCGCCAGGCCGTGCGCCCGCTCCTGCCGGGCCCGGCGGATCACGAACAGCGCGTAGTCCACCCCGACCGCCAGGCCGATGAGCAGCACCAGGCTCTGGGTGTTCTGGTCCACCGCGTAGTGCTGCGAGATCAGCGCCGTCACCCCGAGCGCGGTCCCCACCGCCGCGATCCCGAGCAGCACCGGCACGAACGCCGCCACCACCGAGCCGAACGCCAGCAGCAGGATCACCAGAGTGACCGGCAGCGAGAAGATCTCGGCCTTGCGCAGGTCGCTCTCGATCTGCTCACCGACCCCCGCGTTCAGTGATCCCTCACCGGTCTGCCCGACCTCCAGGTCGGGGTGCGCGGCCACCAGGCCGTCGGTGACGGGCATCATCCGCCGGGCGGTGTCCTCGATCGCGGTGTCGTCGTCCTTGGCCGCGGTCAGCTCCATCGACACCAGCATCGTGCGCCCGTCCGCCGAGAGGATCGGCTCCCCCACGGAACCCACCCCCTCGACCCCGGTGTAGGCGTCCCGGATCTGTGTGCCGAGCGTGGCCACCTGCTCGCCGGTCAGCGTTCCCCTCCGCACACTGACCAGCAGGTGTTCCGCCGGGCGATCCCCGAAGTCCGCTCCCTCCAGCAGCTTCGAGGCCTCCTTCGAGTCGCCCACCAGCTGGTCGGCACCGGTCGTCGTGCGCAGCCCGCCCCCGAGCAGCACAACTGCGGCAGCGACCACGATCAGCGCGGCGAGCAGGGTGGTCCAGCGGTGCCGGGCGCACCATCCGGCGAGGGAACGCTGCGGCACCGCGGGTGGAGGGGGCGGCGCCAGACGTTGACGTTCCGAGTCAGTCGTTGTCGTCATGGTGCACCAGGCTGGCGCCGCAGCGCCGTTCGATCACTGGGGTGCCCCCCTCAAACGAGGGTGGGGTTATCCCCACCCCGGTACGGGTGGCTCCATGATCCCCGGCGGGGCACAGCCGGCCCTACGGTGTGGTGGTGATCGAGAACCTCCGGCGCACGACGCCGTTCCCGAACGGGCCCGCGGCTCCTGGGATCAACGAGGCGCTCACCTGGTGGCTGCGCGGCTGGCCCGCGGTCTGCCACCTGGTGCTCGACATCGTGGTCGCGCTCCCCTACCTCCTGCTCACCGTGTTCCTGCTGGTCGCGGTGGTTCTGGTGCCGGTGTTCGGCATCGGCCTGCCGGTGCTGGCCGCGGTGTTGCTCGGCGCGATCGGGCTGGCCCGCCTCGACCTGCTGCGACTGGAGGCGATGACCGGGGCCCGGCTGGAGTGGATGGCCGCCGCGCCCGGCCGGACCGGCCGTCATGGGCTGCGCCGCTGGCTTCTCGACGTGCGGCCGTGGCGGTCGATGGCCTGGGTGGCCGTGCAGTCGGTGTGGGGCCTGGTCTCCGGCACGCTGGCGCTGACGCTCGCCTCGGTCACGCTCGCGCTGGTGTTCGCGCCGCTCTATGTCTGGTGGCTGCCGTCGCACGAAATGTACTGGCCCTGGGGCGGAACCACGTCGGGTCCGTGGTGGCTGCTGCTGGTGTTCACGGTCGGGGTGACCGGCATGGTGATCACCCCGCTGATCGCCACCGGCCTGATCACGCTCGACCTGATGCTGGCCCGGCTGCTGCTGACCCGCAACGCCAGCGCCGAGCGGTTGCAGCAGCTGAACCTGCGGGTGCAGACGCTGACCCGCACCCGGGCCGCCACGGTCGACTCGGTGGAGGCCGAACGGCAGCGGATCGAGCGGGATCTGCACGACGGCCCGCAGCAGCGGCTGGTGGCCATCGCGATGGACCTGGGCCTGGCCCGCGACCGGCTGGACCGCGACCCGGACGGTGCCCGCGACCTGATGGACAAGGCGCACAGCGCGGCCAAGGAGGCGGTGGTCGAGATGCGGCAGGTGGCCCGCGGCATCCACCCACCGATCCTGACCGACCGAGGACTCGACGCCGCGCTCTCCGCCCTGGCCGGCAGCTCGCCGGTGCCGGTGACGGTGCGCACGGACCTGCCCCGGCGGCCGGATCCCACGGTCGAGGCGATCGCCTACTTCTGCGTGAGCGAGGGCCTGACCAACGTGGCCAAGCACGCCCACGCCCAGCAGGCCCGGGTGCTGGTGAGCGCGGCCGGTGAGTGGCTGCGGATCGAGATCGAGGACGACGGGGTGGGCGGCGCCCAGCCCGGGACGGGTGGCCGCGGCGGTGGCGGCACCGGGCTGCGCGGGCTGGCCGACCGGGTGGCCGCCATCGACGGCGCGGTACACCTGTCCTCACCGGCGGGCGGCCCGACCGTCCTGACCATCCATCTGCCGTTCCACCCCAGCGTCACCGAAACCGGGAGCTCCTCGTGAACATTCGTGTCGTCCTCGCCGAGGACTCGGTACTGCTGCGGGAGGGCCTGCTGCGCCTGCTCGGCGAGACCGGCTTCGAGGTGGCGGAGGCCTGCCCCGACGCCGAGTCGTTCCTCAAGGCCGTGGAGGCGCATCGTCCCGACCTGGTGATCGTCGACGTGCGGATGCCGCCGACCTTCACCGACGAGGGGGTGCGCGCGGCCCTGGTGGTGCGGCACCAGTACCCGGACATCGCGGTGGTGGTGCTCAGCCAGTACGTCGAGGAGAACTACGCCACCGAGCTCTTCGCCGCCCGCTCGCGGGGCATCGGCTACCTGCTCAAGGATCGGGTGGCCGACGTGCGCGACTTCGTCGAGACGCTGCGCCGGGTCACCGGGGGAGGCACCGCGCTCGACCCGGAGGTGGTGGCGCAGCTGTTCTCCCGCGCCACCCGCAAGGACCCGCTGGCCCGGCTGACCCCGCGGGAGCGCGAGGTGCTCGGGCTGATGGCCGAGGGCCGCTCCAACACCGCCATCTCCGCGGCCCTGGTGATCGGTGAGGGCGCTGTGGAGAAGCACGTCTCCAGCATCTTCGGAAAGCTCGACCTCCCCCCGGACGCGCAGGACCACCGCAGGGTCCTGGCCGTCCTCCGCTGGCTCGGCCAGGAGGGCTGATGACCGTGACCATGCCCCCGCCCGCGCGTCCGGCCAGCCGGTGGCTGACGCCGGTGCGCGCCACCACCGCGGTGCTCGGCCTGAGCCTGGTCGGGCTCGGTGTCGCCACCGTCGTCACCCAGTTCGCCACCCGGGTGACCGACGAGACACTGGTGGTGTCCGACCCGGTGAGCTCGCTGACGGTGGACGTCTCGGCCGGCGACGTGACCGTGCGCACCGGCCCGGCGGGCGGCCCGGTCACCGTGCGCGTGCACTCCCGGGCCGCCGTGCGCGAGGCGGGCTGGACCAGAACGATGGACGACGGAAACCTCGGCCTCACCGGGCGGTGCGAGGGCGGCTGGCCGATCGACAGCTGCTCTGTCGCCTTCGACGTGCTGGTGCCCGCCGACCAGGCCGGCGACCTCACGGTGGACCTGCGCACCGGCTCCGGCGACCAGACCCTCAGCGGCCTGGCCGGGCCGGCCACGCTGCGCACCGGCGCGGGCGACGTGCGGGTCACCGGCTTCACCGGCCCCACCCTGAAGGTCACCACCGGCAGCGGCGACATCCGGGCCGGCCGGCTGGAATCGGGCGGCGCCGAGCTGCGCACCGGCACCGGCGACATCGACGCCGAGTTCACCGCCGCCACCACCGGGGTGTCCGCGCGCACCGGCACCGGAGACGTCACCGCCTGGTTCACCGTGGCCCCCGTCGCGGTGGACACCCGGGCGGACACCGGCGACGTGCGGCTGTTCGTGCCCGAAGACGGCACCCACTACGACGTGACCGGCGCCAGCCGCACCGGCGACCGGCGGATCGAGGTGCCGACCGGCAGCAGCACCCACCGGCTGGGTGCGGACACCGGTTCCGGGGACGTGACCGTGAAGTTCCGCTGAGAACCCTTCCACCTGGAGGTTTACCGGTTTTTTCGGGATCGGCCGGACGCTTGACCGCGAAAGCACCCAAATCGCTGGAAGAAGGGGGTTTCATCCACTGCGGGCGGGGTATCACTAAGGCGAGGAGGGGCGAAGCCCCTGGAGCCGAGGAGGCGCAGCCGACAACTGGGAGCATCCGGCCGCCGAGAGGGAACACGCCGGTTCAGCCGGTGTGAGGCGGTCGTTCCGACCAGGTCCTCAGAGAAGATGGCGGGCCCGGTCGTCCACGCCGGATCAGGTGGGTCGAGCGCGTGGACGGCCAGGCTGCCGCACGAACGGTTTGGCACGAGCAGGTCGAAGCACGAACAACCGGAGTGGAACTCAGGCGCTGAACGGCTGCATGCCGGGCGGTGCCGCTTCCAGCCAGGTGGCGAATCCGGTGTAGTCCGACTTGGTCATGGCCATCTCGAGGATCACCGGATTCTCTTTGCCATAACTGCATCGCACGATGACGGCGCCGGGCAGAATCGCGTGGATCTCGTCTTCGTTCGGCGGCTTCCACTCGACCAGATCGAGCTGGGAGCGGTCCAGCACCCGGCTGGGCCGAGGACTGATCGTGAAGATCCTGAACCATTCGAGCCGGTGCTCGCTGTACCGCGCGACGCCCAGGATCCAGGCGCTCGCGCGGCGCGGGTGCTCGCGTTTCAGCGAGCAGTCGAACGTGGCGCCGTTACGCGCAAGCAGGTAACGACGCAGAATGAACAGAGCGAGGACCAGGCCGAAGAGGACAAGGAGCGCGCCGAGAATCTCGAGCGGGGCTACCAGTTCTCCCAACTACGGCCGGGCCCGGGCTCAGCGGGCCGAGTCGGAGACGAGAGCCGCGGTGTCGGCGACCACGGTCACCCGGTCGTGGTCGATGGAGAGGAACCCACCGTCTTCGACCTCGGCGACCACTGTCTCGCCGGCTTCGCCGCGGATCGTGACCTTGCCCGGGGCGAGCAGCGCGAGCGTCGGCTCGTGACCGGTGAGCACACCGATCTCGCCCTCGCTCGTGCGGGCGATGACCATGCGGGCCGAGCCCGTCCAGACCTTCGCCTCGGCACTCACCAGTTCTACCTGGAGTGTCACGCCGGTTCCTCCGTGTTCCTCAACTCGCCCGCCGTCGGGGACTTAGTTGAAACCTTATCGGTACTTCGAGCGAGATGCGGGGCCCGGTGCGAAAGCACCGGGCCCCGGCACGGCACTGGATCAGGCGCCGGTGTTCTTCTGGATCTCGGCCCACTTGCGCTCGACGTCGTCGAGGCCACCGCACATGAAGAAGGCCTGCTCGGCGACGTGGTCGAACTCGCCGTCGCAGATCCGGGTGAAGGCGTCCACGGTCTCGTCGATCGGGACCGTGGAACCCTCGATGCCGGTGAACTGCTTGGCCACGTAGGTGTTCTGCGACAGGAACCGCTGGATCCGGCGGGCCCGGTTGACGACGATCTTGTCCTCCTCGGACAGCTCGTCGATACCCAGGATCGCGATGATGTCCTGAAGCTCCTTGTTGCGCTGGAGGATCTGCTTCACGCGCACCGCGGTGTTGTAGTGGGCGTCACCGATGTACCGCGGGTCCAGGATGCGCGACGTCGAGGTCAGCGGGTCCACGGCCGGGTAGATACCCATCGACGCGATCTCGCGGGAGAGCTCGGTGGTCGCGTCCAGGTGCGCGAACGTGGTGGCCGGGGCCGGGTCGGTGTAGTCGTCGGCCGGCACGTAGATCGCCTGCATCGAGGTGATCGAGTGACCCCGCGTCGAGGTGATGCGCTCCTGGAGGAGGCCCATCTCGTCGGCCAGGTTGGGCTGGTAACCCACGGCGGACGGCATCCGGCCGAGCAGCGTGGAGACCTCGGAACCGGCCTGGGTGAACCGGAAGATGTTGTCGATGAACAGCAGCACGTCCTGGCTCTGCACGTCGCGGAAGTACTCCGCCATCGTGAGGGCCGAGAGGGCCACGCGCAGACGCGTGCCCGGCGGCTCGTCCATCTGACCGAAGACCAGCGCGGTGTTCGGGAGAACGCCGGCCTCTTCCATCTCGACGATGAGGTCGTTGCCCTCACGGGTGCGCTCGCCGACACCGGCGAACACGGAGACACCACCGTGGTCGCGGGCGACCCGGGCGATCATCTCCTGGATCAGCACGGTCTTGCCGACACCGGCACCACCGAACAGGCCGATCTTTCCACCCTGCACGTACGGGGTGAGCAGGTCGATGACCTTGATGCCGGTCTGGAACATCTCGGTCTTCGACTCGAGCTGGTCGAAGGACGGGGCCTTGCGGTGGATCGGCCAGCGCTCGGTCACCTCGAAGCGCTCGCCCTCTTCGAGGTTGAGCACGTCGCCGATCGCGTTGAACACGCGACCCTTGGTGACGTCACCGACCGGGACGCTGATCGGGTTGCCGCTGTCGGAGACCGACATGCCGCGCACCAGACCGTCGGTCGGCTTCAGGGCGATGGCCCGGACCAGGTTGTCGCCGATGAACTGGGCGACCTCCAGCCAGAGCCGGATGTCCTCCCCGTTCAGCGGGTAGTCGATGTACAGAGCGTTGTACATACCGGGCAGCTGGCCCTGCGGGAACTCGATGTCGACGACGGGGCCGATGACCCGGGCCACCCGGCCGACGCCGGCCTGGCCGCTGGTCGCACCCGTTTCGGTGACGGTGGCGGTCATTTCGCTCTTCTCTCTGTCATGTCTCGTGGCTCGGGCTGGAGATCAGCTGCTGGATCAGCTGGCAAGCGCGTCGGCGCCGCCGACGATCTCGCTGATCTCCTGGGTGATCTCGGCCTGGCGCGCCTGGTTGGCCAGTCGCGTGTAGGTCCGGATCAGTTCCTTGGCGTTGTCCGAGGCGGACTTCATCGCACGCTGGCGGGAGGCCAGCTCGCTGGCCGACGCCTGGAGCAGCGCGTTGAAGATCCGGCTGTTCACGTACTTGGGCAGAAGCGCGTCGAGCACCTCCGCCGGGTTCGGCTCGAACGCGTAGAGCGGCAGCAACTCGTCCGGGGCGGGGGGCTCGGTGCCCTCGACGACCTCCAGCGGCAGCAACCGGACAATCTCCGGCTGCTGCGTCACCATGCTGACGAAACGCGTGTAGACGATGTGGATCTCGTCCACCCCGCCGTCCTCGTGGTCCCGGAGGAACGCCTCGACCAGGGTGTCACCGATGGTCTTGGCGTCCTCATACTTCGGGGCGTCCGAGAACCCGGTCCACTCCCCGGCGATGTCGCGCTTGCGGAAGCGGAGGAAGCCGACGCCCTTACGTCCGGTGACGTAGGTGGCGACCTGCTTGCCCTCCCCCTCCAGGCGCTCGCGCAGCTGCTCGCTGGCGCGGATCGCGTTCGAGGAGTAGGCACCGGCCATGCCGCGGTCGGCCGTGACGACCAGAACCGCTGCCCGGCGGACGCTTTCCTTCTCCGTGGTGAGGACGTGGTCCACGTCGGAGTAGGTCGCGACCGCGGAGACCGCACGACTGATCGCCCGGGCGTACGGCGTCGACGAAGCCACGGCCTGCCGCGCCTTGGAGATCCGGGACGAGGCGATGAGTTCCATCGCCCGGAAGATCTTCTCCAGGGAAGCGGTAGACCGGATACGGGCCCGGTAGACCCTCTGCTGGCCTGCCATATCGCTTAGCTCTCCTTAGATCCGCGCCGGGTGCGTCAGCGCTGCTGCCGGACGATCTGCTCCTGCGAGATGTCCTCGGCGTCAGTCGCCTCGTACTCCTCGGAGCCCGCCACGATGCCCTCGTCGGAGCCGGCCTGGAAGAACTGCTTGAAGGACTCGACCTCCTTCTCCAGGGTCGAGCTCGTGTCGTCGTTGAACTGAAGCGTCTCGCCGATCGTGGTCAGCACGTCGGTGTTACGGCGCAGGTGGTCGAGGAACTCCTGCTCGAAGCGGCGCACGTCGCCGACCTCGACCGCGTCCAGCGCGCCGGTCGTGCCGAGCCAGATCGAGACGACCTGCTCCTCGGTCGCGTACGGCGAGTACTGCGGCTGCTTGAACAGCTCCATCAGACGCTGACCGCGGGCCAGCTGCTGCTTGGAGGCGGCGTCCAGGTCGGAGGCGAACAGCGCGAAGGCCTCGAGCGCGCGGTACTGCGCCAGCTCGACCTTCAGCGAACCGGTGACCTTCTTCATCGCCTTCGTCATGGCCGAGCCACCGACGCGGGAGACGGAGATACCGACGTCGACGGCCGGACGCTGGTTGGCGTTGAACAGGTCGGACTGGAGGAACAGCTGACCGTCGGTGATCGAGATGACGTTGGTCGGGATGTAGGCCGACACGTCGTTGGCCTTGGTCTCGACGATCGGCAGACCGGTCATCGAGCCGTGGCCCAGCTCGTCGGACAGCTTCGCGCAGCGCTCCAGCAGACGGGAGTGCAGGTAGAAGACGTCACCCGGGTAGGCCTCACGGCCCGGCGGGCGGCGCAGCAGCAGCGACACGGCGCGGTAGGCCTCGGCCTGCTTGGACAGGTCGTCGAACACGATCAGCACGTGCTTGCCGGCGTACATCCAGTGCTGGCCGATGGCCGAGCCGGTGTACGGGGCCAGGTACTTGAAGCCGGCCGGGTCGGACGCCGGGGCGGCGACGATGGTCGTGTACTCCAGGGCGCCGGCCTCTTCGAGCGAGCCCCGGATCGACGCGATGGTCGAGCCCTTCTGGCCGATCGCGACGTAGATGCAGCGAACCTGCTTGTCCGGGTCGCCGGACTCCCAGTTGCGCTTCTGGTTGATGATCGTGTCGATCGCGATCGTCGTCTTGCCGGTCTTGCGGTCGCCGATGATCAGCTGGCGCTGACCGCGGCCGATCGGGGTCAGCGAGTCGATCGCCTTGATCCCGGTCTGCATCGGCTCGTGCACCGACTTACGCTGCATCACGCCCGGAGCCTGGAGCTCCAGGGCGCGGCGGCCCTCGGCCTCGATCTCGCCGAGACCGTCGATCGGCGCACCCAGCGGGTCCACCACGCGGCCGAGGAAGGCGTCGCCGACGGGCACGGAGAGCACCTCGCCGGTCCGCTTGACCTCCTGGCCCTCTTCCAGGCCGCTGAACTCACCGAGAACGACGACGCCGATCTCGTTCACGTCCAGGTTCTGCGCCAGGCCGAGCGTGCCGTCCTCGAACTGAAGCAGCTCGTTGGCCATCACGCTGGGCAGGCCCTCGACCCGGGCGATGCCGTCGGCAGCCTCGGAGATGATGCCAACTTCTTCCCGGGTGGCCGTGCTCGGGTCGTAAGACTTTACGAAGGCGTCCAGCGCGTCCCGGATCTCGTCCGGACGGATCGTCAGCTCCGCCATCTGGATCCCCTGCTCTCTCGTCGTTGTCCGGCGTGAGCCGGGCCGTGGGTCGTCATCAGTGTTGCCAGGTGTTGCGATGGTGCTAGGTCTCGCTACTTACCAATGCTTCATCCGCGTCCATCATCGCGCGCCGCGGCGGCCGCACAGCCGGAGGTCGTGCGGCCGGCCGCGGTCAGCCTGCGATGGTGCGCTTGGCCGTGTTCAGCCTGCTCAGAACCGTGCTGTCGATCAGTTCACCGGCGACGGTGATCCGCAGCCCGCCGAGCACCTCGGGGTCGATGTCCAGGTTCACCCGGATGTCGCGCCCGTAGAGCCGGCGCAGCGTGCTGCTGAGCCGGGTGCGCTGGGTCTCGGTGAGCGGCGTCGCCGCGATCACCTCGGCCACCAGCTGGCGGCGTCGGGCAGCGGCGGCGTCGAGGAACTTCTCCAGCACCTGCTCCACCCGGCGGCCACGCGGCGCGGTCGCCGCCTGGACGGCGAGCCGCAGCGTCTCCGGGGCCACCTTGCCGCGCAGCAGCTGGGCCACCAGCTGCCGCTTGCGCTCGGCGCCCGGCGTGCGGACCGCGAAGGCGTCCCGCAGCGTGACGTCACCGGCGACCGTGCGGGAGAACCGGAACAGCTCGTCCTCCACCCGGTCGAGCCGCCCGGCGCGCTCGGCGCTGAACAGCTCGGCGGAGACCGCCAGGTTCTCCAGCGCCTCGGTCAGGTCCGAGGAGTCCGACCACTGCGTGCGGACCAGTCCGGAGACCAGGTCCAGGGCCGGGCCGGAGACCTTGCCCTCCAGCAGCTGGGCCACCAGCCCGGCGCGGGCCTCGGCCGGCCGGGACGACTCGGTCAGGGCCCGGCGCAGGGCGGCGTTGGAGGCGACCAGGTCGGTCACCCCGAACAGGTCCTCCGCGAACCGGGCCGCGTCGGTACCGGCGGAGCCCAGAAGCAGCTCCAGCCGGTCCTGCCCGGCGGCGAGTGCCGCCCGGCTCGGCCCCTGCATCCGCACCTGCGCCGCCATCAGGAGACCCGGCCCGCGGTGGGGGCGGTGTCGGCCTGCTCCAGCTCGTCCAGGAAGCGGTCGATCACCCGCGACTGACGGGCCGAGTCCTCGAGGGACTCGCCGACGATGCGCGAGGCCAGATCAGTGGCCAGGGCACCGACGTCGGAGCGCAGCTGCACGACCGCCTGCTGGCGCTCGGCAGCGACCTGCTGCTGGGCGGAGGCGACGATCCGGGCCGCTTCGGCCTGGGCCTGCTCCCGCATCTCCGCGATGATCTGCGCACCCTGGGTGCGCGCCTCCTCGCGGATCCGGCCGGCCTCGGTACGGGCCTCGGCCAGCTGGGCCTGGTACTCGTCCAGGGCCGCGGCAGCCTCGGCCTGAGCCTTGGCCGCCTTCTCGATCCCGCCCTCGATCTCGGCGGTGCGCTCGGCGTAGACCGCCTCGAGACGCGGCACGACGTACTTCTTCATCACCCAGAAGACGATGGCGAAGAAGACGAGACTGACAACGACTTCCGACGGGTGCGGAATCAGCGGCAGCTTGGTGCCCCAGCCGGTCGCCTGGTCGTGCGTCTCTTCGGTCTCAGCCGCAATGAGCAGTAGCGCGTTCATGGTCACCCTCCTTCCCGGTCAGGCCGTGGTGGGAGAGGTCAGGACTTGAAGAGGAAGGCGAAGACCAGACCCAGGATGGCCAGCGCCTCGGTGAGGGCGAAGCCGGTGAAGGCGATGGTCTGGAGAACGCTGCGGGACTCCGGCTGGCGGGCCACACCGTTGATGTACGCGGCGAAGATCAGGCCGATACCGATACCCGGACCGATAGCAGCGATGCCGTAGCCGAGGAAGGCGATGTTGCCGGTCATTGCAGTTTCCTGCCTTTCGGGGTTGTGCCTGAGGGAGGCTCAGACAGTTGTCAGTGCGCGTCGACGACGGGCACCGGCGGAAGATCAGTGCTCGTCGGCGACGGCACCGGCGATGTACACGCAGGTCAGGAGCACGAAGACGTACGCCTGGAGGAACTGGACGACAACCTCGAAGCCGTACATGACGAGGGTGAAGAGATAGGCCAGGGCACCGGTGACGGGCAGGATTCCGGAGCCGTGGAAGAGGAGGTATTCACCACCGAAGGTGAAGATCAGCAGCATGAAGTGGCCGGCGAACATGTTGCCGAAGAGTCGCAGGGCCAGGGTCAGCGGCCGGGTGATCACGTACGTCATGAATTCCAGGACGAACATGAACGGCACGATCCAGGTGGGCAGGCCGTGCGGCACGAAGCTCTTCAGCCAGCCGACGACGCCCATCTTCTTGATCCACACACCGTGGTAGGTGAAGTAGACGATGGCGGTCAGCACGATCGCGTAGCCGATCCGGCTGAACGTCGGGAAGGTGATGAACGGGAAGACACCCATCAGGTTGTTCACCAGGACGACGGTGAACAGCGCGAACAGCAGCGGCAGGAACGGCCGGAACTTGTCCGCGCCGATGATGTCGCGGGCCAGGCCGTTGCGGACCATCCCGTAGGTGCCCTCGACCAGGAACTGCGCCTTGCCCGGCACGACCTTGAGGTTCGACGTGATGCGCAGCAGCACGACCGAGATCAGGATGGATACGACGGCGAAGACGACCATCGAGCGGGTGAGCGCGAAGGCACCGTCCCCGATCAGCGGCTGCCAGAACTCATAGGTGTCCGGAGCCACGTAGCCTTCGCTGCCACCGGCGGCCAGGTGCATCACGGTCGCTCCTCCAAGACTCAATGCTTCGTTGCGGGGTGCAGCCATTCAGCCGGCGAGGGCTCACAGCGGCAGGGTCACAGATCGGGGTGGTACTAGTTCAGGTTCAGGGGGAGGACGGGCTCGGGCGTTACAGCTCGTAGCCGGCGGGACCTATTGACAGGCACACCGCAGTTATGGCGGGTGCCCTCAGCAGGGTCGACTCGTCATCCATCTGCCTTGACACTATCAGTCATGTAGGGCGGTTCTGCGCCCACCCCCCTTCATACGCCTCTTGCCCCCCGGAGCGCGGTGATCTACAAGACACCCGAACGGATCAACGAGGCGTATCCCTGTCGTCGTACACCGGCTGACGCAGCTTGAGCGCTCCGCGCATATGACCTCCGGCCCAGCCCAGCGTGCCGGCCAGAAGACCGAACGCGGTGGCGGGCCCGACCAGCCAGTCGGATTCGCCGAGTGACAGGTAGGCGGCCCACATCAGCGCGATGACCAGGCCGTACGTGGTGAGGGCCAGCGCCATGCCCATGAACGGGTCGGTCATCCGGATCTGCCAGTGCAGAACCGTGGTGAGGCACAGCGCGGTGACCGCCAGGCCGACACCCACCAGCGCGGACAGACCTTCGTCGCGACCTACCAGGAAAGCGCCCCCACTTGTCAGGCCGCCCAGCACAAGAGCCGGCAGAAGTGCCGCAAGCCACAAAGCGCTGACCGGTTCCGGTGCGCGCGAGACCCGATGAGGGTCAGACATGTTCACGATCCGTTCATTCCGGAGTTCACGCCGGCGCCGCTACGGTGCGTGTCCGAGAGGTCGTCTCCGGCGCGGCCGTCGGCCGCCTTGGGTGAACGAATCTGCCGTGCCGAGGGTTTCGTCGTGCCGCCGGGTTCCGTGGCCAGGTCGGGGTCGGCCGCCGCGCGGGGCAGGTCCGGCTCGGCCGGGACCACCACGGTGGCCGTGCGCGGACCGCTACCGGGAGTGGTGATGCGCGGGCCGCCGGGCACCGCGGTGGCCGCCATCTGCCGCCAGCGGCGCGGGCCCACGGTGAGGATCAGCGCGCAGAGCACCGCCGCACCACCGATCAGAGTGGCCCGGGCGGGCGACAGCAGCGAGTACAGCGCCACGCCGAAACCGACCGTCGCCGTCCAGAAGTAGAGGATCAGCACGGCACCGGCGTGGCTGTGGCCGAGGCTGAGCATCCGGTGGTGCAGGTGGAGTTTGTCTGGCTGCCAGGGCATTTTGCCGGCCCGGGTGCGGCGCAGGATGGCCAGCAGCAGATCGATGAGCGGTAGCGCCAGAACGGCGAGCGGCAGCACCAGGGGCAGGAAGGCGGGCACGATGGCGGCCTGTTCCAGCGTGGCCGGCTCGACCGTGCCGGTGATCGCCACCGTGGAGGTGGCCATCAGCAGGCCGAGCAGCATCGAGCCGCTGTCGCCCATGAAGATCCGGGCCGGGTTGAAGTTGTGCGGCAGGAAGCCCACGCAGGCACCGACCAGGGCGGCGGTGATCACCGACGCCAGCGAGGCGTAGTCGCTCGGCGAGGAGTCGCGCGCCAGCAGGTAGGAGTAGACGAAGAACGCGGCGCCGGAGATCGCGGTGATCCCGGCGGCCAGGCCGTCCAGCCCGTCGACGAAGTTCACCGCGTTGATCGTGACCATGATGGCCAGCACGGTGAGGAAGATCAGCATCATCCGGGACGGGATGAACGTGCCGAAGATCGGCAGCGAGACCAGCTGGATGCCCTGCCAGGCCATGATGCCGGCGGCGAGCGCCTGGCCGGCCGCCTTGGTGACGGCGTCGAGCTCCCACAGGTCGTCGAGCACGCCGAGCAGGCAGACCGCGCCGGCCGACAGCAGCACCACGTAGGCGGTGCGCCCGGTGAAGACGCCCTCGAAGAACCGGATCTGCGAGGCCATCAGCATGGCCATCGCGATGCCGAAGTAGATGGCGGCACCGCCGAGCCGCGGGATCGGCACGGTGTGCACGTCACGTTCGCGCAACGGCGTGACGCCGCCGACCCGGCGGGCGAGCCGCCGCACGGCCGGGGTGGTCAGGTAGGTGACCGTGGCCGCGACCAGGAGGACAAAGAGGTAACCCCTCACCCGTGAGACTCCGCATCCGTGTCGGAGGGCGCGGTCTCGCCGAGCCCGAGGACGCCCGGCACCACCGAGCGAAGGTCGTCGAGCGCGACCGCACCCTGCCGGACCACCCGGGGCGGGGTGGCGGTGCAGTCGATGATGGTGGAGGCCACGCCGAGATCGGCCGGCCCGCCGTCGAGGTACACGGCCACCGAGTCGCCGAGCATGTCCTGTGCCTGCTTGCAGGTGAGGGCGGCGTCGTGGCCGGTGAGGTTGGCGCTGGAGACAGCCATCGGGCCGGTGCGTTCCAGCAGTTCCAGGGCCACCGGGTGCAACGGCATGCGCAGTGCCACGGTGCCGTTGGTCTCGCCCAGGTCCCAGCGCAGCGTGGGCTGGGAGCGGGTGATGATGGTCAGTGCGCCCGGCCAGAACGCCTCGGCCAGAGCGCGGATGTCGGGGGTGATGCCCGCGGCGATGCCGTCGAGGGTGCGCACGTGCGGCACCAGCACCGGGGGCGGCATGGCCCGGCCTCTGCCCTTGGCCGCCAGCAGGGCCGAGACGGCCTCGGCGTCGAAGGCATCGCAGCCGATGCCGTAGACGGTGTCGGTCGGCAGGACCACGAGATCACCCTCCGCGACGACGTCGGCGGCTTTGGTGATCCCGCGCGAACGCTGGACCTCCAGGGCGCAGTCGAAACGCACACTCACCCCCCGAGTGTGGCACTACCTGGGCCCGCCACGTGCATCACCGGCGGCCCGGCCGACCGATTGGCCCGATTCGTGACACCCGGCGTCCGGCTGGGCGCTCTATGGCATCAGGCCGGAGCATTCCAGTGCACCCCCGCCCGCTCCCCCGCCGCCCGCCAGATCGATGTTTCCGCGAATTCCCGCCGGGCCCGCGGGAAATACCCGGAACGGGAAATCGGCCGGTCTCGCGAATGTGCCGGAGCCCGTAGGCCGGGGATTTCGACCGGATCCGCTGACCCTCACGATCCATCACGAAATGAGGGAGCGGGCCTTTTCCGGAACGCCGGTGTCAGGCGCGCCGCGCCACCAGGGCCCGGTCGCGTCCGGTCAGGTCGCGCTGGGTGCTCACGTCCACCCAGTCCGGCGTGGCGGTCAGCGCGCGGCCACCGGCTCCCTGCACGTCGGCGTGCTCCATCACGAGCAGCCCACCCGGGCGCAACAGCCGGGCCGCGGCCCGCACCACGCCGCGCGGCACGGCCAGGCCGTCGTCCCCTCCCCCGTACAATGCGAGCGCCGGGTCGTGGTCGCGCACCTCGGGCTCGGTCGGCTCGGCGTCCGGGGGGATGTAGGGCGGGTTGGCCACCAGCACGTCCACGGCGCCCACCAGATCGGCCAGCAGGTGCTCGTCGGAACGCACGGCGTCGCCGGGGCGCAGCTCGACCCGCGAGCCCAGCGCCTCCACGTTGCGGCGGGCCCCCCCCCCCCCCCCCCGGGCCCCCCCCCCCCCCCCCCCCCCCCCCC